>NZ_SPKP01000031.1:0-30133 GCF_023127835.1 Pseudomonas sp. B329 | reverse complement strand
GCGTGGTTTAACGGGGCGCCTAAGATCAAGATCAAAAGCAGATCAAGATCAATAGCGGCTCGCTTCGCATCGTGGTTACCGTCGGCTGCTACCAATTTGGGTAGACACCTATGGCCGTCGGGGCAAGTCGAATCGTCGCACCGCCCCTCCCGCATTTGAAACGAGACAAGGCCAAAAGTTGGGCAAGTACTCACGCCCAGTGCACGGCCCGCTCACTGGCAAGCTGTTCAACAAACAGCACAATCCGCCGACAGGCTTGCGCCAGACGCTCCTCGCCCAAGGTAAAGGAAAGCCGAACGAAGCCCTGGGCAGGCTCGCCGAAGGCTGCCGCGTCCAGCACCGACACGCCAGCTTCACGAAACAGGCGCCAGGCGAAATCCAGGGACCCCAGGCCCGTATCGCGTACATCCACCAACACAAACATGCCCGCTTGCGGCGCCTGCACGCGGATGCCCGGGCAGGCGCTCAAGGCAGTCACCACCAGGTCGCGTCGGCGTCGGTAAGTCTCACGCATGCCTTGCGTGACTTCGTCATGGGCCAACACCGCAGCCGTCGCCGCCTCCATCACGAAACCGGGCAAGCCGTACATCATGCTCAACAGCAGGGTTTCAGCGTGCTGCACCATTTGCGCTGGGGCGATGAGCCAACCGATACGCCAGCCGGTCATGGCATGGGACTTGGACAAGCTGCCAATCACGATGCAGCGCTGCGCCATGCCCGGCAACGCCGCGAGGCTGTGGTATTGACCGTCGAACACCAGGCTTTCGTAGACCTCATCCACTACCACCCACAGGTCATGTGCGATCGCCAAGTCCGCAATGGCTTGCAGCTCTTGCCGGTTGAGCACCACGCCAGTGGGGTTGTTCGGATTGGAAAAGAATATCGCCCGGGTGCGCGGCGTGATCGCGGCGGCGAGCAATGGTGGATCCAGTCGAAAGCCGGACTGCGCACTGCAGGGCACCCGCACCAGGGTGGCGCCGCTGGCCTTGAGCGTGGCTTCGTAGGTAACGTACATCGGGTCGAGCACCAGCACTTCGTCGCCGGCCTGCAACAGGCATAGCGAGCTGATGAACAGCGCGTTCTGCGCACCGGGCACGATGATGACGTTGTCAGCCGCCAACGGGCGGGCCAGGGTCTGGCGGTAACGGGTCGCGATCGCCTCGCGCAAGGCCGGGCGCCCGGCGATCTCGGTGTAGTGGGAATCTCCCGCGTGCAAGGCATTGACGGCGGCGTCAGTGATAAAGGCCGGCGTGGCGAAATCCGGGTCGCCGACGCTGAGGATGATGACGTCTTCGCCCTGGCTGGCAGCGTCGAACGCAGCGTGGTGGATGTCCCAGGCGGCGACGCCCTGCCCTGCAATTCGTTCAACGAAGGGAGAAAACCTCATGCCAGAGCCTCTGGTGAAAGAATAAAGACGCAAATCCATAAATATGCGCGCGGCAACAATCGGTCAACTTAGTGCATAGCAAACCGTCGTTCAATGGATAAATAGGGCCTTGTCCCCGTGGCTGGCAATCACATTGAACCCCCTCCCGGTCGCTGTTCTCAAACCTGCATAGACCACGGCCCTGGAACACGCACGATGACTTTCATTCTATGGTTGGCCGTATTGGGCGCCGTACTGCTCACCCTCGCCCTCACCTCCTCCTATTTGCGCTGGATGCCGGTGACCACCTCAGCGGTGTGCTTGTTGCTGGGCATCGCCATTGGCCCGCTGGGCGTGGACTTGTTGCACCTGGACGTGAAGGGCTCAGCGCGCTGGATGGAGCACCTGACGGAAGTGGCGGTGCTGTTTTCGCTGTTTGTCAGCGGTTTGAAACTGCGCCTGCCGCTCAAGCACCGCACCTGGCGCATCGCCTTTGGCATGGCCGGGCCGGTGATGCTGCTGACCATCCTCGGCACCTGCCTGTTGCTGCACTACCTGTTCGATTTAACCTGGGGCGTTTCATTGCTGGTGGGAGCGATGCTGGCGCCCACAGATCCGGTGCTGGCCGGCCTGGTGCAGGTCAACAATGCCCAGGACTATGACGCGTTGCGATTCGGCCTGTCCGGCGAAGCAGGGTTGAACGACGGCACTGCGTTTCCTTTTGTGATTTTTGGCCTGCTGTTCATGCAACATGGCGGTTTCGACGGCGACTGGTTCGGCGGCTGGGTGCTGAAGAACCTACTATGGGCGGTACCGGCCGGGCTGTTGATGGGTTACTGGATGGGCCGCGGCATTGGCCGTATCACCCTGCGCCTGCGCTTGATCAATGCCGATAGCACCCTGTCACCGAATGACTACCTCACCCTCGCGCTGATTGCCCTGGCGTATGTGACGGCTGAAGCGGTCGGCGGCTACGGCTTCTTGTCGGTGTTCGCGGCGGGCCTGGGGCTGCGCCAGGCCGAGGTCAAATCCACCGGTTATGCGCAAACGCCGGCCGAGCACCTGGCCCAGCCGGTGGTGGGCCATCTGGAGATCGAGCCCGAGCAGGCGCTGCACGGTGACGTCAGCCAGTTGAAGGACACCCAGATCGCCGCCGGCGTGATGATGGGCGACATGCTGGCTTTTGGCAGCCTGGTCGAGCGCTCGATGGAGGTGTTTCTGGTCAGCGTATTGGGCATCGTGTTGGTCAGCCATTGGGATTGGCGCGCGCTGCCGGTGGCGGCGTTGCTGTTCTGTGTGGTTCGCCCGCTCAGCGTGTTTGCGATGCCTTGGGGCAGCCTGCTGGATCGGCGACAACGCAGCCTGGTCAGTTGGTTTGGTATTCGTGGGATCGGCAGCCTCTACTACCTGTTCTATGCGCTCAACCATGGGCTGATCGGTACCAGCAGCGCCGTGGCGGTGAACCTGACCCTCTCGGTGATCGCGCTGAGCGTGATGGTGCATGGCCTCAGCACCCAGCCCTTGCTGGCGTGGTACGAACGACGCGCCGCGCACAAAAAATGAATCCTGCGCCGCGCTTGGCGTGATGAATAACCGCGTACCGGGCCAGAAGGTTTCAGTGGATCAAGCACAGTAAGAATACCTACTGTTCAAGCTCACCGATCCCTTTGGCCCGCCGCCCGATCAATCCTGACTGTCGGTATTGCCGACGTCGGCCGCTTCATCCAGATCGTTGAGCGGCACTTGCGCATCATCCATCAGCGAACCCGGATCTTCATTGCCGGGGTCGTTGAGTTCTTCGTCGAGTTCTTTTGACATGACCGTCTCCGTTAACCGCCTTGGGTATCGATATCGGCATCGGTTTCAGGCTTGTGCTCGCGCTCAGGCTTGAAGTCTGGACTGTAGTCGTTTTCCCTGGCCTTGGGGTCGCTGGCAGGCGTCGGGTCCTTGGGCGCATCGGCAGCGGTGCCCGGAGCTGGCTCGCCACCATCGATGGCAGGGTCATTGCGGTTGCTGGTTTGGGGATCGTTGGATGTAGACATGGCGTACCTCTTCACAGACCGGTGATAAATCTTTACCGCGTAAAGCTAAGGCGCCACGTGCCCCAGTGAAGTTCCGTCCGATTGCTCAACGCAGTGGATTGTCCACCTGGATATAAAACGCATAGATGCCCAACACCAGCCAGAACACCATGAACAACCACGGCGCGCGCATGGAAAACAGCAACGACTTGCGATAGCCCTTGTGACTGGACTCCATTTCGGAAAACAGCGGCGATTCATCGTAGGCCAGGCCCATCACCGGCTCGCTGCGCAGCAATTCGCTTTGCTTGTAGTGCCAGTGATCAATGATCTGGTAGGCCGCGCGTATGCCAGGCCAGGCGTTGAGCGAGCTGAGAATACCCAGCGCGGCGAGGATCACCGGCACCACCAGCGTGAACAGCTTGCCCCATTCCGGGTTGAGGTTGCCCATGCCGGACACGAAAGCGATCACCAGAAACGATTGCGCAGTGAGGTAAGCGTCGGTGCGGTTGGCCAGGATGCTGGTTTCGTACTGGATCTCGCGCCGGTAGAAGTCGAGGCGATCCTTGGGCGAGCCGAAGATCTTGGCGTTGTGTTCGCTATGGTCGGTCAGGGCCGCTTCCGGCGTGTTTGGGGAGATGATTCGGGGCACAACGATGCTCCACAAAGTGACGGGACTCATTAGAAGAATCGGGCGTGGATGAAGTTCAAGTTTCTTGTGCACCAAGTCAGGGCGCCCTCTGCCCCCTTGTGGTGAGCCCGCTTCTGTGGCGAGCGAGCTTGCTCGCGCTGGGCTGCGCAGCGGCCCCCACAAAAGCGCGAGCGCTGCGCACTCCAGCGCGGGCAAGCTCGCTCGCCACAGGTAATTGCCACCTTGTGTGCGTTCCGGCACATCCCTTGCTTTATCCATTCATCTACCCGAAAACAGGAGCATTCGTTACCCCGCGACCCAGAGCCGACTCCATAAGAAAGTAAGGACCAGGCCTGTTGGCACCCTCAGCCACGGGCTCATAAGAACATGCGTTTTTTAAGCGGCAGTGCCACCCAGGAAACCCTCGGCACTGACAAGGTACTGGAATGGCTCGAACTTTCTTCGATGAAATGAATGACGCAAACGGCGTATGCCGCGCCCACTATCAGGATTTTTCCCGCTGGCTGGCCAACACGCCGCCGGAACTGCTGGCCCAGCGTCGCCGTGAAGCCGACTTGCTGTTCCATCGCGCCGGGATCACCTTCACCCTGTATGGCGACGAGCAAGACACCGAACGCCTGATTCCCTTCGACATCATCCCCCGCAGCATCCCCGCCAGTGAGTGGAGCCTGATCGAGCGCGGCTGTATCCAGCGGGTCAACGCACTGAATATGTTCCTCGCCGACATCTACCACGACCAGCGCATTATCAAGGCCGGGATCATTCCGGCAGAACAGGTGCTGGGCAACGAGGGCTATCAGAAGGCGATGGTCGGCCTGGACCTGCACCGCGACATTTACTCGCACATCTCCGGTGTCGACCTGGTACGCGACGGCGACGGCACCTATTACGTGCTCGAAGACAACCTGCGTACCCCCAGCGGCGTGAGCTACATGCTCGAAGACCGCAAGATGATGATGCGCCTGTTCCCGGAAGTGTTCGCCAAGCAACGCATTGCGCCGGTGGACCACTACCCCAACCTGCTGCTCAAGACCTTGAAAAGCGCCAGCCGCCTCGATAACCCCAATGTGGTGGTATTGACCCCTGGACGCTTCAACAGCGCTTTTTTCGAACACGCGTTCCTGGCGCGGGAAATGGGCGTGGAGCTGGTCGAAGGCGCCGATCTGTTCGTGCACGACCTCAAGGTATTCATGCGCACCACCGACGGCCCCAAGGCGGTGGACGTGATCTACCGGCGCATCGACGACGCCTTCCTTGACCCCGAGGCGTTCAACCCCAAGTCAATGCTCGGCGTACCCGGCCT
The DNA here is from genome assembly GCF_023127835.1 of Pseudomonas sp. B329. Lineage (NCBI taxonomy): Bacteria > Pseudomonadati > Pseudomonadota > Gammaproteobacteria > Pseudomonadales > Pseudomonadaceae > Pseudomonas > Pseudomonas sp. B329. The sequence continues at coordinate 24,791 of NZ_SPKP01000031.1, read as the reverse complement.
GGTGGCGGCCTATTGCGCGGGTAACGTGGTGCTCGCCAACGCGATCGGCACCGGGGTGGCTGACGACAAGTCGATCTACCCCTATGTGCCGGCGATGATCCGTTTCTATCTGGACGAGGAGCCGGTGCTGCAAAACGTACCGACCTTCCAGTGCCGCAAGCCCGATGAACTGTCCCATGTGCTGGCCAACCTGGAGCAACTGGTGGTCAAGGAAACCCAGGGTTCCGGCGGCTACGGCATGTTGGTGGGCCCCGCCTCCAGCGCAGCCGAGATCGAAGATTTTCGCCAGCGCATCAAGGCGCGTCCCCACGCTTATATCGCCCAACCGACCTTGAGCCTGTCCACTTGCCCGACCTTTGTCGAAAACGGCATCGCGCCCCGGCATATCGACCTGCGCCCCTTCGTGCTCTCGGGCAAGGAAACCCGCCTGGTGCCGGGCGGCTTGACCCGCGTGGCGCTGAAGGAAGGTTCGCTGGTCGTCAACTCGTCGCAAGGCGGCGGAACCAAGGACACCTGGGTGGTGGAGGGCTGAGTATGTTGAGTAGAACCGCTGCTGATCTGTACTGGATGTCGCGCTACCTGGAACGCGCCGAGAACCTGGCGCGCATGTTGGAAGTCAGTTATTCACTGTCGTTGATGCCCCAGGCCGGGCGCAGCGATGGCCTGGATGAGCTGGCAATGTCGTTGCTCAGCAGCGGCACCCTGGACAGCTACCTGGAGCGTCACCAGACCCTGGATGCCGAGCGCATGTTGCACTTCTTCGCCCTGGACGAAGAAAATCCGGCCAGCATCTACAACTGCCTGCGCGCCGCCCGAGGCAATGCCCACGCCGTGCGCGGGCGCATCACCGCCGATATGTGGGAAAACCTCAACGCCACCTGGCTGGAAATGCGCAGCATCGCCGCCGGCGGCCTGGCGCGGCATGGCATCAGCCACTTCTGCGACTGGGTCAAGCAACGCTCGCACCTGTTTCGCGGCGCGACCTCGGGCACCATCATGCGCAATGACGCCTACCGGTTTATTCGCCTGGGCACCTTTGTGGAACGCGCCGACAACACCTTGCGCCTGCTGGATGCGCGCTATGAGATGTTTGGTGAAGAGTCCGAAGAAGTCAGCGACTTGTCGGCTCGCGGTTATTACCAGTGGAGCGCCCTGCTGCGTGCGCTGTCCTCGTTCGAGGCGTACACCGAGTTATACCCCAACGCCCTGAATGCACGCTCGGTCTCGGAGCTACTGCTGTTACGCAGCGATGTCCCGCGCTCGCTGCACGCGTGCATCGAAGAGTTGAGCCATATCCTCGCCGACTTGCCCGGCAGTTACGGACGCACGGCGCAGCGCCTGGCGGCGGAGTTCGAAGCAAGGCTGCGGTATACCGGGATCGATGAGATTCTGGAAGATGGACTGCACGCCCGGTTGACGGACTTTATCGACACCGTGCGCGAGTTGGCGCGGGCGATACACAGTTCTTACCTGGAAGTAATCTAAGCAACACCACCGCTCAAATGTGGGAGGGGGCTTGCTCCCGATAGCGGTGGGTCAGCTACATACTGGCTGGCAGATACGCCGTAATCGGGAGCAAGCCCCCTCCCACATTTGAATCGCCGTAATCTGTCAAACATTGATCGCCCACCACCTCGGCAGCAACTGTCGAACCCGTGCCTCGCCAAAGCGGTCATCGATCAGCATTACCACGCCGCGATCGTGCTGGCTGCGGATCACCCTCCCCGCCGCTTGCACCACCTTCTGGATGCCGGGATACAGGTAGGTGTAGTCATACCCCGCGCCGAAAACCTCGCCCATGCGTGCCTTGATCTGTTCATTCACCGGGTTGAGTTGCGGCAAGCCCAGGGTGGCAATAAAAGCGCCAATCAAACGCGCCCCCGGCAGGTCGATACCTTCGCCAAACGCGCCGCCCAATACCGCAAAACCGATGCCTTGGCTGTGCTGGGTGAACTGGTCCAGGAACGCCTGGCGCTCGGCCTCGGCCATGCCGCGTGACTGCAGCCACAGTGTAATCTGCGGGTATCGCTCGGCGAGTAACTGCGCCACTTGCTGCAGGTAATCGAAGCTGGAGAAAAACGCCAGGTAGTTGCCCGGCTGCTCGGCAAATTGCCGGGCGATCAATTCCACAATAGGTTCCAGCGACGCCTGGCGGTGCACAAAGCGTGTAGAGATGCGCTCAACGATGCTGACCTGCAATTGCTCGGCCTTGAACGGCGACTCTACATCGACCCAGGCAGCATCCGCCGGCAACCCGAGTAAATCGGCGTAATAGTGGCGTGGGCTCAGGGTCGCGGAAAACAGCACGCTGCTGCGAGCCGCCGTCAATCGGGGCCGGATGAATTCGGCCGGCACCACATTACGCAGGCACAGGGTCGAGCTACTGCGCTTGCCACTGAACTGGCGCTTGCTGATGTCGAAGATGAAGTGTTCGTTGAATAGCTCGGCCACCTTGGAAAATTGCAGTGCTTCAAAGTAGAAGGCTTGCAGGTCGCCATTGAGGGACTCGGGGTGATCGTTGAAGTAGTCGCCCATGGCGCTGGTGCACAGGCTCAGGGCCTGTAGCAGTTTGTCGGGCCGGGTGGCATAGGCCTGATACGGCGCGACTTGTTCCTTGTGCAACGCGTTCCACTCGCGGTTCAGGCGCTGCAAGGGTTTGTTCAGCGGCTCGGGCGCGGTATCGCGCAAGGTCTTGAGGCTGTATTGGTCGAGGCTGGCGCTGTACATCGAACGGGCGCGTTCCACCAGGTTATGGGCCTCGTCGACCAGCGTCGCAACACGCCATTGGTTCAACTGCGCCAGGCCGAATAACAGGGCGCCGAAGTCGAAAAAATAGTTGTAGTCGGCGACCACCAGGTCGGCCCAGCGCGCCATTTCCTGGCTGAGGTAATACGGGCACACGTCATGGGCCAGCGCCACACTGCGCAGGCTGCGCTGATCGAGCAGGCGAACCCTGGACGCGGCCTGGCGGGCGGCGGGCAAGCGGTCGTAAAAACCCTTGGCCAGCGGGCAGGAATCACCATGGCAGGCTTTATCCAGGTGTTCGCACGCCTTGTCCCGTGCAACCAGCTCAAGTACACGCAGCGGCAGATCCGGACTGCTGTCGTACAGCACCTGGGCGGCATCCAGGGCGAGCTTGCGCCCCGGCGTTTTGGCGGTAAGGAAGAACACCTTGTCCAGCTGCTGCGGCGCCAGCGCCTTGAGCATCGGGAAGAGGGTACCGACGGTCTTGCCGATGCCCGTGGGCGCCTGGGCCATCAGGCAACGGCCGGTGCTGACCGCCTTGTAGACCGACTCGGCCAACGTACGCTGCCCGGGACGAAAATCGGCATGGGGAAATGCCAGGGCTTGGGCGGCCTTGTTGCGCTTATCGCGGTGCTGCATTTCCAATTGGGCCCAGTCGAGGAACAACGCACATTGCTGATTGAAAAAGCGCTCAAGCTGCGCCGCCTCGAAACGTTGGTTCAGCAGCGTCTCGCCTTCGCCAACGATATCGAAGTACACCAGCGCCAAGTCGATTTCGCCGAGGCCGAGCTTCTGGCACATCAGCCAGCCATACACCTTGACCTGGGCCCAGTGCAGTTGCCGATGGTTGGCGGGCTGGGCAGAGAGGTCGCCGCGGTAGGTTTTGACTTCTTCAAGGCGGTTGGCGTCGGGGTCGTAGCCGTCCGCCCTGCCCCGCACGTTGAGCTGCTGGTATTGCCCCTCCAGGGCGACTTCATTCTGGTAGTGCGCGCTGCGCCGGGACGCCACCGTACGGTGGCCGACGATACCTTCCTGGGCGCTGGGCGACGGGGTAAAGCGCAGGTCAAGGTCGCCGACCTTGGCCGTGAACTCACACAGCGCCCGTACGGCCACGCTGTAACTCAAGCGGGTTGCTCCGCCCAGCGCACGTAACAGACGGTGACCGGCATCTGGTACTCGCCGCAAAATTGCAGCCAGCGCAGTTGGTTGTCTTGCAGGCGGTCGCCCGGGCCCTTGACCTCGATCATGCGGTAGGTTTTTTGTGCAGGCCAGAACTGGATCAGGTCCGGCATCCCGGAGCGGTTGGCGCGGATATCCAGCAGCAGGCGTGTGAACCAATGGCGCAGGTGCTCGGCGGGCAGGCAGGCCAGGGCTTGCTCCAACAGCTCTTCGCTGAGCAGGCTCCAAAACACGAAAGGTGATTGGATACCCCATTTGTCCAGAAAACGTTGGCGGATGGTGGCCTTGTAGCGCTCATCCCCCAGTTGCTCGAAACACGTAGCAAACAACGCCTCGCGGCGTTGATGGAAGTCTTCGCTGTGCAGGTCCGCCGGCCCACGCTGGAACGGATGGAAGAACGCGCCCGGCAGCGGCGCGAAAATCGCTTCCCAGCACAACAGGCCGAACAGCGAGTTGATCAACCCATTCTCGACGTAATGCACCGGTGCCTCGGGCTCGTTCAGGTGCGCCTGGACGCAGTATTCCACCGACATCAGCGGCGCCTGGGCGAGTGCCAGGTCAAGGCGTGCAACCGCTTGCGGCTTGGCCTTGGGCAACGCCGGTTCGCCGAGTTTGCGGCGCAGGCGCGGCAATACACGCAGCAAGTGCTGTTGTTCAGCGGCGCTTTCCGGGGCCTGCTGAGCTGCGGTGGCCAGGGCCAGCGCTCGGGCGTAATCCTCTTGACGCTCAACGACCCGGATCAACCGCGCACGTGCACCGGGATAGGCGCAGGCAAGGTAGATCTGTTCAGCCAGCGCAAGCTCGGCGCAGCGCTCGCAATACTGGCCGATCTGGAACAACAGCTTGGCGCGGCGTTTTTCCAGCCAGGGGTTGTCGGTGCGCAGGCCGGCGATCTGCACCAGCAGCGTGTCCAATGCCTCACCGGCTTCAAACGCTTGCTGGCACTGGTGCAGGAACAGGAACCCCACCACGTCGTCACGCGTGCGTAACCCGCGGGACTCGGCGCAAATCTCGACTTTTTCATAGGTGTAGATGCCCAGGTCTGCCAGCACGAACTCGGACCAGTCCTGGTGCAGGTTGCCAAAGAACATCAAGCGCAGGCGATCACACAACGCCATGACCGTAAGGCTATAGAGCACATCATCCAAGCCCGGGCACCATTGAGCAAAACTGCGCGGCTCGCTGAACTGCGCCGCCAGCGGTTCGAGCCAGGTGGCCTTGTTGCCCTTGGGCTGATCGATCCAGGGCCTGAACGCGCCGAGGATTTCGCCCTTTTGCAGCAAGGCGAACAAGGTGGCAAACGGCAGCGGGCTTTGGTCATCCACCCATCCCAGTTCTCGTAATGGGCCCGCTGCCGCATGGGGGCAGCCGATTTCCACATAATTAAGCTTGGCGCCGCGAAAATGCACACCCTTGCGCATCACCATGCGCACCAATAACGCCTGGGACGCCTGGGGCAACCTGTCAAATTGCTGAATGAAATGCTGTTCGTCCGCATCGAGCAGATCGGCATAGCGTTGCCCCAGCCAGGCCAGGACCTGGCGGAAGTTATGCAGGTAATACAAGGGGTCTTCGAGGGGGTTGGCCATGGCGCGAGGGAGTCAAATACTGGTTATGCATACAGAGTGCCGATGCAAAGCCGTTGTTGCAATCGGTAATAGATAAATGGCGCCTGCAACTTTTTGCAAAAAAACGATCAGATGAGGGAGTTGATCGCGTAACATTTATAGCCCACAGCCAGACGCTGCGGGACTTTTCAGGGTTAAAGGTAAGGGTTATGAACATGAAGAATTTGGGTCTGCCGCTGGTTGCACTCACTTTTCTGGTATTGGCCGGTTGCTCCACGCAAACGGTAGTGACATTGCAAAATGGCACGCAGTATTTGACCAAGGACACGCCCAACGCCAAGACAGCCGACGGCTTCTATGAATTTACCGATATCGCCGGCAAGCGCATTCGCATCAAGGCCGATGATGTAGCCACGGTGCGCAAGGAAAACTAATCTTTCCAGGCGAACCGAGATCAAATGTGGGAGGGGGCTTGCTCCCGATGAAGGTGGGTCAGTAAGCACATCTGTGGCTGTCCCACCTTCATCGGGAGCAAGCCCCCTCCCACAGTTTTTAACCGCATTCCAACTTAAGCGATAACAATCCCCTCCCCCGACAGACTGCTCACGCCCACCAACGTCACCGAATCGGCGCCAAAACTGATCACCGTATCCCCGCCAACCACCTTGGTGTGATCGCGATAATCGGTACTGCCCTGCACATCGTTGAACACCAGCTTGTCTGTCGACTGATAGCCAATCACTCGATCATTACCAAACTGCCCACTGAACAAAAACGTGTTATGCCCGCTGCTGTCGCGGATCGTGTCATTACCCTTGCCGCCTTCGATAAAGTCCGCCCCCCTGCCGCCCTTGATCAGGTCGTCGCCGTCGCTGCCGATGATAAAGGTATTGCCCTTGTGCGCCTCGGCATTGCGGTTCAAGTCCTGCACCCAGGTGTTGGCCCGTGCCGGGTCGGAGAGGTTGGCGACGATCACCGTAGAGTCACGGGTCATCTGCTCGTAGAAGCCGGACTCAAGAATGCGCGTCATGCCGTCGCCATAACCGGTGGGCAAGTGCGAGACCCAGGTCGGCAGGTTGAGGATGGAAAACGGCAGCACGTTCCACAGTGCAGAAGCGTAGTGGTCGTTGAAGCTGACAATATTGTCGGTGCTCGATTCGTGGGGTTTGTCGTGTACGCCCAGGGACGACAGGTTGAATGAGGAACCGTCCAGCGCCCGGAATACCGGGTCGTTTTCGTAGCCGACGTTAAGCACCTTGTCGCCGGCGCTTTGGGTGGGCGACGCATAGGCTACGTAATTGGAATCGGTGTAGAACCCTGACCACTTGCTCCCGCTCAGATCCGCCATGCTGTTGACCGCAAGGCCGCCCAGGCTGTGGCCGCTGACCACCACATCCTTGCCGCTCAGGCCCTGGGCGCTGGCATAGTCAGCGACGTTGCCGAGCAAGTTGCCAAACGCCTCGCCAGCGTAATTTTTTGCATAGTCCTTGGGACCGAATGCAGCAAGCAGGTCACTGATCACATCCCCGATGGAATCGGTGATCAGGCTTTCCCGTGGCCCCGAGGTGCCACGAAAGCCGATGCCGATTTCCAGCAGTTTGCCGGCGTCATCGTATTTGCCCAGTACTTCCACTTGGGCGGTACCGTAGGCAGCCTTTTCGCCAAAGAAGGTGCCACGGGCATCGACCTTGCCGGTATAGCCCAGGGTGCTGGCGCTGATGGGGGTCCAACCGGCCTGTTGCACTGCGTCGAGGGCGGCTTTTTCTGAATCCGGGTTCCACGGGATCCCGGGAATCACGCCTTGGGCGTTGCCGCTGCCAATCAGCGCGCTCACCAGCGTGGCCGGCAGGCCAAGGCCCAAGCCGTTGTTCTGGTAACCCACGGCAAAGCCGTTATCCAGGTTGTGGTAGGAATACATCGTGATCGCCATCGCATCGGCGAACAACGTTTTGGAGCCCTCGGTGCCGAGGTTTTTATAGTCAAAGATACCCATTGGTAGTGCCTCTCTGTTGTTGGATTTGTAGAGAAAGCCAAAACACCTGTTATCCGTTACCTACTGTAGGAGCGAGCTTCTGTGGCGAGGGAGCAAGCTCCCTCGCCACAACCAGCTACACCTGGCCTTTAGAACGCCCAGTCCAGGCTCAAGCCGACGCCGTGCACCTTCTCTTTGCTGGCCAGCAGGCCGTTGTAGTCAAAGTTCACCCGCGCATCCTTGCTCAACGCCAGGCTGACCCGTGCCCCAACCAGTGCGGCATCCCGCACCATCGGCGCACTTTCGACCGCGAACGACGGGCCACCCGAGGCAAACGCCAGGTGTTGCTCGGAATCGGTGCTGCTCAGGTTGTGCTGCCAGCCCAGAGTGCCGGAGACTTCCAATTGCTGGTGGTCGTTGACGTTGAAGGTCTTCAAGGCGCGCACACCCAAGGTGCTCAACACCAGGTCGCGGCTGTCGTCGCCACTTTTCAGCGCAGCGGCATCGCCCTTCTCTTTGAAGCTGTCCGTGTCCAGGTGCACATAGGCCAGGTTGGCGAACGGCTCCAGGGCCAGCGGTTGCAGGTTGATGCGATACGCCGCTTCGGTGAACACCTGGGTGCTGTGCGCATCGACCTTGGCCTTTTGCTTGCCGGCGACATCGCCGTATTGCAGATCGCGCTTCACATCGGCGCGGTGCCAGCTGTAGGTCGCCCCACCGCTCAGGCGCCAGGCGCCGATTTCATGCCCGGCATAGGCACCGAAGTGGTAGCTGTCGACCGAGGCGCGGCTATGGGTGTCGCTGCCCATGTTCAGCGAGGTATCGCTGTAACCCGCGACCAGACCAATGCGCGTGGCGTCGTCGAGGGCACCGTCCACCCCGGCAAGCATCCCGCCGATGGAGGTGTTATAGCCAGCGGTGTCGCTGCGGCTGTCGGTCTTGCCCCAGGCGCCCAGGGCCTTGACCCATACGTTGCCACGGCTGTCGATGGCTTGGCTGGTTGCGCCCATCTCGCCATTGCGCAGGCGCTCGCCCACTGCTTCGCGTACATAACGGCTGTCATTGACCAATGCGGTTTGCAGCGCCGGATAGACTTCACCGCTCAGTTGCTGGAACGCGCCCTGGGCCGAAGCGGCCGTCGGTGCCAACAGCAAGCTTTCATACACGCCATTGCCCGCACCCAATTGCTCAGCGGCTGCGGCCACGGCGCGTTGGTTCGGTGTAGCAGCAACACTGGCGAAGCTGTTGGTGCGTGTCACGTCCAACTGCACACCGTTGGCCGCGTAATTCAAGGTGCCGCCGACAAACAGATAGTTGGGCAGTACAGCACCAAAACTGCCGGTGACACCGCCCGCCGCTTGCAGGATGTTGTACTGACGGCCGATCAGGCTTTGGGCCTGGGTTGCACTCAACAGTGTCGGGCTGTTTTCCAGGGCCAGGGTTACGGTGCCGCCATTGAGCGTGGCGGTACCCCCGGCGACGATACGGTCGCTGCTGGTAGGCGATAATTCCACGGCGTAGGTCGAGCCCGGGTTGAAGGTGACATTACCTGCCACGTTCAGGGTGCCAATGGAATTGCCCGGCGCCACGGCGCCGCCGCTATTTGCCGTCAGCGAGCCGATACGCCCCGAGCCACCGATTACGCCGGTCTGGCTGACGATGACATCGGAGGTGACCGAACCGTTGACCGCCAGCAAGCCCTGATTGACCAGGGTCGGGCCGCTGTAGGTGTTGGCGCCGGCCAGCACCAGGGTGCCGATGCCCTGCTTGGTCAAGCCGCCATGGCCTGAAATGTTGTTGCTCCACACATCCAGCCCGCAGTGCACGTCGTTGCAAATGCGCTGGGTCGGTTTGCCCGCGTCCACCACCGCACCGACGCCCGGCAGGTCCGCGACGAACTGCCCGCTGCCATAGGCGCCCTCAATGCGGAACTCGGCAGGAATGTCCTCGGCGGTGATAAACATCCCCGGGCCGTTGACCGCCTTGCCCAGGTTGATCATGCCCCAGCCATACAGCGAGTCGATACCCGGCGCGCCGAGGTCAGTGGCCGTGGTCTTGAGCACCGTGGAGATCTGGTCGCCACTCATGTACTCGAAGCGCTCCATCAGCACCGCTGCTGCACCCGCCACATGGGGGGCGGCCATGGAGGTGCCGTTTTTGTTGGCCCAGTCGGTGGTCAGGTTGTTCAGGTCGGTGCCGTTGATGATCGAGCTGTAGATCTTGGTACCGGGTGCCGACACGCAAAAACTCGCCGCATAGCCGCAACGTGAAGAGAAGGTGCTGATCACATACGGATCAGGGCTGGCGGTGTCCGGGTTCTGCTGCAATGCCGCCACCGACAGCCAGTTCGGCGCAATCTCCGGCACAAAATACGCCAGGCCGGAAATCGCGTCCGGGTTGTTGCGGTTGTAGTCGTTACCGGCGGCAAAGATGGTCAGCACACCACTGCGGGCCGCGTCGATGGCGCCTTGATAAGCACCACCTGCGATCGTGCCTAGGATCGGCCGGATCGTATTGAACTGCGCCTGGGCTTCATTCACGGTGAAATTGGGGAACGCCGGATCGCGGCCGCCCTTGGCGTACTGGTCACCGATGCCGATACCCCAGCTGTTGTTGATGATGCGTGCGCCGCTGGCAACCAACCCGTCCCAGCCGGCCTTGTACACCGCGCCATCGTTGCCGAGGATAATCCCGTCTTCCGGGCCCGGGTCACCGTTTTCGGCGGTGAGGATTTGCGCATTGAACGCCACGCCATGCATCGGCCCGCCATCGCGGTTACCCGCAGCAATGCCGCCGACGTGGGTGCCGTGGTTACCCAGCTTGCCGTTGGAGTCCTTGGACGGCGTGCCGTCGTAGCGGAACGCATCACCGGCCTTCACCGGGATATACGGGTCGGTGTATTGGCGAATGCCCTCGGTGACAATCGTCACCACCTTGTCGGGGCTGGCGAATTCCGGATGCTGGGCGTACACCGGCTGGTCGAAGATTCCCAGCTTGACGCCCTTGCCGGTGTAGCCGGCGGCATACGCGGTGTCGGCCTGCACGGCGCCCAAGCCCCAGTCGGCCTTGAACTCGTTGCTGCGCCAACTGGCGGCATCACCCAGCTTGCCGGTTTCCACATAGGGTGCAGCCTGAGCGGTTCCCAGGCTTGCCAGGCAACACAGCAACGCGCCGTATGGCACGCAGCTCAGCGCCTTGAGCGGGTAGCCCGGGCCGGTGTGGATGGCGGTAGTTAACCCTGACTTGCGTTTTTTCACGGTGACCTTCCTTAGTTTTCTTATTGCACGTGTGTAAATCACTTTCTCCAGAACACCGCCGATTCAATGTGGGCGCTGGCTTGCCTGCTCCCACATTTTTTGTTCGCGGTGTCTTCAGAACTGCCAGTTCAGGCTCAAACCCACACCCTGGGTTTTCGCGCGGCCACCCAACTGGCCGTTGTAATCCAGGTTGACCCGCGTCGCGGCATTCAGCGCCAGGCTGGCTTGCAGCCCCACCAAAGCAGCGTCACGCAGCAATGGCGCACTGCGCACGGCAAATGAAGGGCCGCCTGCGACAAACGCCAAGTGCTCTTCGGATTCCACGGCGGTGAGGCTGTGTTGCCAGCCCAACGAACCGGAGAGTTCCAGTTGCTGGTGGTCATTGAGGGCCAGGGTTTTCAATGCCCGTACGCCAAGGGTGCTGAGCACCGCATCGCGGCGGTCACTGCCGCGTTCCAGGGCGGCGGCATCGCCTTTTTCGTGGAACGACTCGCTGTTCAGGTGCACATAGGCCAGGTTGGCGAACGGTTCCAAGGCCACCGCTTGCAGGCGGATGCGGTACGCTGCTTCGGTGAAGACTTGCGCTGTGGTCGCATCCAGCTTGGTTTTTTGCTTGCCGCTGACATCACCCCATTGCAGGTCGCGCTTCACATCCCCGCGATGCCAGCTGTAGGCACCGCCGACACTCAAGCGCCAGTCGCCCAGCTCGCGCCCGGCATACGCGCCGAAGTGGTAGCTGTCGATGGACGCCGATGAGTGCGTGCCGCTGCCCATATTCAAGGAGCTGTCGCTGTAACCGGCGACCACACCCACGCGGGTCTGCTCATCCAGTGCGCCATCCACGCCCGCCAACAGGCCACCGATGGAGGTGGTCGAACCGGCCGTTTCGCTGCGGCTGTCACTCTTGCCCCAGGCACCGAGTGCCTTGAACCACAGGTTGCTTTCGCCGCTCACTGGTACGTGGCGCAGGCGCTCGCCCACGGCATTGCGCAGTTGCAGGCTGTCGTTGATCAGCATCGCACCCACGGCGGGGTAGATTTCACCGGACAGTTGCTGCAAACCCTGCTGGGCGGTGGCGACTGACTGCGACTGCAACAGGCTTTCATACACCGGGTTGCTGGCGCCCAATTGTTCGGCAGCCGCCGCCACGTTGCGCTGGTTACGGGTGGCGGCGACGCTGGCAAAACTCGCGTCGTTGCGCCCCACGTTCAGTTGCACAGCGTTGGCGGCATAGTCGAGGGTGCCACCGAGGAACAGGTAGTTGGGTAGCACTTGGCCAAACTGGCCCTGGATGCCGCCCGCGGCCTCAAGGATCGAGTATTGCCGGCCAATCAGGCTTTGGACCTGACTTTGACTGAGTAACGTGGGGCTGTTTTCCAGCGTCAAGGTGACGGTGCCGCCGCCCAGGACCGCCTTGCCGCCCGCGACAATACGGTCGCTGCTGGTGGGCGTCAGTTCCACTGCATAGGTCGAGCCCGCGCCGAGGTTCACATCTCCCGCTACCTGCAAGGTGCCAACGGAATTGCCCGGTGCCACGCGGCCGCCGTTGTTTACCGACAACGCGGCGATACGCCCGGAACCGCCAAGGGTGCCGCTGTCATTCACCGTGACCGCCGAGGTCAGCGAACCGTTCACCGCCAACAGGCCGCCATTGACGACAGTGGCGCCCCGATAGGTGCTGTCACCGCTGAGGACCAGGCTGCCGGCGCCAGATTTGATCAGGCTGCCTTCATACACACGGTTCGCCGCTGCCTGGTCGCGGGCGTTGCCGATGGCGTAGTCGGTCTGGTCCTGCTGGCTGGCGGTGGCGCTCACGCCGTTCTGCCAGCCCTTGTCGATCAGGGTTTGCTGCCAGGCGCTGTGCTCGGCGCGGTCCTCGGCCTGGCGCGCAAGCAAGGCCTGGTCGGAGATACCGTTGCTCCACACATCACCCTGCCCGGCTGCCAGGTTCACATCCATGGCTCCCAGCAGTTGACCCGGGCCGTGCATCGCCCTGCCGAGGTCCGGCACGCCCCAACCGACGATTGCGTTGGGCGCCTGGGTGATCGAACCGTCAAGCTGCGTGGCAGTGGTCAGCAACACCTGCAACGCTTGCTCGTTGGTCATATAGGGATAGCGCTCCATCACCAGCGCCAACGCCCCGGTGGCATGGGGTGCCGACATCGAGGTGCCGGATTTGACCCCATAACCACCGTCGGGAATGGTGCTGTTGATCAGCGCGCCGGGCGTGGAAATGCACCAGTATTTGGCGATACCGCACTTGTTGTATTTCTGGTTGTTAGCCTTATCCAGCCCCGACACCGCCAGCCAGTGGCCTTCCAGTTCCGGCTGAAAATACGGCAAGGCCGAGCGCACGCTGGCATTGGCATAGCCGCTGTTGCCGGCGCTGAACACGTTGATCACCCCGGCCTTGGCCACATCCGCCGCGGCGTCCAGCCAGGTGCCACGGTTGTAGTGCTGGGCGTAGGCGGCGTGCAGGTCACCGAGGGTCTGGTAGCTGACATCCTTGGGCTGGCTGCCCCAACTGTTGTTGATGGCGCGCACGCCGGAATCCACCATCGCGGTGTATACCGTCTTGAAGTACTTGGGGTCTGGCGTCGGGCCGAACAGGAAGCTGTCGTTTGCGTTGGTGTTGCCCACATAGACTTGCGCGTTGTACGCCACGCCGTGCATGCCCACGCCGTCGCGGGCGGCGCCCATGGTGCCGGTGACATGAGTACCGTGGGAATCGTTGTTGGGGTTGAGCGCGCCCGTGGTGCTGAACGCGCTGCCGTCGACATAGGTGCCGGTGGCGGTCACCGCATGAAAGCGGTCTTTGGAGGCTTCGGGGTGATTGGCATGGAAGCCCGAGTCCAGCGCGCCGATTTTCACGCCTTGGCCACTGATCCCGGCGGCGTAGGCTTCATCGGCCTTCATACGGCCCAGGCCCCAATCGCTTTGGTATTCGGCCGAACGCCAACTGGCCGGGTTACCCGCTTGGCCGGTCTCGGTGTATTGCGCCTGTGCCGCAACGGACAACAACAGCAATGAACCTGCGGTGAAGGGTTTGAAACGCGGTGAATCAGTGATCATCTGCACACTCCTGATTATTGTTATTCCCCTTATAGGAGCGAACTCCTAAAGGTTTTTATCCGGGCCGAAGGCCTCGTCTACCTTGGCCAGGTCGGTGTCGCGCAAGTTGCCCGCGTAGTAGTGCAATTTGGTCCAGGCCATCAGGTAGTCGTACCGCGCCTGGGCCAGGTCGCGGCGAGTGCTGTAGAGCTGCTGCTCGGCATTCAGCGCATCAAGGTTGACCCGCTCGCCACCAAGGATGCTCTGCTTGGTCGACACCACCAGCGCCTCGGCGGACACCAATGCCTTCTGGTAGGCACGCAGCTTGCTCACGCCCGACAGACATGCACTGAACTGGCGGCGCAGCTCGATCAGGGTTTCGCGGGTCTTGCCTTCCAGCTCGTACTCGGCCTGCTCCATTGCGCGGCTGGCCTGGCGGGTGGAGGCCGAAATACCGCCACCGGCATACAGCGGCATGCTCACTTCGACGCCAATAGTGTTGGTGTCGTAGCGCTGGTTGTAGGTGTTGCCGCTGTCGGACTCCTGTTTGCGCGACGTGGCATACGCGGTGATTCGCGGCAAATGCCCGGCACGGTTGCGTTCCACTTCATAGCGCGCCACTTCCAGCGACTGACGCTGTGAAGCCAGCACCGGGTTGTTGGTGAGCGCCAGCTCATGCCAGGTGTCGTAATTGGCCGGGGTCAGGGTGAACGCGGCAAAGCTCTGGTTCAGCGGCGCCAGGTCGTTGATGTTGACGCTTTGCACGCCGATCAACGCGCCCAGCTCCCTGAGTGACGCATCCTGCTCATCCAGGGCCTGGATCTCTTCGGCAGTGGCCAGCTCGTAGCGCGACTCGGCTTCAAGGATGTCCGTGCGCGTGCCCTCGCCGGCCTTGAACAAGTGCTCGTTCTGCTGGAATTGCTGCTCGAAGGCCTTTTTCTTTGCCCGGGCGATGTCGATCTGATCCTGGGCAAACAGCGCCTGGGTGTAATAGCTCAACACCCGCACCAGCAGCGCCTGGCTCTTGTCGCGAAAGCTTTCATCGGCAAACAGCGCCTGGGCCACGCCCTTGCGGTAGTTGGCATAGGCTTCGTAATCGAACAACGGTTGTTGCAGGCTGAAGGTGGAGCCGTAGCTGTTGTAGTTGCGGTCGTCCCTATAGCTGCCGCCGCGCCCGTCGGGCAGATGCGCCTCGGAGTTGTTGCGGCCCTTGTTGTAGTTGTAGGACAGCCTCGGCAGCAGCCCGGCGCGGCCGATGGTGCGGTTTTCCAGGCCGGCGTCGCGCTCCTTGATCGCGCCGAGGAACACCGGATCGTTGCGCAGCGCCTGCTCGTAAACATCGAACGGGCCCATGGCGGCCTGGGCACTGCCACACACCAGCAATAGCGAAATGAACACTGGCTTCATGCTCATTCCTCAGTCAACGCGGAGCCGGCGCGATCCAGCAGCGGCTTGAACAGGTAATTGAGCAATGACCGCTCGCCGGTACGCACGAACATCTCGGCAGGCATACCGGGCTTGATCACCAAACCGTGGAGTTTTTCCATCGCCGCGTCGCTGACGCTGGTGCGCAGCACGTAATACGGCGCGCCGGTTTTTTCATCGAGCATCTGGTCGGCGGAAATCAGGCTGACTTCGCCCGGCACCCGTGGCGTGCGGCTCTGGTTGAAGGCGGTGAAGAGGATATCGACGGGCAAGTGCGTGCCGACCTTGTCCACCAGATGCACCGGTAGATGCCCTTCCACTTCCAGGCGCGCGCCCTGGGGCACGATTTCCAACAGGGTTTCCCCGGCGCGCACCACGGCGCCTTCGGTGTGCACGCTGAGGTTGACGGCGATGCCATCGGCCGGCGCGTTGATTTCGCTGTGTTGCAGGTTGAACCCCGCAGACGTGAGTTGCTGCTCCAGGGTCAGGCTGCGCAATTGCGCGTCGGCCAATTGGCTGCGCACCTCTTTTTGATACTCCTCGCTGTGCTGCTGCAATTTGAGCCGCGACTCGACAATGCCCTGCTCTATCCGGCCGCTTTCACCGGCGTTTTGCGCCAGGTCCTGCTGCACCTGAGACAACTGGCGCTGGTAGTCCATCAGCCGGTTGCGCGGGATGTAGCCGTTGTCGGCCAAGGGTTGCAGATTGCTCAGTTGCGCGCGCAGGGATTGGGCCTGGGCGGTCAAGTCACTGCGGGCACGGCGCATACCGCTCAACTGGGAGGTAGCGCCTTCGATGCTGGCGCGAATCCCGGCTTGTTCACGGGCGAAGGCGTC
Source organism: Pseudomonas sp. B329 (assembly GCF_023127835.1). Taxonomy (NCBI): domain Bacteria; kingdom Pseudomonadati; phylum Pseudomonadota; class Gammaproteobacteria; order Pseudomonadales; family Pseudomonadaceae; genus Pseudomonas; species Pseudomonas sp. B329. The sequence continues at coordinate 8,758 of NZ_SPKP01000031.1, read as the reverse complement.
GCGGCGGCTGCTGAACAGCTGGCGCTGGCCTTCCAGCACCAACGCCAGGGCTGGATCAGGATTGGCGCTCAGCTCGGTGGGAAAGGTAATGCTCGGCAGATTGTCGCGCTCGCTCTGCCAACGCGCCACACTGGCCCAGGCCATGCGGTACTGCGCTTGCAGGGATTGCACGTCGGCCTGGTTCTGGGTCTGGTCGAGACGAAACAACGGCTGGCCTTGCTTGACCAATTCGCCCTCCTTGACCAGGATGCGGCTGACCACACCGGGGCTGAAGGTTTGCACGGCCTTGCGCTTGCCCGACACCACCACGGTGCCTTGCACCGGGATGCCCTGATCCAACGGTGCCAGGCTGGCCCAGAGGAAAAAACCACCGGCACCGACGACCGTCATCAGCCAGCCCATACGCACGAAGAAGCGGGCATCGCGCTCTTTGAAACGAGGTTCTACCGTAATACTGCTCATGCGCCTGGGTTCCTTGCGGCCGGGTACTGACGACTGAAACTGACACCGGTTTTCTCTTTCGGCGCTTCCTGCTGTTGCCCGGACAACGCCCGCAGCACTTCCTGGCTGGGCCCGAACGCTTGCAGATGGCCTTCGCCGAGCACCAGCAATTTGTCGGCCTGGGCCAATGCCGAGGAGCGATGCGTCACCAGCACGACGCTGCTGCCTTGGGCTTTCATCTGCACGATGGCGCTGGCCAACGCCGCTTCGCCGACCGTATCGAGGTTGGAGTTGGGCTCATCCAGCACGATCAGGCGCGGCCCGCCGTACAGGGCGCGGGCCAGGGCTACACGTTGTTTCTGGCCACCGGACAGGCCGCCGCCGTTGTCGCCCAGCACCGTGTCGTAGCCTTGGGGCAGGCGCAGGATCAGTTCATGCACACCGGCCTGTTGCGCGGCCTTGACCACCAGCTCCGGGTCGGCCTCGCGAAAGCGTGCGATGTTGTCGGCGATGCTGCCGCTGAACAGCTCGATGTCCTGGGGCAAATAGCCGATGTGCGGGCCGAGGTCGTCGCGGTCCCAACGGTGAATGTCCGCGCCGTCCAGCCGCACGGTGCCGGCCAGGGTCGGCCACACGCCCACCAGCACGCGGGCCAGGGTGGACTTGCCGGAGCCCGACGCGCCCAGCACGCCCAGCACTTCACCGGCCGCCAGGTTGAAACTGACTTGATGCAAGGTCGCCATGTGCCGCCCCGGTGGGCCAGCACTGACCTGTTCGAAACTGACCTGACCCTTGGGCGCCGGCAAGGCCATTTGCTCGCCCTCTGGCGGGAATTCACGCAGCAGCCCATCAAGGCGCTGGTAAGCCAGCTTGGCCGAACTCCATTGCTTCCACACCGCGATCAGTTGGTCGATGGGGCTGAGTACGCGGCCCATCAGGATGGAGCCTGCGATCATCATCCCGGCGGTCATCTGGCCCTTGATCACCAGGTAGGCGCCCAGCCCCAATACCAAAGATTGCAGGCACAGGCGCAGGGATTTGCTCAGAGAGGTAATGACCGACCCGGTATCGCTGGCGGTGTTCTGGAAGCCCAGAAACTGCGAATGCACCCCGAACCAGCGTTTGCGCAATGCACCGAGCATACCCATCGCCTGGATCGTCTCGGCGTTGTGCAGGTGGCTGGTGGCCAATTGGGTTGACTGCTGGGAAAACACACCCGCCTCGCCCAATGGTTTTTTGGTCAGGTATTCATTCAGGCAAGCCAGGGCAATCAGCAATGCCGCGCCAGCCGTGGCCAGCACGCCGAGCCACACGTTGAAGAGGAAAATCACGAACAGATAGATCGGGAACCATGGCGCATCAAAGAACGCGAACAACGCAGGCCCGGTGATGAATTGACGCAGCGCGGTCAGGTCGCCCAGTGATTGCCCGGCATGACCCTGGCCGCGTTGCAGGTTGCGTTCGAATGCGGCCTTGTACACGCGCAGATTGAAACGCCGCTCCAACTGGCTGCCAATGCGAATCACGATAAAGCTGCGGATAACTTCAAGCAGGCCAATAAACGCAAAGAAGCCCACGACCATCAGCGTCAACATCACCAGGGTGGTTTCATTCTGGGAGGACAACACACGGTCATACACTTGCAACATGTAAATCGACGGCACCAGCATCAGCAGGTTAATCAATGCCGTGAAACAGCCGACGCTGATCAAAATACTCTTGTATTCACCCAGCGCCCTGAATAAGGGCGCAACCCCTTGGGACTTCGCCATATTGTTTTATCTTCCTGGAGCGCACTGCACGTAATAGTCGCCCTGCCGAGGAAGCGCACGGCCAACTGCTAAATCGAGTTATATGCTTATAACTTTTAACTAAGGCATTCGTTTCAGCTCGACAACTCGCCCGGTTTTAGTGCGGGCTTGATATTCGCCTTCTTTCTGGCGATTCAAATGCGTGATCCCTGAGCCTTCGGCGTTAAACAGCCAAATGCCGTCCGGCGTTGGCGACCACGTCTGTGGCTTGTCGCCCAGCCATTGCTCCACACAAGCGATATCGCCTCCCAGGGCATTGGCCTGTTCCAATAAATCCAGCGCGCATACCTGGTCCTGCTGCTTCAATTGCCAATGCCCCGCCAACTGGGCGGAGGTCGGTAATACAAGACTGCTAGCCATTGCGTGGGCTCCTGCCAAAACGAACAACACCTGCGAAGCACAGGCGATCAAATGAGAAAAACGTGGCATATAAAGCTCCATCCTGGAGCGCGGCGCCGAGGCGCCGCGCCGTGCATCAGGCCACGATGTCGCTGACGGCTGCCTGGCCAACGGTGGTGACGAGGAAATCCGCCACGCCGTGCCCGGAGAAGTCCACGGCCAAGGTGCCCAGGTTAGTACCCGAGGCATAGCTCAGCACAGCATCGCCGGCATGGCCGGTGAACGCATTGACGAAGCTCAAGCCCGCCCCCTTGGTGATGCCCGACAGATCGATCTTGTCGGAACCGGAGGTGAAGTCAAAGATCTTGTCCGCAGCCCCTGGCTTGGAATCGGAACTGGCACCGTACACGAAGGTATCGCTGCCGGCCCCGCCCCACAGTTGGTCCGCACCGCCGCCGCCGTAGATGAGGTCGTTGCCGGCCCCGCCCTTGATGGTGTTGGCGACTTGGTTACCAATGATCAGGTCGTTGCCCGAACCGCCGAATGCGTTCTCGATGGTGACGCCCTTGGCGATCGACACGTTGCCGACCAGGCCGCCAACATCGGAGAACGAGGTGGCAGTGAGGTTGATCTTCTGGTTTTGAGTGAAGCCAGAGAAGTCCAGGGTGTCGTTGCCGCCACCGTCCCACACCGAGAACACCAGCTTGTCGGCGTTGGATGTGGCGCTGAGGAAATCACGCCCGGTGTTGGAGTTGAACCCGTAGGTGGTGTCGCCGGCGCGGGTGTTGAGGTTGGCACCATAGAGCTTCTGGATCGCGGCGATGTCGTCGATCAGCGGGCCGGAAGCGTAAGCCTCGACGCCACCTTTGCTGAAGTTCTGGTTGGTGTTGCTCTCGCTCCAGTAACTCATGAGGCTATAGCCACGCGTGTCCTGTCCATAGGTCGCGTCGTTATAGGTCGGGTTGCCGTTCCCGGCGTTGTAGTCGCCAGGGTGAGCCAGGCCCAGGGTGTGGCCGATTTCGTGGGTCAGGGTCTGCCGACCATAGTTGTTCAGGTCCGGAGTCTTGTTCGGCGTGTAGCTGTTGTTGGTCAGGTACCACGAGGTGCCATCGTAGCCCGCACCGGTGCCGGGCAGGTAAGCGAAGGCCGCGGCGCCGTCCTGGCCGCTGCTGTAGTTGCCGAAGGTCATGTGACCGTCACCGCCGGAAGCCTTTTCGGTAAAGGTCACGTTGGCGACATCCGACCAGGATTGCATGGCCAGTGCGGCCTGTGCTTTCTGCTGGGCGTTGAACTGGCTGAACCCTGAGATGCCATGTTTGTTCATGGTGCTCTGGGTAGCCGAGGTGAGGAAGGTGTAGGTCAGATCGATCTTGCCGTTGCCATCAAAGTCCCGATACGCGGCGCCATCCCGCAGCAGCTGGGTCGCTGCCTGGTCCACGGTGTAGGACGGTTTGCCATTGACTGTGAGGTTACCGCCACGGTCATACAAATGGCTGAAGCTATCGATTTGCGAGTAAGCAGTGCTGGCTTGCGCGGCAGATACAATAGCTTTGTCTTTTACTTTTGACATAAACGTACTTCCTTGTTTGCAAGTGCATCAGTCTTTGTTCGATAGGAACCTCGCGGGCGAGGATAGTCCTATCACTCACCTCTTTTGAAGGCGTAAGAAAACTGACACAACTTGAAATCTTTCGTCTACATCTATTTCCACAGCAAAAATGTGACACAGGTTCAACTTGAGGAAGTCCCACGCAGTGTTTACTGGGAACGCTTGCTTTTACCCGCCGAATTCGAGCGCCGCATTATTTAAATATTAAATAGCAGTAAAGCCGCTCCAAGTTGAGCGGCGCACTTGAGTAATGGATCCAATATATTGTCACGGTGTCATTAGCGGCATTAAATAGCCACTACTTGCACTATTAAAGTGCAGTGTCCCCTATTGCCGGGGCACACTCCAGCCACACTTGTGCAATGCTGCCAAGAGGGTCTCGCCGGCCAGGCCAGGCACCTGGACACCCGCCTGTGTGGTCATGTCTTCCCCTGCCAGCATCGCGTTGATGATTGCTTCTTCCACTGCCTCCGCCGCCGCGCTGAACAGTGGAGAAATATGATCGTTATTGACCATATGCAACGCGGTACGCAGCGGCAGGTCCTTGCGCCCGTAGTCCGCCTGCGGCAAATCCTGATTACCGGTGGCAAAGGCCAGAAACAAGTCACCGCTGGAATCCTCGGTGCCGCCACCGGTGCGTGCGATACCGATGGACGCCCGCTGCGCCAGGCGTTGGCACTGATGGGGCAGCAACGGCGCGTCGGTGGCGATAACCACCACGATGGACCCCATGCCGGGCGTGCCCTGCTCGGCAAAGGGCGAAGTGATGTCCATCAAATGTCGGCCCACCGGGTAGCCATCGACCCGCAGCTCCTGGCGCTTGCCATGGTTGGCCTGCACCAATACGCCGACGGTCCAGCCGCCCTGCTCCGCCGACAAGCGCCGGGATGCGCTGCCGATGCCGCCCTTGAACTCATGGCAGATCATCCCGGTGCCGCCGCCCACGGCGCCTTCCTGCACCGGGCCGGTTTCGGCATGGTCGAGTGCCTGGCGCACATGCTCAGGTTGCACATGCTGGCCCCAGATATCGTTGAGCAGGCCGTCATAGGTTTCCATGACCACCGGCATGCACCAGTACACCGCGGGGTCTTGCAGGCGTTCGCGCTCCAGGGCGATCAAGGTGTCACGCACGATCCCGACGCTGTGGGTGTTGGTGATGGCCATCGGCGTGGTCAACAATCCGGCCTCGTTGATCCACTCAAGGCCGGTGGCATCACCATTGCCGTTCAGCACGTGGTACCCGGCAAAACAGGGTTGATGCCGGGCCTCACCGGCGCGTGGCTGGACCACCGTCACGCCGGTACGCACCTGCTTGCCGTCGACACGCGTCTTGAGCGTGGTGTGGCCGACGCGAACCCCGGGAACATCGGTGATGGCATTCAATTCGCCAGGCGTGCCCAGCCCCAGCGTGATACCCAATTGACGTGCGCGCATACCCACTCCTTACAATTTCTGAAAGACCGGACTCGACCGGCCACTGATGCAATACAAAATCACCGACAGCGCCAGCAAGCCGATAATGACCATGATGTCGCGCATCGACGCCTCAAGGATCAAGGTCACTAACAGATACCCCGCGCCGAGCACCGCCAGCACGGCCGGCAACGGCCACAATGGCATGCGATAGGGATGTTCGCGATCACGCAGCAGCACCCGGCTCATCAGCGCGCTCAGCGCCACCACCAGGTACACCAGCATGATCAGCAACACGCTGAACGACGTCAGATCCGCCAGGTTCGAGCTGAAACTCAACAGCGCCGAAGGAATCGCCAGGAACAACGTAGCCAGCCACGGCGAATCCCAGCGCGGATGAATCCGCGTGAACAGCTTGTTGATACTCGGCGTCCACAGTGCATCGCGTCCGCTGCTGAACACCACCCGGCCGATCTGGATGACAATGGCCACAATTGCGTTGAACACCGACAGGAAAATCCCGGCACTGACCAACCGCGACAGGGTTTCATTACCGTGACTGGTCAACAGATAGCCAATGGGGTCGGGGCTGCTGATCATCTCACTCAGGGACGGCGCGCCGATCAAGAGTGCGGTGATTGGCACCAGTTCGATCACCACCACCAACCCCAGGGACCACAGCACCGCCTTGTGTACCCCCTTGCCGCCGCATTTCATGTCTTCGGCCAGCAACACCGCCGGGCCGTAGCCATTGAATGAGAACAGGCCAATACCGACGGCACCGATCACCAGGGCCCAGGGCGCGAGGTGCAACACGCCGTTTTCGACGATCTGCGGCTGGAACAATACGCTGGCCGGCTGCACCGGGTTGCCGAAGCCGATCACCACAATCACCAGCAACGCTGCCACTTCCAACAGCAGGCAGGTGCCGGTAATCCAGGCATTGAGCTTGATATTGAGAATGCCCAGGGCGTAGCTGCACACCACGATCACCAGGGCGACAGTTTGGGAGTCGAAGTTCGTGCCCAAGGCATTATTCAGATAAGTCGCCGCACCAGTCGCCAATACCGGCGGGATAAACAACAACATCACCAGCACTGTCAGGAACGTGGCGTAGCCGGCCATGCCACCAAACACGCGCTTGGCATACACATACTCGCCACCGGCACTGTTATGGGCGCGTCCGAGTTCGGCGTAACAGAAGGCGAACATCAACGCCAGCAGCCCGGCCATCACAAACGCCAGGAACACACCGCTGCCCGCTTGCTGAATGGCGAACGGGGCGATCACAAATACGGAACTGGCCGGCGTCACCGCGGAAACGGTGATAGCCACTACATCAAAGACGCTCAAGGTGGGCTTGAGCACGCCATCGGGCGTGGGGGTAGCGCTCATATCGTTATCCTCTGTCGTTGTTTTTGGTGTGAGGCAGAAACGAAAAATGATGTGTGTGCGGGATATGCTTCCCGTTGAATAGTGACGACGTTATCGGCTGGCGGGCCGGTAGGCCAATTCCCCTATTGGCGTACTCCCCTTGACGGTACCGGCTAAAAGCCGAACCCTTGGCCGATCTTTTGAGGGGAGCCAGTGATATGAGCCTGTTCCGGGAAATCGGCATGCACGCGGGATTGGGGCGCACCCTGTCACAAATCGGCACCGAACGGTTCTGGAAACAATTGGTGCTGTTATTGCACCAATGCCTGCCCTTCGATAACGCCCTGGCGATTTTCTACCCGCTGGACGGCCCGCCCCAGGCCCTTGAGGAGTACGACGCCCAGCCCAGCAGCAAACCGGCGTCGATGCTGGTGTACCTCAACGGTCTGTACCTGCTCGACCCGTTCTACCAGGCGTGCCGCGAGAACTATGCCAGCGGCGTGTACCGCCTGGAGGAAGTGGCGCCGGACCATTTTCGCCAGAGTGAGTACTTCCTCAACTACTTCCACGACAACGTGCTGGAAGACGAAGTGCAGTTGATCCTGCAATTGCCCGGCACGGGCACGCTTTCACTGTCCCTGGGTATGCAGCGACGCTTCAGCTTTGAGGAAACCGGGCTGTTGACCACACTGGCTGCTTGGGTGCTGCCATTGATGCAGCAGCACTGGCAGCAAAGCACTCAGCGAGCACCGGCAATAGACAGCCAGATTCGGGACGCGCTGAGTCATTTCGGCAGTGGTGTACTGTCGGACCGCGAGCTGGAAATCGCTCGCCTGGTGTTGCGGGTTTTTTCCTCCAAGGCCATGGCCGAACGCCTCAATATCTCGCCGGACACGGTCAAAGTGCACCGCAGGCACCTTTACGCCAAGCTCGATATCTCGTCACAGCCCGAGTTGTTTTCACTGTTTATCCAGTCGCTGGGGCATGACCTGGAGAACCCGTAGGCTTAATCCGAATGGAAGAAATTAATATGCTGCGGCAACAGATTTACACCATCAACGCGTACGGAAAAGTTCGGCCCTTCGGCATTGACTTTGATAGTCAATGTACTCACGCCGAACGCGTGGCTCAGTTGCACATCGCCCACCTCCACAGGCGGGCCTGGTTGAATATTGATTGCCGATATAGCGTGGTCCTTTAACATCAGGGACACATCGATCTCATCTTCTTTCGGATTGAAATTCAGGATCGTGTCCGGATCATCGCTGAGAGAGTCGGTGCTTTTTTCATATTTGAATGTATTGGCACCCTGACGCCCCACCAGTTGGTCGCCGCCTGCCCCGCCGACCAGCACTGAAGGCTCGCCGCGCCTGGCCTCCAGCCGTTCGCGCTGGTCTGTGCCACGTAACTCGGACTGGGTCCATGTACCGCCGATTGGAAGGCTTTCTATGGAAGACATATAAGTCACCTGTTGATAATCAGTTATGTGAGAGTGTTACGTGTTGCGGCCGAAATCTCTCACAGTGACACCCCTTCTTTCCATTCGGAATAGTTGACAGAAAATGTCTTAATCATGACGCCATTATTTATTTAACCAGTGGCCGACTAATTATCTGAAAAGTGTCAATTAACGTCCGGTGCGATATAGACCGACCCGTTGCACAACTTGATAGCAGCCAACAGTAACCACGATGCGAAGCGAGCCGCTCTTGATCTTGATCTTGATCTGCTTTTGATCTTAAGCGCCCCGTCAAACCACGCTGGCCGGAAT
>NZ_SPKP01000030.1:0-194400 GCF_023127835.1 Pseudomonas sp. B329 | reverse complement strand
CGCTTTTCGAAAGTGACCCGCTGTAAAAGCGGAACCAATAGTGGCCGTTACCTAAATAACGGATATGTACTCGGTCTAATCCAACATCCCGGCCGGCCCTGAGGCCGCCATCGGGAGCAAGCCCCCTCCCACAGGCTACGCAGCCCTGTTAGTCAGCCAACGGCGGCAAACGCCGTTTCACCGGGGTTTTCTTGACGATAGCGGTGTTGGTCTCGGCATAGGTATTCAGCCGGTCCAGCAGCGTGTCGAGGTGCTCCATGGTGCGTACATGCAGGCGTGCGATAAAGCAGTCGTCGCCCGTGACCTTATCGCATTCTGTGAACTCGGGGATCGCCTGGATCTGGCGTTCCACTTCCTGCAGTTTGCCGGGCAGGGGGCGGATGCGCACGATGGCTTGCAGCAGGTAGCCGAAGTGCTTGGGGTCGATGTCGACGGTGTAGTGGGTCAGCACGCCGCGCTCTTCCAGGCGGCGCAGACGTTCGCTGACGCTCGGCGAAGACAGACCGGTGATGCCCGCCAGGGTCTTGAGGGACAGGCGCGAGTCGTCCATCAAGGCGGCGATCAATTGCTGGTCGATAGTGTCGATCATGAGGTTTGCCTAATAAGAAAAGGTGAATCCTGGGTTTTGCCTTTTTTAGTCGCTGTAGCCGTGTCGAGCAGATTGCCATAATTGAGCCTCACTTGAGGAGCCTCAATCATGGATACATCAATCCGTCGCGGAACCTGGGAAATGATCGCTGCCATGCTGATCTCCGGCACCATTGGCTGGTTTGTGCTGGTGTCGGGCGTGTCGGTGCTTGAGGTGGTGTTCTGGCGTTGCGTGATTGGCGCGCTGACACTGCTGCTGGTGTGCGCGTTGCTGGGGTATTTGCGCCTGGAGTTACTCAACTGGGCCAAGCTAGGGCTGGCAGTGCTCAGCGGCGTGGCGATCGTCGGTAACTGGCTGTTGCTGTTCGAGTCCTATTCCCGTGCGTCCATCGCGATCAGCACGGCGGTGTACAACGTGCAGCCGTTCATACTGGTGATGCTGGCAGCGGTGTTTCTCGGTGAGAAGATCACCGTGCAGAAAATGGCGTGGCTGAGTGTGGCGTTCCTGGGCATGTTGGCGATCGTGACCGCCCATGGTGAGCAATCGGGTGGCGGGAACTATCTTGCTGGCATTGCCTTGGCCTTGGGCGCGGCATTTTTGTACGCGGTGGCGGCGCTGATCATCAAACGCCTGAAGGACATACCGCCGCATTTGATGGCGTTGATCCAGGTGACCGCCGGCGCCGTGCTGCTGGCGCCGCTGGTGCCCTGGCACAGCTTGCCCGGGTCGACCACTGCCTGGGCGGCACTGGCGACATTGGGCGTGGTGCATACCGGTTTGATGTATGTGTTGCTGTACGGGGCTATTCAGAAGCTGCCCACGGCGATGACCGGCGCGTTGTCGTTCATCTATCCGATTGCGGCGATCCTGGTGGACTGGATTGCGTTCGGGCATCGCCTGGGGTGGCTGCAATGGCTGGGTGTGGCGGCGATTCTGCTGGCCGCTGCCGGGCTGCAGCGGGGCTGGTGGTGGCCCCGCGCCCGTCAGCTCAGTGCGTGCCCTGATAGATGAGGTTTTCCGGATTGAAATGCTCTACAGCACTGCCCGGCTGCGGCAACCCAAGAATATGCCCCTTGATCTTGCCCACCACATGCATCTCGCACGGCTTGCAATCGAACTTCAAGGTCAGCACTTCGTCGCCGTGGATCAACTGCATCGGCGCGACCTTGGTCTTCACGCCGGTGACGCCCTTGGCCTGTTTGGGGCACAGGTTGAACGAGAAACGCAGGCAATGCTTGGTGATCATCACTGGCACTTCGCCGGTTTCTTCGTGGGCTTCGAAGGCCGCATCGATCAGCTTCACGCCGTGACGGTGGTAGAAGTCGCGGGCCTTCTGGTTATAGACGTTGGCCAGGAATGACAGATGCGCATCCGGATACACCGGCGGCGGGGTGGTCTCGGCCTTGCGCCCACCCCGAGGGTGCGCCTTGATGCGGGCGGCGGTCAGGGCTTCGATCACTTCACGGCGCATGGCCTTGAGCTGCGAGTTGGGGATGAAGAACGCCTGCGGCGCGTCCAGCTCGATGCGGGTGGCGTGATACTCCGTGGTGCCGAGCTGGCCGAGCAGATCGCGCAGGGTGTCCAGTGCCTGTTCCGGCTTGTTGGCTACACCAAACGGGCCGGGCAGGGTGACACTGGCGCTGATGCCTTCTTCGCTGGTGGCGGTGAGGTGCAACTGCTCTTCACGCAGGCGTGCAACCCACGCCAGGCCGATACGGCGTTCGGCGGACGTCTTGAGCAGTGCCTGTTGCCAGTTATGGTCCAGGTTACGGTTCAAAGGATGGTTGGGGCGCAACTGATGCAGGCCGGCCGGCATTTCATTCGGCTCGACGCGGTAGCGATAGCGCTTCTCGCCGTCTTCTTCGAACTCGCCTTTAGGCTCGGCGATATTGGCGCGGAACCCTACCACTTCACGCTTGACCAGCACATTCAGACCATCGCCGTTGGAAAGCGGCTCATGGGTGACTACCTGCAAGTCACGCTTGCCGGCTTTTTCCACCACACCCACCGGCAGGCCGGTAAACGTCGGGGTGTCGAACGCGCCGATGTCGATCTTGCGATCGGTGACGAAATAGTCGGTGCTGCCACGGTGGAAGGTTTTTTCCGGGTCGGGCACGAAGAAGTGCGCGGTACGCCCGCTGGAGGCACGGGCCAGGTCCGGGCGGTCTTCGAGGATTTCGTCGAGGCGCTGGCGGTAGTAGGCGGTGATGTTCTTCACATAGCCCATGTCCTTGTAGCGGCCTTCGATCTTGAATGAACGCACACCCGCTTCGACCAGCGCGCGCAGGTTGGCGCTCTGGTTGTTGTCTTTCATCGACAGCAGGTGCTTTTCAAAGGCCACGACGCGGCCCTGGTCATCTTTCAAGGTGTACGGCAGACGGCAGGCCTGGGAGCAATCACCACGGTTGGCACTGCGGCCATTCTGCGCATGGGAAATATTGCACTGCCCGGAGAACGCCACGCACAGGGCGCCGTGGATGAAGAATTCGATGGCGGCATCGGTTTCGTCGGCGATTGCGCGGATTTCCTGCAGGTTCAGCTCACGGGCCAATACCAACTGCGAGAAACCGGCCTGGTCAAGAAACTTTGCCCGGCCCAGGGTGCGGATGTCGGTCTGGGTGCTGGCGTGTAGCTCGATGGGCGGAATATCCAGCTCCATCACGCCCAGATCCTGCACGATCAACGCGTCTACACCTGCGTCATACAGCTGGTGGATCAGCTTGCGCGCTGGCTCCAGCTCGTTGTCATGCAAGATGGTGTTGATGGTGGTGAAGACGCGGGCGTGGTATCGACGGGCGAATTCCACCAGCTGCGCGATATCGCTCACCTCGTTACAGGCATTGTGACGGGCGCCGAAGCTTGGGCCGCCAATGTAGATGGCGTCGGCGCCATGCAGAATGGCCTCGCGCGCAATGGCGACATCGCGGGCAGGGCTGAGCAATTCAAGGTGATGCTTGGGCAAGGACATAGTTTTTTTAGTCAGGCTTGTCACGGTCGAGGCGCGCATTGTAGCCGTGAAATGCCCGGCCGGCATCTACCGCAGGGCTGTCGGGCCCAGGGCCCTGTGTGGGAGGGGGCTTGCTCCCGATGAGGGTGTGTCAGTAATTAAAACTGTTCTGACCCACCGCTATCGGGAGCAAGCCCCCTCCCACATTTGCTGTAGCGTCATAGATATCAGGCTTTGGCAGCCATCGCTGTTACTTCAACACGCATCCCGTCCACCGCCAATGCAGCAACACCCACCGCAGCCCGCACCGGCCATGGCTTGGCAAAAAAGCGCTTGTAGACTTCATTGAACGCAGCGCGGTCGGCCATATCGGTGAGGTAGATGGTCAGGTGCATCACCCGGTCCATGGAACTGCCGGCTTTTTCCAGCGCGACTTTGAGCGCTTGCAGGGTGCATTCGCTTTGCAGGGTGATATCGCCCAGCTCCAGGCTGCCGTCGGCGTGGGTCGGGATTTGGGTCGAGACCAGAATGCCGTTGAAGCCGATGACATCGGAGGAGATGGAGTCGGCATCTGGGTCGGGAGTGAAAGAAAGATCGTGGTTGGCCATGTAGGTCTCATGTGCAGTGCGGATCGAAGGTTGGCGAACAGTTTAAACACTGCCCGCTCGAAGGTCACGGCGCCTGCGTCTGTAGTTGCTACCCCCTCTAACAGGTAAGCTTGCGCCAGCATGTCAGTGAACGAACGATAGGGATATTGGAATGGTAGTTAAGTTAATGACGACGGCAGCGTGCTGGGACATGGACGCTAACGTGTCGGCCAGTTTTGCGCACGCGGCCCCCAAGGACCTGTTTTATTTTTGCCCTTGTTGCCTTGAGGAGGTCGTTGCGGCCATTTCAATTCTGGGCAACTTCTATTTCAGGGCGCTGAACTCTCACAAACCGCGCTGTGTGAACGAAAAAGCCCCGTCTCATGCGTCTGCGTTTCCAGGAGTGTCAGCCCCGCGACCGGCCTATATCGCGCCGCCGCTTATCCCAAGCCACTTGGGCAAACTCTCCACGCGGCGCAAAAACGCCAAACCAACGGTTACCGAGATGCAAGCTCTGGCCTCGTCGCTCCAAGCGTCGACGTCTGCGGTTATACACCCAGGCACTTTGGCTGAAGTTGTTGAAGCATGGTCTGCTATGACCGTAAACGTCCGTCAGCGAACATCGCTATCTATCGCGGGCCAGCAACTGACCTATTTCGATGCGTTTGCGCAGCTTACTGCCGCTCAAAAGAACATTGCGTCCCTGGGATGTGATCGACTCATCACCCATGCTCAGGCGACGGTGTCACTGCTGGATAACGTAGTTTTAGTCGTAACCTGGCTCAAGTTCGATACACAAAACAAACCAGTGCCGATCAGGGTAAAAATGAAGCGCAGTGATCCAGTAGCCAATCAATTGGCCAAAGGTCAGCACGTAAGGCTGTTTCTGCATGGTCCTGCCCCTGTACTCAATGCTCAGCAAAAATACTTCGAAATGCAGAACATCAGCGAGTACCTGGGATTCATTGTGATGACGTAAAACAACCGTTTTGCGCCATCACAGTTTTTACCGCGGTGAGCCTGGCGGCTGGATGAGTCCGGTGCTGACAAGACGCATCAGCACCGGCAGGGCAATTACTCTTTAACGTCCATGAACTCTTCAGCCCACGCCACATAGCTCTCCGGCAACGTGTAGGTGTGGGTCAGCTCCGTGGCGCTGAGATTGGACGTGCTATGGGTAAGCTGGCGTTGCGCACGCAGGCTGTCGTAGGTGGCCTTGATCGCGGCGAAGTAGGCGCCATGCCCGGCTACGACGATGCGCACGCCCAGGCTGGCCAGGCGCTCGCTGTCATGCAGTTGCGGGTTGCCGTAGGTCACCAGCATCAACGGCACGCTGAGGTTCTCGGCGATTTGCTCCAGGTGCTCGAAGTCTTTGACGCCAACCATGCAGATACCATCGGCGCCGGCCTTTTCGTAGGCTTTGGTGCGGGCGATAACATCGGCGGTGGGCAACACGCCGGCGTTGGTGCGGGCAATGATCGACAATTCGGGGTCGACGCGCGCCTCAATGGCTGCCTTGACCTTGCCGATGCCTTCTTCTACCGAAATCAGATCGGTGGACTTGCGCCCGAATTGCGCCGGCAGCAGGGTGTCTTCAATGGTCAGCGCGGCGACACCGGCGCGTTCCAGTTCTTCGACGGTACGCATCACGTTCAGCGCATTACCGTAGCCGTGGTCGGCGTCGGCAATGAAGGGTAACTGGGCGACGCGGCCAATGCGGGTGGCTTGCTCAACGAACTCACTCAGGGTAATCAACGCAAAATCGGGGGCCGCCAGCACCTGCAGGGAGGCGACTGAACCGCCCAGGATCCCGACTTCAAAACCCAGGTCGGCCGCGATGCGGGCAGACATGGGGTCGAATACGGAGGCGGTTTCAACGCAGATGGGCGTTGCCAGCAGGTCACGGAAGTTACGGCGTAGCGCTGAGTGAGAAATCTTGGGCATGTTCTTTCCTGGCTTTGGTCATCGTCAAGTGACGATCAATGTCTATTCGTGGTGCCGGGAGATTACCACGCAGACGGGCAGGGGATTATGACGTTTGAGCGGGGCCGTGCTATTGAGCGACGGCGCTGTATGACTGGCCCAGGTCGCGGGCCCAGCCGTCGAGTACTTCTTTTACGTTGTCGGCGGTCATCACTTGCTTGTCGTTATCCAGGGGAATGCCGATGCCCTCGCTCACGATGGCTGCCACCACATCGCCGGTCGAGCCGTCTTCGAGGGACAGCTGCGTGGCGATCTCGCTGTCCTGGTCGCGGATGCCGGCGGCGGTGCTCACGCCCGCTGCGACCAGGGTGATCGGCAGCCATTCATACAGGCGCAAGCCTTGGGTGCTGGTGGTGATCCGGGTAATGGCGGGGCGTACCGTAAGCGTGTCGGGCCCGGGCTTTGCGGCCAGATACATGTGTTTGCCAAGCTCCGACCGCAGTACCAGGTCGTAATATCCGGTGACGTGGAAGAGGGTGCTTTGCGGTATCTGGGCGCTGGGTTCAACGGCCGGGAAAAACTGGCTGGGCGCCAGGTACACCTGCTTGTATCGGCCACGCTTCAAGGCCGGACTGACCCAACTCAGCACGGTCTGGCCCGAAGCACTCTGGTGCTCTTTAAGCAGGCTGTAATCGTGAAGAAAACCCGCGTCTTCGGGCTCGATACGGTTGCTGCTGCAGGCCGCCAGGCTCAAGGTGGCCGCCATCAATAACGGCAGTGAACGTTTGCAGGTCATCAGTGGGCTGCCTGTTCGTTCGGGTTGTCATGAGAGCATTCGATGTGCAACTGCCCATGGGTCATGATCCAATGGACAAGCTCGGCGATGGGGATGGAGTGGGCATACTCGACCCAGCGCCCGGCGTCGGCGCTGTAATGTTCGAAGTAGCGGCGCAATACGATGCGGTCCTGGTCCGCCGTCAGGCCCAGGCAGGATTCCTGGAACAGCATGGGGCTGTCCTGTGCGGGGGACGATGTGCGCTGGCTCAGCACCAATGGCCGCCCGGTGTCCTGTGCCTGCTCGGTATACCTGCTGCTAGAAACCTTCATGAACGTCTCCTTGAATGGAAGGCGTGCAGGATGCCCGACGGGTTTTTCCCGAAGATGTCCGGGTTGTGTCCGTGGCGAAGGAATGTTGCTCGATTGAAATAAATGACCCCGGCGCCGGAATGGTTTTAGATGTTTTCCTTTTTTGCCAGGGGACCTGGGAACGTGAGCAGACTGCTGATCGTCGACGACGACGGAGAAATTCGGGCATTGCTGAAGAAGTTCTTCGTGCAGCACGCCTATGAAGTCGACGTGGCTGCCGACGGAGAAGCCATGTGGGCAGCCATCGCCCGGCAGCGGCCAGACACCATTATCCTTGACCTCATGCTGCCCGGTGAAGGCGGTCTTAGCCTGTGCCAGAAAGTCCGGGCGCAGATGGGCATTCCAATCATCATGCTCACGGCCATGGGCGAGCTCAGTGATCGCATCGTCGGCCTGGAGCTGGGCGCCGACGACTATCTGACCAAACCGTTTGCCCCCCGCGAATTGCTGGCCCGTCTGCGTGCGGTGCAACGGCGGGCGGGGCAGCCCGTCGGCGCTGGCAGTGAGCATTCCCGGCCAATCATCGCGTTCGCCGGTTGGCATCTGGATATTACCTGCCGCGAGCTGCGCTCTCCCGAGGGCGTGATGATTCCGCTGTCCGGTGGCGAATTCGACTTGCTGGTGGTGTTTCTTGAGCATCCTCAGCGCATCCTCACCCGCGACCAATTGATCGACCTGACCCACGGCCGGGACCACGACGCCTTCGACCGCAGCATCGACGTGCAGGTCAGCCGACTGCGGCGCAAGATCGAGCCCGATTGCAAACGCCCGGACCTGATCCGCACGGTACGCAATGGCGGCTATCTGTTCACCGCCCCGGTCACCCGGTCATGATCCGCGACCTGTTGCGTCGCGACACCCTGAACCGGCGCATCGCCCTGACCATTCTCGCCGCAATGCTCGCTTCGCTGGCGCTTAATGCCTTGTTCGTCCAGGTTGCCGGGGTCTGGGCGCGCCCGCCGATCGAGCGCACGGGGTTGCTGGAGCAGATGGCCGCCACCACCAAAGTCATCGAAGCCGCGCCTGCAACGCTGCGTTCGCAACTGGCGGCAGCGGCCAGCGATGCCCGCCTGCATGTGGCCTGGCATAACGACCCTGCGGATTTCGGCCTTCCCGACGGCAACACGGCGCTTCAAACGGGCGAAGTCCCGGGGATACAAGCACTGTTTGGCACTGGGCGACAAATTAAGGTGTTCAGCCCCAACGATTGGCCGCGTGGCAGCCCCGAAGCGCACTATGTTGCGCTCGTGCAGTTGCTCGATGGCAGCTGGCTGTCATTCGTCCCGCCTGAACGCACGTGGGGGCTGAGCGCGCCCACGCGCATCGCGGTGATCATCACCCTGGGGTTGATCGCGACCTTGTTGGTGGCCTGGCTCGCGACCCGGCAATTGGCTAAACCGTTGCAGCGTTTCGCCAGTGCCGCCAGGCGTTTTGGTGGTGATTTGCGCGCTCCGCCCATCGACAGCGAAGGCCCCCACGAAATACGCCAGGCCATCATCGCCTTCAACACCATGCAGGCGCAGATCCAGCATTTCATCGGCGAACGCACCCATATGCTCGCGGCGATTTCCCACGACTTGCGCGCGCCTTTGACGCGGATTCGCCTGCGTTGCGAGTTCATGGAGGATCTGGACCATCAGCACAAACTGATTCGCGATGTCGAGGAAATGCAGTCGATGATCAACGCTGCGCTGGCGTTCTTTCGCGACGATACGGTGCTGGAGCAACGCACTGCATTCGATCTGTCGGAGCTGCTGCAAACCATCATCGATGACTATCGCGACCAGCATTTTGCGGTGGATTTCATTGGGCCGTCCCACCTGGTCTATCACGGACGCCCACTGGGACTTAAGCGGGTGATCGTCAACCTGCTGGAGAACGCCGCCAAATATGCGCGTCACCCTGGCATCTCTCTGAGTGGGGACGGTCAGCGCATCTGCATTGAGGTTCATGACCAGGGGCCGGGGATTCCCGAGGCTGACCTTGAGCGCGTATTCGATCCATTCTTTCGCCTCGAAACCTCGCGCAATCGTAATACCGGTGGCGTGGGTCTCGGGCTTTCAGCAGCACGCGCCATTGTGCGCGAGCAGGGCGGCGAACTGACGCTAAGCAACCGTCTGCGTGGCTCAGGCTTGGTGGCGCGGGTCGAGCTGCCTCGATAGCCTGATGCGGTGCGCGCATTATTTGCGCATTACGTTATGCGTTATAGGTATTTTACACGCGCCTCTTAGAACCGCATCGTATTGATCCTTACGAACATTGCCGAGACCGCACGCGCGGATCGACTTGACTGCCCAACACGGCATCTGGAGACGAGCGTGCGTTACCTGACAACACTGGCGGCCGGGTTGGCCGCTACCTTGCTAAGCCTGACGGCACAGGCACAAACCCTGGTCGTGGGTGACCAGAGCTATAACGCCCAAGCGGTGATGGAAGCGGCGGGGGTGCTGGATGATCTGCCCTATACCCTGGAATGGAAGCAATTCACCGCCGGGTCACCGGTGGCCGAAGCGCTCAACGTCGGCAGCCTGGATATCGGCCTGCTGGGCGATGCGCCAGTATTGTTCCTGGGCGCATTGGGCGCACCGATCAAGGTGATTGCCGTCAGCCGCCAGAATCTTGCGGGCGTGGCGATCCTGGTGAGAAAGGATTCGTCGATCCACAGCCTGGCCGATCTTGCGGGCAAGCGCGCGGCCATCTGGAAGGGCTCCTGGAGCCAGCAACTGCTGCTGACTGCATTGGATAAAGCCGGGGTTGCACGGGACTCTCTGGAGTTGCGCTACCTCAGCGCGCTGGATGCGTCCCATGCGCTGGAGGGCGGCGCGGTTGACGTCATCGCCACCTGGGAGCCGTATGTCACGCAACAGGAACGCCAGGGTGCGCGAGTGCTGGCGACCGCCGAGGGGTTGATCCCGGCGCAGAGCTTCATTGCCGCCAACGCCAATGCGGTAGAGGCCAAGCGTGAGCCTATCAGCGACTTTCTCCAGCGGCTGAAAAAAGCCCGTGACTGGGCTCGCCAAAACCCGGCCAACGCCGATGCCTATGCCGATGCCTGGGCCAAGCGCACCCGTGCTGACGCCGATATCGCCCGTGTGTGGTTTGCTCGGGCGCGCACCACCGTCGAGCCACTGACCGCCCAGGTGCCTGTGGAGGCGCAAAAGACCGTGGACTTTTTCGCCAGCCAGGGCCTGATCAAGGCTTACCCGGCCGCCCAACTGTTTGACCCGTCCTTCGCGGCGTCCTTGCAGCCCGCCGTCGCCACCCGCCAGCCCTGAAGGGGGTCTCGTCATGACTAAAAGACAGCTCAAACTGGGCGCCCTGACCATGGGCAGCGGTGGCCCGGGCCGGCATAACCTGTGGCTCGACCCGCAACTGCCGGCCGATGCCAGCGTCAACGTCGACTGGTACATCGAGATTGCGCGCCAGGCCGAGGCGGCGCTGTTCGACTTGATGTTTATCGTCGACAGCCAATTTATCACCCCCGGCTCGCCGTCCCATTACCTCAATCGCCTGGAGCCGCTGACACTGTTATCGGCGCTGGCGGTGAGTACCCGGCATATCGGCCTGGTTGGCACGCTGACCACCTCCTACAACTCGCCGTATAACGTGGCGCGGCGCCTGGCGTCCCTGGATTTGATCAGCAAAGGCCGCGCCGGCTGGAACGTGGTCACCAGCGGTGATGCTGGCACCGCAGGCAATTACAGCCGCGATGAACATTATGACTACGCCACCCGCTATGGCCGCGCCGCCGAACACGTCCAGGTGGTGCAGGGGTTGTGGAACTCTTACGAAGACGATGCGTTTGTGCGCGACCGCGCTACCGGCCAGTTTCTCGACCCCAGCAAGCTGCACAGCCTGAACCACCAGGGCGAACATTTTCGCGTGGTCGGCCCGCTGAATATCCAACGCTCACCCCAGGGCCAACCGGTGATCTTTCAGGCCGGAGATTCCGAGCCAGGCCGCGATCTGGGCGCAGCCACGGCGGACGTGATCTTCACCCATGCGGCCAGCATCGAGCAGGGCCAGGCGTTTTACCGGGATATCAAGGGCAGGGCGGCACAAAGAGGGCGCGATCCGGAGCAGTTATTGATCATGCCCGGTGCGGAAGTCTATGTGGGTGACACTGATGCACAGGCCCGGGAAATCGAGCAGCACTACCATCAACTCGACCATAGTTTTGAACTGGCGCTCAAGGAGTTCGGGCGTAATTTCGGCTGGCATGATTTCAGCCAGTACGACCTGGATGCGCCATTCCCGCAAGAGAGCCTGGAAGCGGCGCGCAGCAGTTTTTTCACCAATGCCAAACGCATCGCCGATCAGGCGCGGGAGAAGGGTTTCACCTTGCGCCAGGCCATTGAGTTTGGTCGGCAACTGCGTCCTGGCGCCTTCGTGGGTAGCGCCGATACGGTGGCGCAGAAAATGGCCGCCTGGCTCCAGGCGCGGGCTGTGGACGGGTTCAATATCTACATCGGCCACCCCGGGCAGTTCGATCGATTCACCCGGGAGGTGATTCCGTTGTTGCAGGAACGCGGTGTTTATCGCTCGGCGTATGAAGGCTCGACGTTGCGCGAAAGTCTGGGGCTGGCGATACCACGGTTTAAGGTTTGATAGCGGTGCCGACAGGGAGCCAAGCACCTCCCCGTTTCGCATAACTGCTGTGCAGTACCAGGGATTAATCCGCCTGCGCGCACTGCCTATAGTTCATTCACACACCGCAGCGTTTAAAAGCGCTGCGGGCTCCAGCCAAAAACTGAGATGAGCCTGATGAACGAATTCAACCCTGCGCCGACGGATATAAACCAAGTGGACGCCGAGTACTTCGAGTACAGCAAAGCGGCCAACCCCATCAGTGCCAACCTTATTGCGCGCATTCCCTACCACAGCTTTCCCGCCTCGTTATACGACAGTGGCCCTTCACGCGTGGTACCGCTGGACCTCAGCGACGCCTTGGGCTGCGAAGGCCCTGCGACAGGCCCCGGGCTGTGCGCTAACTTCATGCGCCTTAACCGTGGCGACACGCTGACCCTGCAACCCAATGCGACGTCCCAGGTGTTCTACGTGATCGCGGGCGAGGGCAGCGTGGTTCAGGGCAAACATGAGATTCAATGGTCAAAAGGTTGTTTTATGGCCTTGCCTGGCTTGCAGGCAGCACACTTCAGCGCCCGCCAGGATGCGCGTCTTTACTACGTGCACGATGAACCGTTATTGCGTTACCTGGGGGTGGCAAGCAGCGCAGACCGCTTCGCGCCGACGCTGTACCCCGCAGAACTGGCTAACGCCAAGCTGCGTGAAGCGGCCGACGATCCTCGTGCGCAAGACCGCAGCCGCATCAGCATTTTGCTGGGCAACCGCAACTTCCCCCAGACGCGTACCGTGACCCATGTGCTGTGGGCCATGTATGGGATCCTGCCGGCAGGCTCGGTACAGAAACCTCACCGGCATCAGTCGATTGCGCTGGACTTCATCATTGATTGCCCGCCGGGCTGTTACTCGCTGGTGGGCACCGAGTTGGACGCGGACGGGCAGATTCGCAATCCGCAGCGGGTGGACTGGTCGCCTGGCCTCGCATTTGTCACGCCGCCGGGGTACTGGCACGCGCACTTCAATGAATCGGATACCGAGGCGTTCCTGATTCCGATTCAGGACGCAGGGCTGCAAACCTATCTGCGCTCCCTGGATATTCGTTTCAGTTGAGTCATGTCCACTCAGGCGTCTGGCCCAGTCGCTCAACGATAAAGTCGATAAAGCACCTGACCTTGGACGACACGATGCGCTTGGGCGGGTAGACAAACCACACGGCGAAGTCGCGCTCGACATCGCGTATTCGCCATTGCGGCAGCCACACGAGCAACTCGCCGGCCTGGATGCTCTGGGCGACCAACCAATCCGGCAAAAGGGCAAAGCCCAGCCCCTGGCGAGCGGCGATCAGTTGTGCGTCGAGATCATTTATCCGAATGCAGCCGTTGTGCAGCAGCGGTGATACATGATCGCCGCAGACAAAGCTGATAGCGCCCGTAGGCAGCGTACCCAACACCGCGGGCAAACCGGCGAGGTCGGCAGGGGTTGAGGGTGCAGGGTGCTGCCTGGCAAAAGCCGGGCTGACCACCACGCGGTAGTGGCCATCGCAGAGTTTGCGGGCCTTGAGCGTCGAATCGGCCAGCGCGCCAATGCGTATGGCTAGATCGACGCCGGCATGAATCAGGTTGACCTGAGCATTATCCAATACCAATTCCACACTGATTTGCGGGTAGCGCGCGCAAAAGTCCTTCAAGGCTGGAAGGATGTGATGGCGGGCGAATGCCGGCGGCAGGTTGAGCTTCAACAAGCCCCTGGGCTGCTGGTTCAACGCAGACGTCGCCGCCTTGGCGTGTTCCAGTTCATCCAGCACCCTGCGGGCGTGCATCAGGAAGGTCTGGCCGCCTTCGGTCAGGTGCAAGGTGCGCGTGGAGCGGTTGAACAACGCGATACCCAGGTCCTGCTCAAGATCCTTTATATAGCGTGAAACCGTGGACGCCTTGATCCCCAAACGCTCGGCTGCGCGGGAGAAGTTATTGCCTTCGGCAGCTTCGACGAAGGCGGTGAGGGCACTGAAATAGTCCAAGGGCAGCCTCGGGGCAGGGCAGGAAAGTTGGCAGGTTGTTGAAGTTTGCAGGGCGCTGTCAACTCGAAACTATCGTCATTTGCTGGCACAAGCTTGATCCTGGTCAGGTAACGCTGCTGCCACGCTCTATAACCTTGGGCTTCCATCAAAGGCCAGGGACGGCTCAAGGAGCACCTCTGGTCGCCCAATCTCAAGGAAGAGTCAGCCATGCGATCATTGAAGATCCTGTTGTTATCCTCGGCATTCAACGGTTTGACCCAGCGGGCCTGGCTGGATTTGCGCCAGGCGGGTCACGACCCCAGCGTTGTGGTATTCACCGATGAAACTACGGTGTGTCGCCACGTCGAGGCGTCAGGCGCCGACCTGGTGATCTGCCCATTCCTGAAGGACCGTGTACCACAGCAGCTATGGAGCCACCCGCAGCGCCCGGTGGTGATCATCCATCCCGGCATCGTCGGTGACCGTGGCGCCAGCGCACTGGACTGGGCCATCACCCAACAGGTCAGGCGCTGGGGCGTCACGGCCCTGCAGGCCGTGGAGGAAATGGACGCCGGGCCGATCTGGTCGACCTGTGAATTCGACATGCCCGCCGATGTACGCAAATCCGAACTGTACAACGGCCCGGTGAGTGACGCGGCGATAGTCTGCATCCGCGACGTGGTGGAAAAATTCGCCAATGGCTTCGTCCCGGAGCCCCTCGACTACACGCAACCTAGCGTTATCGGGCGGTTGCAGCCGAACATGACCCAGGCTGACCGCACCTTCAGTTGGTTCGATTGCGCAAGCTTCATCAAGCGCAGCATCGACGCCGCCGACGGCCAACCCGGGGTGTTGGCAAGCCTGCTGGGCGGGCAATATTACCTGTACGACGCGCACTTGGACTCACGCCAGGGCACCCCGGGAGACATCCTCGCGGTACAGGACGACGCCGTGTTGGTGGCAGCAGGGGATCACAGCCTGTGGATAGGCTCGCTCAAACGCAAGGCCCAGCCAGGGGAGGAGACTTTCAAGCTGCCGGCTCGCCATGTCTTGGCTGAACAACTGGCTGACATTCCGGTGTTGAACAGCTCGATCGCGCAACAAAGCTTCAATGCGCTGGCCTATCAACCGATTCGCTACCGGGAGGCCGGTCACGTCGGCGAACTGACATTCGAGTTCTACAACGGCGCCATGAGCACCGAACAATGCCAACGGCTGGTGGCAGCATTGCGCTGGGCCAAGGCGCGAGACACCCAAGTGTTGTTGATCAAGGGCGGGCGCGGGAGCTTTTCCAATGGTGTACACCTCAATGTCATCCAGGCCGCCAAAGTGCCGGGGCTGGAAGCCTGGGCCAATATTCAAGCCATCGACGATGTGTGCCGGGAGCTGCTAACCGCCAGGCAACTGGTGATCAGCGGCCTGACCGGCAGTGCGGGCGCAGGCGGCGTGATGCTCGCGCTGGCCGCTGACATTGTATTGGCCCGTGAGGGTGTAGTGCTCAACCCGCATTACAAAACCATGGGGCTCTATGGCTCCGAGTACTGGACCTACAGCCTGCCACGGGCCGTCGGCAGTGAGATCGCGCACAAGCTCACCGAAGAATGCCTGCCCGTCAGTGCCGTCCAGGCCTTGCAGCACGGCATGGTTCAGGACATCGGCCCGCGCTGCCCACACGCCTTTGATCTGTGGCTCTCTCAACAGGCCCAAAGCGCGCTGACCGATGAGAAGTATCTGTACGCACGCACCCGTAAAGCCACGCTGGATAGTCAGCAGGTTGAACGTTGCCGCGAACATGAGCTGGTACAGATGCAGTTGGATATGGTGCAAAACCGCCAACAGTTTGCCGAAAAGTGCCGAAACTTCGTGTTTAAACGCAAAACCTGCCAGACCCCGCAGCGCTTGATCGCGCCCTGGGCGGTGACGTACGAGGCCGAAGTCCCGGAATGCTGAATGGCTGACCGATCCTCTACGGTCGACGCGGGAAGGGCCCAGCCTCGCATTGGGCAATAGGGTTCCCCATAATGGAGGCCAATTCGCCCAAACGCTCAGACCAGAGGCCCCATGGAACTGCACAACCTGAACGATAACGCAGCGCTCGTATGAATCGTGCGCTGTTTATTTCGTTGGATGGGCCCAAGGGCACCGGCAAAACCACGCTGTTGGAGGCCGTTACGACAGCATTGAGGGCCGACAACAAAAAGGTTGTCCGCCTGTGCGAGCGCAAGAGCGATCCCTATCGAGCGCAAACGATGGCTCTGGTTAACACATTCGCCAGAGATCCCAGCCGGGATCTGGAACTTGAGGTGTGTGAACGCTTTGCCGACAGCCGTCGCTGGATTACCCGGCACGTACTGGCTGCCCAGCCACCTGACAGCATCATCCTGATGGACCGTTGGTACCCCTCCGATGCGGCGTTTCGTCGATTGATACCGTTTAAAGATATCCTTGCGCTGAACCTTGATCGACAGGTGCAAGTGCCGGATCTGCATGTGGGGGTTGTCACCACTGCGCAAATATCCTGGGCGAGGGCAGCGGCAAGGCGACGCGGGCTGAGCAGTACGGTGATGCATAGGCTGGAGGAGCAGGTTGTGTGTACCGAGGCGTTTGAACGGGCGGCTGTGGGGCAGGGGTGGGTGATGTGTCGCAATGAAGGGACGATTGAGGAGGCGATGAGGCGGGTGGTTTCGCAGATATATAAAGTCCTTTGATCGAATTCAACATGAAGGGCGCTAGGCTAAAAACAGAACGGCTGCGACACATCAGTAGCTTCAATAAGGTTTCCCTCGTACCCCCTAGAGTTCCACGCCAGGATGTACGAGAGAGGTAAGCCATAGCCCTTAAACCAATCCTTCGCGTTTGTATTGATTTGCCGAACTGTCAGCGGGCTTGGGTTTTCTGGAACAGGTCAGCTGGTAAGCAATTGCCAACCATAGGAACCATCCCGGCATGACCATCAACGCAATTCGGGTATCTGGTCTCAATGCCAGCAGACAAAGAACAAAGCCCAGAAACGCCAAAGAGAACCAGGCCATCGGCGCACCGCCAGGCATCTTGTAGGCCGATTTTGCATGCAGGTCAGGACGAGTTTTGCAATAGGCAATGTACGACGCGAGGATCGTCGACCAAGTGAAAATCACCAGAATTGCTGACACGGTAGATACGATGGTGAACGCGGTCATGACTTCTGGAACGATGAACAGCAACAACACGCCCAGCAGCATCAACAAGGTGGTGAACGCCAAGCTCGGCAGAGGCACGCTATTGCTCGACAGACGCCGGAAAATCCCCGGAGCGTTGTCCTGATTAGCCAGTCCGAACAGCATCCGGCTGGATGAAAATACGCCACTGTTGGCCGATGAGGCGGCGGATGTCAGCACCACAAAGTTGACGATACCGGCTGCTGCGGGGAACCCCGCAACCAGAAACAGCTCGACGAAGGGGCTCTTGTTGGGCGAAACCTGTTGCCAGGAAGTCACTGCAATAATGCAGGCCAGTGCCAGCACATAAAACAAGATGATTCTGAGCGGAATCGAGTTGATGGCTTTAGGCAGGGTCTTTTCGGGGGAGCGCGTTTCGGCGGCTGCGGTGCCGATCAGCTCGGTGCCCGCAAATGAGAAAATCGCCATCTGAAACCCGGCAAAGAAACCGAACAAGCCGTTGGGGAATGCGCCCTGTTTATCCAGCAAGTGGTTCAGGGACGCGGTGACGCCACTGGGTGAGACAAAGGAGCTGGCAATCAGCACGATGCTCACGCCAATCAGGGCAACGACGGCAATGATTTTGATGATCGCGAACCAGAACTCCACTTCACCGAAGAGCCTGACAGTCAGCACGTTCAAGGCGAACAGTGTTATCAGCATGCCAATGGCCGGTATCCATGCGGGTACATCAGGGAACCAATACTGAAAAAAACCACCCACCACGACTGCATCACCTATCACTGCAACGCTCCAGCTTAGCCAATATGACCAGCCGAGAAAGAATGCTGCGCGTGGGCCAAGATAGGCACCGGCAAAATCAGCGAAGGTTTTGAAGTTCAAGTTGGAAAGTAACATTTCGCCCATGGCACGCATGACGAAGTAGACGAACAGTCCGATGATCATATAGATGAGGATGATCGACGTGCCGGAGAGGGCGATGATCTTCCCGGAACCCATGAACAGGCCTGTCCCGATAGCCCCCCCCATGGCCATTAACTGAATGTGACGATTGCTGAGTGTGCGCTGCAGCGCGGGCTGTTCAACCCGCTCGGACGGAGTCGATTTCATTACAAAACCTCTTGATTTTATGTTTTTGAGTTTTGGTAGAAAAGTGGGTGTCACATGACCTTGATTGAGATGTAACGGCTACTGACGGTGGTGGTTTGCGGATGGCAGGCTTTTCCTCCGCTAACAAGGTGCACGGCCAATAAAAAGAGTCATGTTTTTGTTCTCCGATTCAACAGTCGAAAGGCTGCGATTCAGGCGCGTTTGCTCTCGTAACCATGCAGCACATTGACGGCATTGATCCCGATTTCATCAACCATGTACCCGCCTTCCATCACAAACAGGGCAGGGCAGCCCACGCCGGCTATCAGCTCGCCGATGCCGATGAAGTCTTCGCTTTCAAGCAAAAAGTGGCTGATGGGGTCGTCCTTGAAGGTGTCGACGCCCAGTGAAATAACCAGCACTTCAGGGGCAAATTGTTGGAGTTTCTTGCAGGCGTGGAGCAAGGCGTTGCGGTAGCTTTCCCAAGAGGTGTTCTTCGGCAGCGGATAGTTCAGGTTGTAACCTTCGCCGTGACCAGCGCCGACTTCGTGGCTGTAGCCTGAGTAGTACGGGTAGGACACCGTCGGTTCGCCGTGCAGCGAGACAAACATGACGTCACTGCGCCCGTAGAAAATATTCTGGGTACCGTTGCCATGATGAAAGTCGACATCCAATACCGCGACACGCTTGGCGCCTCGGGTAATAGCCTGCTGTGCGGCAATGGCTGCGTTGTTCAGATAGCAATAGCCGCCCATGTATTCACGTGCTGCGTGATGGCCGGGCGGGCGGCATAGGGCAAAGGCACTGTCGTGACCTTCATCGATCAGCGCCAGTCCTGTCAGCGCGATATCGGCACTGGTTTTTACCGCCTGCCATGTGGTGGCGGTAATGGGTGAGCCCGCGTCCATGGCGTAGAAACCCAGCTTGCCGTCGATGAAAGTCGGAACTTGCTCGTTGGCCAGATCACGCACTGGCCATACCAGCGGCAAGGCATCGTGGGTGCGCCCGGTTGCGCACCATTCAGACCAGGCAGATTCCAGAAAAGTTACGTAGCGCTCGCTGTGCGCGTTGACATAGCACGACCGATCAAATGCTTGCGGTTCGATGATCTGGCCAAGCCCTACCTGTTTGACCCGATTGTGGACGGTATCGGCCCGACTGGGCTGTTCGAAGGACGGCTTGAGCACGCCGTCTTTCAATTCGGTGCCGTGGTGCAAACGGTGGGAATCACTGAAAACTGTAAACATTGTGCGCATCCGTTGATGTGGGCCAGTGCAAATATTCTGTTCCGGCTCTGACGCGCTTTCTTTGCTTTGTTTTCGTGGTTTACTGGATTATTCGGGCGTTTTTACTCAGGAATGACGTAATGCAGAAAAAAACATCCAAACGCATCAGTCTCGATGACACCGACCTGGCGATTCTCGCGTTGCTGCAGGAGGATGCGAGTATTTCCAACTCCGAGCTCAGTGAGCGCTTGTCGTTAAGCCTGACACCTTGTTGGAGGCGGCGTAAGAGAATGGAGGAGGCGGGCGTGATTAAAGGCTACCAGGCGAACCTTGATCGACGAATGCTGGGGCTGGATATCATGGCGTTCGTGCACATCCGTTTTTCCACCCACGCCGACCATGCTCCCGATGCTTTTGAGGCGGTGATTGCTCAACTGCCTGAAGTGTTGTCTTGTCACAAGATCACCGGGGATGCCGATTACGTGCTGCAAGTGTTGGCAGAGGACCTTGATAGCTACAGTGACTTTATCGAACAGGTGCTCAGGCGTCAGGTGGGTATTGCGTCCATCCAGTCCAGTCTGGCTTTACGCGAAATTAAGACCAGTAGCCGTATCGCGATACCTAAATCGATTAAGGTGTGAATGGGCAGGGGTTAGACCACGAAGTGGAACCCTGTCTTTAACCGCATAGCCAAGGAGTGCGGCTGAAGTACGCCTTTATCAAGCAGCGCGCAGGCGACTATTCGATTCGACGGCTTTGCCTGACGCTGAAAGTCCATCCCAGCGGTTTTGCTGAAGCGCCACTTCGATGTTGTGGAACCCAACAAGGTTTGGGTAACCGACATCACGTACATTCGTACGTATGAAGGCTGGTTGTATTTGGCGGTGGTACTGGATCTGTTTTCTCGGCAGGTCGTTGGCTGGTCAATGAAGTCGCAGATGACCAGTGATTTGGCCATTGATGCGTTGCTGATGGCGGTTTGGAGGCGTAAGCCGAAGCAAGAGGTGATGGTTCATTCCGACCAAGGCAGCGAGATGTTCTACAACGTAAAACGCCGCCATGGTTTCAACAATCAGCTGTCGCCGGTAGGGTTTGAAAAGCGTTACGCAATGAGCTTGCAAGGTGTCTAGAGAATCCGGGGCGATTCAAGGTAACCGAGAAGAAGGACAGGATAGTCGTCAGTGACAGGGTTCCTTCACAATATCAAATTTAACATAATATACATTATGCGAACCACTGAGCTATCCTTCAGGGGCTCTGTTCGGCGCATTTCACTAAGCGACCTAGACCACCGCGCGCCAGATTCATAAGCAGCCATCGTTGCCCTCGCTGACCTGCCTCCGTTTGACCCTTGGGCCACCGGGCATTTACGGCGAGTCAGCACACGGTTCACCAACGCTGTGGTGAAATCGATAACGTTGCCCGTCATAACGCAGTACTGGGAAACAAGAGCCCGGGCCGCCGACCTCGACATCAGGCCAACCATTACTGCCTTTGCCAGGGAGAAACTCAGCGACGCCGTTTTCTTTGAGCATGAGTTTCCAGTGACCGTCAGTCTGCTGGCTGACTAGATAAAATCCAGTACCCGCTTGCCCATAACAGTCAGTGCTGCCTTCGGTAATCAACGCATCCGGCCGACCGTCGCCGTTCAGGTCCTTGATCAGCTCCATGGTTGCCGGCGTGTAGCTACCTGTTGTCTCGATTTCGCACTCCGACGTCTCTTGGTTAAATCCAGCAGCGCGGAAAGCTTTTATCTGCTCGCTACGCGGCAGTTCATCCGCCAGCGCCGTGGCACTGATCACGAAACATGCCACCCATAGACCTGACGTAAGCCTTCCCCGCATATAGACCGTCCCTTTATGATGCTCAAATGTAAAGTATCGTGCACGTACCCACACTAGCGTGAAGGATGAGCTAGCTCTGCCCTTATTATATAACCACTGACTATAACTAAACTAAATGA
This sequence comes from Pseudomonas sp. B329, assembly GCF_023127835.1. Lineage (NCBI taxonomy): Bacteria > Pseudomonadati > Pseudomonadota > Gammaproteobacteria > Pseudomonadales > Pseudomonadaceae > Pseudomonas > Pseudomonas sp. B329. Next base: position 173,192 of record NZ_SPKP01000030.1, on the reverse strand, counting down.
CTATTTAGTTGAGTTATATATAGATAGGTCGGTTCACAACCTGAACCGATCCACCGACTGCGACAGCTTCCCCGCCAAACTCGACAATTCATCCGTCGTTGACGCCGTGTCTCCAATCACGCGGCTGTTGTTTTGCGACATACCTGCAATCATCTCCACCTGGTGAGCAATTTCATTGCTGGCCAGGCTTTGCTCGCTGATGGTGCGGGAAATATCGTTGACCAATTCGGTGGTGCTGAGCGTGGCCTGAAGGATCTCGCGAATGGCGCGTTCCACTTCGGCGGTAACGGCCATGCCCTTGTCCACTTGAGCAACGCCCTCCTCCATGCTGGTCACCGCTTCCCGGGTGTTCAGCTGGATGCGCCCGACCATACTGGCGATCTCCTGCGTGGATGCGCTGGTGCGTCCGGCCAGGCTGCGCACTTCATCGGCGACGACTGCAAAGCCGCGGCCCTGCTCACCTGCACGGGCGGCTTCGATGGCGGCGTTGAGGGCCAGCAGGTTGGTCTGGTCGGCGATGCCTTTGATCACTTGAATAATGCTGTAGATCGCCTCGGACTCCTTGTCCAGTGTGCGGATCACTTGGGCCGATTGCTGCGCTGAACGGGCAATGCCATCCATGTCGCTGACAACCTGGTGAATGACGCGGCCGCCGTCCTTGGCCAGGGTTTCTGCCTGGTTGGCCATGTCGAGGGCGCGTTGGGCGTGGCGAGTGATTTCCTCGATGCTGGCAGTCATTTCGCTAGCGGCGGCGGCCATGGTGCTGGCGGCGGCGCTTTGCTGTTGACTGCTGCCTGCGACTTCATGGCAACCCTGGCTCAGTTGTTCGCTCATGCCATTGACGCCGTGGGCGTTGCTGCGAACCACTTCAATCATGCCGCGCAAATCCCGCTGCATGGTGGCCAGGCTGCGAATCAGCGCACTGGCTTCATCGTGATTTCTGGGCTCGATAATAGGTTCGCTCAAGTTGCCATGGGCAATGCTGTCGGCAATACGGCTGGCGGTACGCAGTGGCCCCATGATGCTCAGGATCACCCAGCGCCCTTGTGCCAGCAGCAGTAACAGGCTGGCGATCAGTACCACGGCCAGGGTCCAATTGACGTGGCTGATGGTTTGTCGGGTACTGATACTGGTCAGTTGAGTCTTGTTTTCGATCAGTTCGCTCAAGGCCGCCATTTGATCTTCCAGCCGACTGAACGCGGCATTGAAGGTCTCCAGCTCACCACGGGCGGCTTCGGGGTTGTCCAGGGCCAGCGCGACGATACGCTCACCGGCGCTGATATAGGTATCCAGGCTGGGCTTGATGTTTTCCAGGCTCGCCTTGATTGCATCGTCCAACGGCTGCTTGAAGTTGTCCGCCAGCACCTGGCGAAAGTGTTCGGCATGTTCCTTGAGCGAGCTGTTGACCTGGGCCGGTGTGCTGGTGCTTTTGCCTAGCCCCACCAACATGGCCGACAGCACGTCGGCACGCAGGGCGTCGTGCATCATGTCGGCTTCCATGTGATTACGCAGCACGGTCATGCTGACGTCATTGTCCTGTACCGCATCGCCCATCCGGGTATTTCCCAAATAGCTGGCCAGGCTCATGATCAAGGCGGTGAGCAATCCGGTCCCAATCAACAGCATCAAGCGTAATTTGATCGTCATGCTGGTATCCCCGTGCCAGGACCGTCGGTTGGGAATCCAACCGTTCAAGTGCTCACTGTTAGCTGTATCGGCAACAACTCCTTGTTAGTGAAGCCTAAGTTTGCGGATCTGCGCGTTTCACTTAAGCTGACCGTCCTTTGCTCCAGCCGGACCTGCCAAATGTCTAGAAGTATCGCCCATCTCGCCCTGCTGCTGGGCTTGATCACCGCCGTCGGCCCGTTTGCCATCGACATCTACCTGCCCGCGCTGCCAACCCTGGGCGCAAGCCTTGGGGCCTCACCGGCGGCGGTGCAGATGAGCCTTACCGTGTTCTTCATGGTCATTGGTGTGTGCCAGTTGTTCTACGGGCCGATCAGCGATGTGTTCGGGCGCAAACTGCCGATTTATGCGGGTTTGGTGATCTTTACCGTTGGCAGTATCGGCTGCGCATTGGCGCCGACGATCGAAGTATTGATCGGATTTCGTGCCATACAGGCGTTCGGTGCCTGTGCGGGGATGGTGATCCCGCGGGCGATCGTGCGCGACCTGTACACCGGCCATGAGGCAGCGCGCTTGATGGCTTTGCTGATGTTGGTGATGAGTGTTTCGCCAATCCTCGCGCCGCTGGCCGGCAGCCTGGTGATTTCGATCTGGAGTTGGCGCGAAGTATTTGCTGTGCTGGCGGTGGTTGCAGTGCTGTGCCTGGTCATGACCATCGTGCAACTACCGGAAACCCACCCGGCCGAACGCCGTTTGGGCAAGACCCTGGGCAATGCATTCGGCAGTTATGGAGCGCTGTTGCGCGACCCGGTATTCACCGGGTTATCGGTGGTGTGCGGGTTTGGCCTTGCGACCTTCTTTGTATTTATCGGCAGCGCGCCCTTCGTATACATCGAATATTTCGGCCTGACACCGACACAGTTCAGCCTGTGTTTTGCCCTCAACGCCGCCTCGTTTTTTGCCATGAGCCAACTGACCGCACGCCTGAGCGCACGGTTTGGTCTGGCGCCGCTTATTCGTTGGTCGGTGGTCGCAGTAGCCACGATCATGGCCCTGTTGGCAGCCACCACATTCTGGGGTGATAGCCTGCCCTTGATGATGGGCCTGCTGTTTATCGGGTTCGGTTTTCTCGGCCTGTTGCTGCCGGCGGCAGGTGTGCTGTCGCTGGAAGATCATGGCGCGGTGGCAGGCTCTGCGTCTGCCTTGCTTGGCGCGATCCAGATGGTTACCGCGGCCGTTTCGATGACCCTGGTGGGCGTATTCGCCGACCATACTCCTGCACCGATGTTGATCGGCATTGCGCTATGTGCGCTTGCCGCGATGCTCACCACGTTGTGGACCTTGCGCCGGTTGCCGGCGCACCTGGCCTCAAGCGTCCCGCCCTCCTCCTGAGGCTTGCCCTACCCCGCCCAGCTCACAGATCAAAGCGGTCCACTGCCCTGCGCCGCTCATTGTCGTCGCGTACGTCGTAGCTGGCGGTGGTCTGGATATTGGTGTGATGCGCCAATTTCTGGGCAATCGACAAATCATGCTCTTCGATCACTCGGGTGATGAACGAACGGCGGAAATCATGGGGCATGATTTTCACACCCACCTGATCACCGCGCTGCCGAGCAATGTAATAAATCGCATGTTTGGTAATGCGTTCGCGTGTGATGTGGCTGCCCCGGCGGATACGGTTGAACAGAAAGGTGTCGTCCTGCTCACCTTCCTTGAGTTGTTCACGACGAAACTCAAGCCACGCCCGCAGTTTTGCGAACGCCCAGTCCGGCGCGTACTTGATCAGTTCCTTATTACCTTTGCCGATCACCCGCAGGCTGCGCTGATCAAAATTGATCTGCTCGAGGTCGAGATTGACCGACTCCGACTTGCGCATCCCGGAGCCATACAACAGGCCGATCACTGCTGCATCCCGCAGGCCCTGGGGCCGAGGATCGGCGGCGCATACATCGAGCATCTCGCGGATCAGTGTACGACGCAGGTTGCGGCCCTGCCCCAGGCGCGTACCGGCGGCAGCCTTGACCGAGCGCATCTTCAACAGGTGATCCTGGCTGATCAAGCTCATGCGCCACGCTTCATTCATCACTCCTCGTACCGCATTCACGTACAGCGATGAGGTATTCGGCGCATAGCCGTCCTCGCGTAATGCGGCCACCAGTGCGACGACGTGTTCGGGTTGCAGTAAATGCCAGTCAATGTCTTCGAGGTTGAGGTCTTCGAAACCCAGGCGGTCGGCGGCATCCTGCAGCACGTAGCGCATGGTCAGTTGGCTGGAGGGCGCCAGGCGAGTGAGGTAGAGGGTCAGCGGGTTGCGGATAGTCTCGGTCAAGGGATCAGCCTTTGGATTAAATACATCAATCAACTCGTTGATTAATCGATGTATTTAGTGGATTGGCGAAGACTGAGTCTAACCCAGGCGCGGCACTGGCACAAAATCACGGCGCCAATTCGACTTCCTCTGCCGGTTCCTGCGGTTGCGCCAGGGACTGGCTCCAGTCAGCGTCCTGTCGCTGCATCAGCGCAAACCAATGCCCACGCATAAACGTCAGGTAGCCAGCCGGGGCCTTGGCAAAGTCCTTCTCGTCGCCATAGCAGCCTGGCAGTGGCAGTTCGGTGCCCTGCTCCTTGTACTGGCTGACCAACTTCTGTTGGGCCTCGACGCTGCAGTCAGTGGGCAAGGGCATGCCGCGCAGGGCACCGGCATCTTCGTCCCACCAACTGGCGCCGACGCGATCGAGGCCGCGCAGGCGATACTTGCCGGACTTGCCGACCCGCATGATCAGCTTGAACTCATTGGGGCTCACATCACTGGTACAGGTGCGCGAATAACCGACCGTGACCTGGGTATTGCCGTCGCGCAGCAGGTCGGTGACTTTGGTGGCCGCCTGATCAAAGCGCAGGCTGGCGTCGAACTCGCAGTGTTGCACGTCGTCGTGCAGCATCCAGACCCGCTTGGGGCGATCGCCCGTGAGCAGGTACTGCGCTGCGTAGACAAACGCCGACTGGGTGCCATCATCCTCCCGCTCGCTGACCTGCTCGGCGAGTACCAGCAGGTTCTTGCCCTGAAGGTCATCCCAGGTATAAGCACCGACTTGCTTGCCGGGCACTTCCACACCTTCCGGCACCTGTTCAATGCTGGTCAGTGCGATCCCTTCATCGGCGCGTACGCTGGTGACACAGGCCATCGTCATCAATAATCCCATCAACGCAGGCCGCAACTGGCCGCGCAAAAGCTGCACGCTATTCATCCGAGTACCCTGGCAAGAGATGGCTTACTTTACCGGCACTTGAGCGCCAATGCAGAGAAGATTGTTCAATCACCGGCATTGGCCGAGCGGGAGCGCCCGGATTGAACCAAACGCCCGGCACAGCGTTCCGATCTGACCATCCGGCCTGCACATGTAACGCCTTGATTACTTAGCTGAACCCTAGCTGTCTACCTGTCAAATAAACGAGTTTTTCATCCGCCTTTCATATTCGTTGCACACATTTGCGCTTAACCTTGTAAGCAGTACTTCAGGGCATTCCGTGGTTTATCGACTAACCTGTTGATTACGCTTTATCTTTAGCGCCGCGTTGTCATCTGCGGGCTGTAGTTCTGCCCGATGATTGCTGCTGTTTTCACGCGTCAAGTTGCTCCAGCCGAGGTCATGAAACTTTGAAACCCTACCCTATTCACTGCGTGTCGATCGTTATCCCGGTCTACAACGAACAAGAGAGCCTGCCTGAGCTGCTGCGTCGTACTACAGCAGCCTGCAAGCAGCTGGCCTACGAATACGAAATCATCCTGGTGGATGACGGTAGCCGCGACAATTCGGCCCAACTGCTCGAAGACGCCGCCGCTGAAGAAGGCAGCCATGTTGTAGCGGTGATCCTGAACCGCAACTACGGCCAGCACGCCGCGATCATGGCCGGCTTCGAACAGTGCCGTGGCGAAGTCGTAATTACCCTCGATGCCGACTTGCAGAACCCGCCGGAGGAGATCCCGCGCCTGGTGGAGCAAGCTGCCCTGGGCTACGACGTGGTCGCCACCGTGCGTAACAACCGCCAGGACTCCGCGTTCCGTCGCTGGCCGTCGCGCTTGATCAACCTGGCCGTGCAGCGCTCTACCGGCGTGGCCATGACCGACTACGGCTGCATGTTGCGTGCCTACCGCCGCACCATCGTCGACGCCATGCTCGCCTGCCGTGAACGCAGCACCTTCATCCCGATCCTGGCCAACGGCTTTGCCCGCCATACCACGGAAATCCTCGTGCACCACGCCGAGCGTGAGCACGGCGAGTCCAAATACAGCGCCATGCGCCTGATCAGCCTGATGTTCGACCTGCTGACCTGCATGACCACCACACCATTGCGCCTGCTGTCCATCGTCGGTTTCAGCCTCGCGGCGTTGGGCGTGCTGTTCGCCTTTGCGCTGATCGTCATGCGCCTGGCCTTCGGCGCCGATTGGGCGGGTGATGGTCTGTTCGTGCTGTTTGCGGTGCTGTTCGTGTTTACCGGTGGCCAGTTCATCGGCATGGGCCTGCTGGGCGAATACCTGGGCCGCATGTACAGCGATGTACGCGCCCGCCCGCGCTTCTTTATTGAAAAAGTGCTGCGCAACCAGCCGGCAGCACCGACTCCAGTCGTCGTCGTTGACGGCCTGGTGTCTTCCCATACTTCTACTTCTACTTCTCCTTCTCCTTCGGATCAGGTTCAGTCATGAGTTCAAAAGCTGTTGTCTTCGCTTACCACGATATCGGCTGTGCAGGCATTGAAGCCCTGCTCGGTGCGGGTTACGACATTGCTGCCGTGTTCACCCATGCCGATGACCCCAAGGAAAACAATTTCTACGGCTCCGTCGCCCAACTCTGCGCACGCCATGGCATCCCGGTGCACGCCCCGGAAGACGCCAACCACCCGCTGTGGATCGAGCGCATCGCCAAGTTGAACCCGGAGTACATCTTCTCCTTCTACTACCGCAACCTACTGAGCGAACCGCTGCTGGCCACCGCCCGCAAGGGCGCGTTCAACCTGCACGGTTCGTTGCTACCTAAATACCGTGGCCGCGCCCCGGCCAACTGGGTGTTGGTCAACGGCGAAACCGAAACCGGCGTCACCCTGCACCGCATGGTCAAGCGTGCCGATGCCGGCGCCATCCTCGCCCAGCAGAAAGTCAGCATCGACCGCACCGACACCGGCCTGAGCCTGCACGCCAAATTGCGTGATGCGGCCACAGCCTTGCTGCGCGACGCGCTGCCACAATTGGCCCTGGGCAAGCTCACCGAAACCGCCCAGGACGAAAACCAAGCCACCTATTTTGGCCGCCGCACTGCCGCCGATGGCAAGCTGGACTGGAAAAAGCCTGCCGAACAACTGTTCAACCTGGTGCGCGCGGTGACGCAGCCGTACCCGGGCGCCTTCTGCGCAGTGGGCGAGCACAAGCTGATCGTATGGCAAGCCGACGTGGTCAAGGGCAACGACGGTTTGGCGCCAGGCCGTGTGATCAGCGTCAACCCGCTGCGTATTGCCTGCGGTGAAGACTCCTTGGTCATCAAGTTTGGCCAGCGTAACGAAAACGGCCTGTACCTGGCCGGTCCGGCCCTGGCCGATGAACTGGGCCTGGTGGATGGCTCCGTACTGCGTGGCGCCGAGTCTGGCCGCAAGCCACGTCGTACCCGCGTGTTGATCCTGGGCGTAAACGGCTTTATCGGTAACCACCTGTCCGAGCGCCTGCTGCGTGACGACCGTTACGAAGTCTATGGCCTGGACATCGGCTCCGACGCCATCGAGCGTCTGCGCAGCCACCCGAATTTCCATTATGTGGAAGGCGATATCAGCATCCACACCGAGTGGATCGAATACCACATCAAGAAATGCGACGTGGTCCTGCCATTGGTTGCCATCGCCACGCCAATCGAATACACCCGTAACCCACTGCGTGTGTTCGAACTGGACTTCGAAGAAAACCTCAAGCTGGTGCGCTACTGCGTCAAGTACAACAAGCGCGTGATCTTCCCCTCGACCTCCGAAGTCTATGGCATGTGCCAGGACCAGTATTTCGATGAAGACACCTCCAACCTGGTGGTCGGCCCGGTCAACAAGCAGCGCTGGATCTACTCGGTGTCCAAGCAGCTGCTTGACCGCGTGATCTGGGCCTACGGCGACAAGGGCCTGAAGTTCACCCTATTCCGTCCGTTCAACTGGATGGGCCCGCGCCTGGACCGCCTGGACTCTGCGCGTATCGGCAGCTCCCGCGCCATTACCCAATTGATCCTGAACCTGGTGGAAGGCACGCCGATCCGTCTGTTCGACGGTGGTGAGCAGAAGCGTTGCTTCACCGACATTGCCGACGGTATCGAAGCGCTGGCGCGCATCATTGATAACGACAATGGCGTGTGCGACAGCCAGATCATCAACATCGGCAATCCGGAAAACGAAGCGAGCATCCGCCAGTTGGGCGAAGAACTGCTGCGTCAGTTCGAGGCTCACCCACTGCGCCACAACTTCCCACCGTTCGCCGGTTTCCGCGACGTCGAAAGCAAGGCGTTCTACGGCACGGGCTACCAGGACGTGGCGCACCGCAAGCCGAGCATCGAGAACGCCAAGCGCCTGCTGAACTGGGAGCCGAGCGTACAGATGAGCGAAACCATCGGCAACACGCTCGATTTCTTCCTGCGTGAAGCCATGCTTGAAATTGCGGATAAAAAGTAATGCAGGCAGGTCTTCGCATCGACGTCGACACCTACCGTGGCACCCGTGAAGGTGTGCCGCGGCTGCTCGAATCCCTGGATGAAGCCGGGGTAAAGGCGACGTTCTTCTTCAGTGTCGGCCCGGACAACATGGGCCGCCATCTGTGGCGCCTGATTCGGCCACAGTTTCTGTGGAAGATGCTGCGTTCCAACGCCGCCGGCCTGTATGGCTGGGACATCTTGCTGGCAGGAACCGCCTGGCCAGGCAAGCCGATCGGCCGCGACCTGGGGCATCTGATGCGCCAGGCCAAGGCCGCCGGGCATGAAGTCGGCCTGCACGCCTGGGATCACCATGGCTGGCAGGCCAATACCGGGCGTTGGAGCGAGGCACAGCTGGTCGAGCAGATTCGGCGTGGTGTGCAGACTTTGAGCGACATCCTAGGCGAGCGCGTGGACTGTTCAGCCGCCGCCGGGTGGCGCGCCGACGAACGTGTGGTGCAAGCCAAGCAAGGCTTCAATTTTCGCTACAACAGTGATTGCCGGGGCACCAGCCTGTTTCGACCGACACTGGCCGATGGCAGCGCGGGCACCCCACAAATTCCGGTAGACCTGCCGACCTTCGACGAAGTCGTCGGGCCGGTGGTGGCTGCCAATGATTTCAACCGCTTCATCCTGGACCGATTCAGCGCAGCGAAGCTGAACGTCTACACCATCCACGCAGAAGTTGAAGGGATTCTGATGGCCAATGATTTTCGTCAGTTGCTCGCCCAGGCAGGGCAGCGCGGCATTGATTTCAAACCCTTGGGTGATCTTCTGCCCGCAGATGTAACCACCCTGCCCCAACAAAAACTGGTGCGCGGCGCATTGAGCGGCCGCGAGGGTTGGTTGGGAGTACAGCAGGCATGATTCGTCGCTGGGCCTTGCCCCTGCTCCTGCTGGCGTTTGCCGCGTTTTACCTGCTGCCGCTGGCCACCCATGGCCTGTGGATTCCCGATGAAACCCGCTATGCGCAGATCAGCCAGGAAATGCTGCTGACCGGCAAATGGGCCTCACCGCACTTCATGGGTATTCGTTACTTCGAAAAACCCGCCGCGGGCTACTGGATGATTGCGCTGGGCCAGGCGATTTTCGGGCAGAACCTGTTCGGCGTGCGGTTTGTCTCGGCCTTGAGCAGCGCCTTGAGCATTGTGCTGGTTTACCTGGTATCCCGCCGGTTATGGAGCGACCCGCACAAAAGCCTGGTCAGCACCCTGCTGTACATGAGCTTCGTCAGCGTGGCGGCCCTCGGTGGTTATTCCAACCTGGACCCGCAGTTCACCTTCTGGGTCAACCTGACCGGCGTGGCGTTGTGGTTCTGCTTTGACAGCAGCACGCGGCGCGGCCGACTGTGGTCATGGGCGCTGTTGGGTTTCGCGTGCGGCATGGGCTTCATGACCAAGGGCTTCCTGGCCTGGTTGCTACCGGTATTGATCGCCCTGCCCTACGCCCTCTGGCAAAAACGCCTGGGTGAGTTGTGCACGGTTGGCGGCGTGGCCGTGGTGGTTGCAATTGCTGTCAGCGTGCCGTGGGCATTGGCTGTGCACCTGCAAGAACCGGACTACTGGCATTTCTTTTTCTGGCACGAGCACATCCAGCGCTTTGCCGGGGAAGATGCCCAGCACGCTGAGCCGTTCTGGTATTACCTGCCGCTGCTGGTAGCGTTCGCGCTACCGTGGGTAGCCCTGTTGCCGTCCACGCTCAAGCAGGCATGGCTGCAAAAGCGCGCGCCGAAAACCGCATTCCTGCTGCTATGGCTGTTGATGCCGCTGGCGTTTTTCAGCCTGGCCAAGGGCAAGTTGCCCTCCTACATCATGCCTTGCATGCTGCCCCTGGCGTTGCTGATGGGCTCGACCTTGAGCGACAAGCTCAAGCAAGGCCACGGTCGCGTCCTGCGCATCAATGGCTGGCTGAACCTGGCGATCGGTGTGCTGGTATTGCTGGCCCTCAGCTGGTTCCAGTTGAAAAAACCGGTGTACGAGCCGGGTGAGGAAACCTTCAGCCTGGTGCTGGTGTTCATCTTCCTGTTCGGTTGGATCGTGGTCAACCTGCTGCAAGCGGCACGGCCCTTGACGTTGTGGGCCGCGCCTCTGATTGGCAGTGGGCTACTAGTGGTTTTGGTGCCTGCGGCATTGCCCCATTCGGTGGTTTATAACAAGACCCCGGACCAGTTCATCATCGATCACATCGAGGAATTACAGCCCACTGTCGCCCTGTTGAGCAACGATCTGGGCGCTGCTTCTGCACTGTCCTGGCGTCTCAAACGACCGGATATCACGCTCTACAACACCTCGGGCGAGGTCAAGTACGGGCTGGCTTACGCCGACACGGCCCATCGGCTGGTCGACCGTAATGCGATCCAGGCGTGGATGGCGCAAACCCGCCGCACCGGTGCCGTGGGTGTGGTGATGCGCGTCAACAGCCAAGGTGAAAAGGACGAGCTCGCGCTGCTGCCCACCGATGGCAAGCGTTATGCCCAAGGCAAGATCGTGATCCTGATTTTCCCGCAGGTCGCGCCATGACCACCCTGCTGCTGTTGCTCACAGCCTGCTTGCTCACCTGCATGGGCCAGGTATCGCAAAAGTTTGCCGTGGAAAGCTGGCGGAACCTGCCTCAAGGCTGGGCATTGAAGGTGCGCTCGCCGTGGTTATGGTCAGCGTTGGTGTGCCTGGGCCTGGGCCTGCTGGTGTGGCTGCTGGTATTGCAACGCCTGGAAGTGGGGATTGCCTACCCCATGCTCAGCCTGAATTTTGTGCTGGTCACGCTGATGGCGCGCTTTGTATTTCACGAACCCATTGATGGCCGTCACTGGCTGGGTGTGGGGCTGGTGATTGCCGGCGTCGTGCTGCTGGGGCGCCAGGTATGAGCCGCATAAAGGGTTTCGCCCTGGCCCTGGGCAGTGTCGGCCTGGTGAGTGGCGCCCAACTGGGCATGCGCTGGAGCATGACGCGCCTGCCCTTGCCCACCGAGTGGCTGGCCGCCTTCGCCCACAACAGCATCGACCTGAGCGCCCTGGGCGTGGTGATCCTGGCGATCATCGCCTACGCGCTGTCGATGCTCTGCTGGCTTGGCGCACTCAAGCATTTGCCTCTGGGCCGTGCCTACTCGCTGCTCAGCATCAGCTACGCGTTGGTCTATCTGCTGGCCGCCAGCCTGCCGGTGTTCAACGAAGCTTTCTCGCTTTCAAAAACCCTGGGGGTGGCCTTGGTCATCCTCGGCGTACTGGTTATCAACTCTCGTCGTGCATGCACCTCAAGTCCCAGGAATACCCCATGAAAATCAGCGTATTTGGTAGTGGTTACGTTGGTCTGGTACAGGCCACTGTATTAGCCGAAGTCGGTCACGATGTCATTTGCATGGACGTTGACAAGAGCAAGGTCGAGTCGCTCCAGAAAGGTCACGTGACCATCTTCGAGCCGGGCCTGGCCGCGATGGTCAAGGACAACCTGGAAAGCGGACGCCTGCATTTTACCTACGACGAAAAACTCGCTGTCGAGCACGGTGAAGTGTTGTTCATCGCCGTGGGTACGCCGTCGGATGAAGACGGCTCTGCCGACCTGAAATACGTGCTGTCGGTGGGTGACGCCGTTTCCCGCCATCGCGTGCAGCCGGTAATCCTGGTGGAGAAATCCACCGTGCCGGTCGGCACCGGTGACACCCTGCGCGCTCATATCGAAAAGAACCTGAATGCCGCTGGCCGTCAGTTGGAGTTCGATATTGTCTCCAACCCGGAATTCCTCAAGGAAGGCTCGGCCGTTGCCGACTGCCGCCGCCCGGACCGCATCATCATTGGCTGCGAGCGCGAGGAAGTACGTGAGGTCATGCGCGACCTGTACGCGCCGTTCAATCGCAACCACGACCGCATCATCTTTATGGACCTGCGCAGCGCCGAACTGACCAAGTACGCCGCCAACTGCATGTTGGCCACCAAGATCAGCTTCATCAACCAGATTGCCGAACTAGCCGAGCACCTGGGCGCTGATATTGAATCGGTGCGCCTGGGCATTGGTGCCGACTCGCGAATCGGCTACCACTTCATCTACCCAGGCTGTGGCTACGGCGGCTCGTGCTTCCCCAAAGACATGCGTGCCTTGATCCATAGCGCCAAGCAAGCCAACTGCTCCAGCGACCTGCTCGAAGCAGTGGAAGCCATCAACCAGCGCCAGAAGAGCAAGCTGTTCGAGCGCATCAATGCGTTCTTCAAAGGCAATCTGAAGGGCAAGACCTTCGCCCTGTGGGGCCTGGCCTTTAAGCCCAACACCGATGACATGCGCGACGCTCCCAGCCGCGTGCTGATGGAAGCCTTGTGGGCCGCCGGTGCCAATGTGCGCGCCTTCGACCCGGAAGCCATGCAGGAAACCCAGCGGATCTATGGCGACGACCCGCGCCTGATGCTGATGGGCACCCCGGAGTCCACCCTGGGCGGCGCCGATGCGCTGATCGTGTGCACCGAATGGCAACAATTCAAGGCGCCGGACTTCGACCTGATTCACCAGCGCTTGAAAACCCCAGTGATCTTCGATGGCCGCAACCTGTATGACGGCGAACGCCTGACACGCAAAGGCTTCAAGTATTTCCCCATTGGCCGTGGCGATTCCTGCGAGTTACCGATTCCCCAGCAAAACTGGGTGGAACAGGTCAGGGATGTCGGCTAGGTGAACAAGGCTTTCCCATCCATGCAGAGCAGCACAATCCGTCGCCAGTCACTGGGGCTTGGGCTCTTGGCGCTGGTGCTGTTTATCGCCGGCAACTGGCACCAGGCGATCATCGGCTTTGATTCACGCTTCGTGGTGTTTGCCCAGGAAATGCTGCGCCACGGGCCAGGCTTCTTCCCCACGACCTACGGCCAACCGTATGCCGACTACCTGGCGACTTCAACGCTGCTGACCTGGCTGCTGTCATTGCCATTGGGCCAGGTCACCAGCCTGACGGCATGGCTGCCCACCGCGGTCGCGTCAGCAGTGATCGTAATGCTGGTCTACCGCCTGACTGCGCCCTACTCCCCGCGCTGGGGGCTGTTGAGCCTGGCAATGTTGCTGCTCAGCAGCACCTTTGTCAGCGAAACCCGCGCGGTCTCCCTGGACCAGATGCTCGCCGCCGTGACTCTGGCGGTGTTCTATCTGGGCTATGCCCATGATCACTTCGCTGCGGCGAAGCGCTTGCATTGGGTGTTTGTGTTGCTGCTGCTCGGGTTTGCACTGCGTGGGCCGATTGGCCTGGTGATCCCCACAGGCGTTTTGTGCAGCTATTACCTGATCAACCGCCAATGGCGCAGCCTGTTCAGCTTCGGCCTGCTGGCGTTGGCGCTGCTGGCAGCGTGCGTCGGTCTGTTGCTGCTGCTGGCCAAGCTCAGCGGCGGCGAAGACTTCATGCATGACGTGATTCGTATGCAGTTCCTGGGACGCATGGATGGCAGCGAAGGCTCCGGCGGTGTGCTGTATTACTTCACCAGCTCCATGGGTAACTACGCGCTGGCTTATCCGCTGGCAATATTGGTATTGGTGGCGGTCATGATCGGCGGGCGGCGCACACCGGATCCGGCATTGAAGCTGGTGTTGTATTGCGCAGCCGCGGGTGTGCTGGTGATGGTGGGCCTGTCGGTGCCCCAGGCGAAAAAAGCGCGCTATATCCTGCCGATGTTGCCGATGGCAGCGATCATTGCCGCGTATCCGTTCCAGGCGACACAGGGGCGACTGTTTGCCTGGCTGCGCGGCCTGATGCTGGGCGTCTGGACGCTATTGCCGACGCTGTTGGTGATTGGCCTGCTAGTGGCGCGGCGGCGTTATCCGGAGCCGCTGGCCCACCTCGAAGTGATCTTCGCCGTGCTTGGGCTGCTTCAGATCCTGGCGCTGCTGACACTGCTCAAGTCCCGACTGCGTACGTATGGCCCGGCCCTGGCTGCAGTGCTGGCCCTTTGGACAACCTACATCCTCGTGGTCGAACCCCTGGAGCGTCGGTTATACGACACCCGCACGTTCAGCCTCGCCGTCAAGGCTCAAGTCCTGCAGCAACCGGCGCCCGTGGTGCTGCACGCGCTGGGTAAAGACGCGAAAGCCATCAAGTTCATGGTCAACTTCGATTGTGACAAGGTCCCGCTGTTTACCCAATTGCCCATTGAATTGAAGCCGATCCAGGCCCCGGCATGGTTGGTCATGAGCCAGGCCGACTTCGAAGGGCTGGACGATCCACGCTTGCGTTCGATCGCGCCCACGCTGACCGGCGAGTTCGACAAGAACCCCTACGTATTGTTGCATCTGGTAAAAACCACGGTGCCATGAGCACTTTTCCAGGGGCATTGTAAGAAAGAACGCCGACTCTTTAACCAGTAGGCGTCTTTCATCACAAGCACCAAGAAAACACCTACATTCCTTTGCGTAATAGCTGGTGCACTTTCCCTTCCTGTGCCTGGAACCCGACGGTAGACTCGCTGCCACGTGCGTTAAGTATCTACCACCCGATCGTCAGGGCTGTCCCGAAAGCGCTTGGGTCAAGGCACGCCATAACTACAAGGACGCTGTAGGCTGCCCAAGCGCGATGGCTTACTTCATTGAGAGGACAATGCCGTGCGAGAGGAACTGTTGAATGTACCTTTACCAAGACTGGATCGTTTGATGGCATTGCGCGACGCGCTGGTGGCGTTGAAGGGGCCACTGGCCGACGACGCCAAATTGCGCGAAAACCTGCATGAGCGCTTGTTCAATGAAGAGGCCAATAACCGGGTGCTGGGCAAACTCTGCACACCAGCGCCCACTGTGGCAGGCCCCATTACCTTCGGAGACACCCTTTAACTGCATAATATTTGCGTTTAACCTTCATTAATATGCAGTGGTGCGATCAGACCAACCTCGGCACACTGCACGGGTTCCTCCCCCAAATGTTGGAACGTTCAAAGGGCTGCACCGGGAAACCAGGCAGGCCTTTTTTTTCGCCCGCCGTTTATGGATCGTCTTTAAATGCTCGCTCGCTGGTTACCCGCTGCAATCAACACCCGCCCCGCTGAATGGAGTCGTGCCGGCATCGGCATGGCCTTGGGCACAATGTTCAGTGTCTGGGCTTGCGCCCAGGTATTCGGCATGGAGGTCGCCCTGCATTTGCTCGGCCCCCTTGGCGCTTCGGCCGTGTTGCTGTTTGCGGTGTCATCGGGAGCGCTGGCCCAGCCATGGTCGATCATGGGCAGTTACCTGTGTGCCGGCATCGTTGCATTGCTGGTGGCACGGGTACTGGGGCGAACCCTGGGTAGCGCGTGCCTGGCGGCGGGCATGACGGTAATCCTGATTTGTTGGCTGCGTTGCCTGCACCCACCGGCCGGTGGCCTGGCCATGACCCTGGTACTGGCCGACCCTGCGTCCATCGCCCTGGGCTGGTATGAACTGGCGCCGGTCATGCTGGGTGCCGGCGCTCTGCTGGGATGCGCACTGCTCTATAACAATGCCACGCGCACACGTTACCCCAAGGGGCCAGCCGAGCCTGCTCCTGTCGTCCTCGGCATTCAGCCCGTGAGCGATCCATCGATTACAGCGGCCGACCTCAAGCTGGCGCTGGCCGAAATGGAGCAATTTTACGATGTCGAGCCCACTGAGCTGGAACAACTGATCCACGCAGCAGAAGGCCATGCACGACGTCGCAGTATCGGTGAGGTCCTGGCCAACCGCGCGGCTTGATCCCTGCTGCATAAATGCAAAAACGACCTGCATGATTACCGGTTGTACTGGGCAAATTTGCACTGGTAGGATCGCGAGAAGGTTCGCCCGCGAACATCTTGATAAAGAACAATAAAAGCAGGGAGTTAGTGATGACTGCTCAGGTTTCATCCGAAGCAAGCCACGCCGATATTCAGCAGGAAGTACTGAGTGAAGTGCGTAACCATATCGGCCACCTCACCCTCAATCGCCCCGCCGGCTTGAATGCCATCACCCTCGACATGGTCCGCCAGTTGACGGCGCAGCTGCAGGCGTGGGCGGATGACCCGCAGGTTTATGCCGTGGTGCTGCGTGGCGCCGGCGAAAAAGCCTTCTGCGCTGGCGGCGATATCCGCTCGCTGTACGACAGTTTCAAGAACGGCGACACCCTGCACCAGGATTTCTTCGTGGAGGAATATGCCCTTGACCTGGCCATCCACCATTACCGTAAACCGGTCGTGGCACTGATGGACGGCTTCGTCCTCGGCGGCGGCATGGGCCTGGTACAAGGCGCGGATCTGCGGGTCGTCACTGAACGCAGTCGCCTGGCGATGCCGGAAGTGGCTATCGGCTACTTCCCTGATGTAGGCGGCAGCTATTTCCTGTCGCGTATTCCCGGTGAGCTGGGGACTTACCTTGGCGTGACCGGGGTGCAGATACGTGCCGCCGATGCGCTGTATTGCGGGTTGGCCGACTGGTCTATCGACAGCGCCAGACTCCCCGCCCTGGACAACAAGCTCGACCAGTTGCAATGGAGCGATTCCCCCCTCAAGGATTTGCAAGGTGTGCTCGCCAAACTGGCGGTGCAGCAATTGCCCGATGCGCCGCTGGCGGCCCTGCGCCCGGTCATTGATCACTTCTTCGCCCTGCCGGATGTACCTAGCATCGTCGAGCAATTGCAGGCAGTTACGGTCGCCGACACCCACGAATGGGCGTTGACTACCGCCCATCTGATGCAGACCCGCTCGCCCCTGGCCATGGCCGTGACCTTGCAAATGCTGCGTCGTGGTCGGCACCTCCCGCTGGAACAGTGCTTTGCTCTGGAGCTGCACCTGGACCGTCAATGGTTCGAACGTGGCGACCTGATTGAAGGCGTTCGCGCCCTGATCATCGACAAGGATAAAGCCCCGCGCTGGAACCCGCCCACGCTCAATGCGCTGGATGCCAGCCACGTCGAGAGCTTCTTCCACAGCTTCGCGCAGATTGAGAAATAAGCCATGCAAGATCTTGAATACACAGAAGAACAAATCATGATCCGCGACATGGCGCGGGACTTCGCCCGTGGCGAAATTGCTCCCCATGCCCAAGCCTGGGAGAAAGCCGGGTGGATCGACGACGCGCTGGTGGCGAAGATGGGCGAACTGGGCCTGCTCGGCATGGTGGTCCCGGAAGAATGGGGCGGCACCTATGTGGACTACGTGGCCTACGCGCTGGCCGTGGAGGAAATTTCCGCGGGTGACGGCGCCACGGGCGCCTTGATGAGTATCCACAATTCAGTGGGTTGCGGGCCTATCCTCAACTACGGCACAGCTGAGCAAAAACACACATGGCTGGCCGAACTCGCCAGCGGCCAGGCCATCGGCTGCTTCTGCCTGACCGAACCTCAGGCCGGCTCCGAAGCCCACAACCTGCGCACCCGTGCCGAATTGAAAGACGGCCAGTGGGTGATCAACGGCGCCAAGCAATTTGTCAGCAACGGCAAGCGCGCCAGGTTGGCCATCGTGTTTGCGGTGACCGATCCGGAACTGGGCAAGAAGGGTATTTCAGCGTTTCTGGTGCCTACCGACACCCCGGGTTTTGTGGTCGACCGCACCGAGCACAAGATGGGCATCCGTGCGTCGGACACCTGTGCCGTTACGCTCAACCAATGCAGCGTGCCACAAGCCAACCTGCTGGGTGAGCGCGGCAAGGGCCTTGCAATCGCCCTGTCCAACCTGGAAGGTGGGCGCATCGGTATTGCCGCCCAGGCCTTGGGCATCGCCCGCGCCGCCTTTGAAGCAGCGCTGGCTTATGCCCGGGATCGCGTGCAGTTCGACAAGGCGATCATCGAACATCAGAGCGTGGCCAACCTGTTGGCTGACATGCAAACGCAGCTGAACGCAGCACGCTTGCTGATCCTCCACGCTGCGCGCCTGCGCAGTGCCGGCAAACCATGCTTGTCCGAAGCTTCCCAGGCCAAGCTGTTTGCCTCGGAAATGGCCGAGCGTGTCTGCTCCAAGGCGATGCAGATTCATGGGGGGTATGGGTATCTGGAAGACTATCCGGTGGAGCGTTACTACCGGGATGCGCGGATCACGCAGATTTACGAAGGCACCAGCGAGATTCAGCGGATGGTGATTGCCAGGGAACTCAAGCACTACCAGCTCTGACTGACACACTGCAAAAAACTGTGTCAAACGCTGCAGTTCAAATGTGGGAGGGGGCTTGCTCCCGATGGCCGTGGTTCAGTAGCTGATGTGCTGACTGATCCACCGCCATCGGGAGCAAGCCCCCTCCCACAGCGTTTTACTTATCCTTGAACTCCGGCGCCCGCTTGGCCACGAATGCGGCCATGCCTTCCTTCTGATCCTGGGTCGCAAACGCCGCGTGGAACACCCGGCGCTCAAAGCGCACGCCTTCGGACAGGCTGACTTCAAAGGCGCGGTTCACGCTCTCCTTGACCATCATGCTGATCGGCACTGACTTACTGGCGATCAGGGCAGCGACTTTCAGCGCTTCTTCCAGCAACTCATCGGCCGGCACGATACGCGCCACGATCCCGCAACGCTCGGCTTCGACGGCGTCGATAAAGCGCCCGGTCAGGCACATTTCCATGGCCTTGGCCTTGCCCACGGCGCGGGTCAGGCGCTGGGTGCCGCCCATGCCCGGCAGCACGCCGAGATTGATTTCCGGCTGGCCGAATTTGGCACTGTCACCGGCCAGGATAAAGTCGCACATCAACGCCAGTTCACAGCCGCCACCGAGGGCAAAGCCATTCACCGCCGCAATGATCGGCTTGCGGCGGTTGGCCACACGGTCACTGTCGCTGAACAGGTCGTCCATGTAGATCTGCGGGTAAGTCAGCTCGGCCATTTCCTTGATGTCGGCGCCGGCCGCAAAGGCTTTTTTCGAGCCGGTGAGCACGATGCAGCCGACCTCTGGGTTGGCCTCCAGGTTATCCAGCGCCTGGTTCAGTTCGCTGACCAGTTGCGCGTTCAAGGCGTTCAACGCCTGCGGGCGGTTGAGGGTAATCAGCCCGACGCGGCCCTGGACGTCAAGCAGGATGGTTTCATAACTCATGTATCGGCTCCTTATAGATTGCGTGAGATGACCATGCGTTGAATATCGCTGGTGCCTTCGTAAATCTGGCAGACCCGCACATCGCGGTAGATCCGCTCCAGGGGGAAGTCGCTCAGGTAACCGTAACCGCCCAGGGTTTGCAAGGCGGCCGAACAGACTTTCTCGGCCATTTCCGAAGCAAACAGCTTGGCCATGGACGCCTCCACCAACGCCGGCTTGCCGCTGTCACGCAGGGCCGCGGCGTAATGCACCATCTGCCGGGCCACGGCAATTTGCGTGGCCATGTCCGCCAGGCGAAAGGCGACGGCCTGGTGCTCGATCAACGGTTTGCCGAAGCTTTCCCGCTCACGGGCATAGTCGCGGGCTGCTTCGAAGGCGGCGCGGGCCATGCCCACCGACTGGGAAGCGATGCCGACACGGCCACCCTCAAGGTTGGCCAGGGCGATCTTGTAACCCTCGCCCTCCTCGCCCAGGCGATTGGCCACGGGCACCTTCACGTCTTCAAACAGGATCTGGCAAGTGTCGGAAGCATGTTGCCCGAGCTTGTCTTCGACTCGCGCCACGGTGTAGCCCGCAGAGTCAGTGGGTACGATGAAGGCACTGATCCCGCGCTTGCCCGCTGCCGGGTCGGTGACGGCAAACACAATCACGATCCCGGCGTTTTGCCCGGAGGTGATGAACTGTTTGCAGCCATTGAGCACATAATGATCGCCTTCAAGGCGTGCACGGGTCTTCAAGCTGCTGGCATCGGAACCGGCCTGGGGTTCGGTCAATGCGAAGGCACCGAGCATGGTGCCACTGGCCAGGGGCGTGAGGAATTGGGCCTTTTGCTGGTCATTGCCGAATTTGAGGATCGGCACGCAGCCCACCGAGTTGTGCACACTCATGATGGTCGAGCACGCGCCGTCACCTGCGGCGATTTCTTCCAGGGCCATGGCGTATGCCAGGTAGCCGGTGTCGCAACCGCCCCACTGTTCCGGCACCAACATGCCGAAAAAGCCCAGTTCGGCCATTTCAGCGATGGCTTCCTTGGGAAAGCGATGCTCGCGATCCCATTCGGCGGCGAACGGCTTCAAGCGTTCCTGGGCAAATTGCCGGGCGGCGTCGCTGATTTGCAGTTGTTCGTCATTGGGCAGCATAAGTCATCCTTAGTAGAGGCATTCAACGGCCATGGCCGTGGCTTCACCGCCGCCGATACAAATGGCCGCGACGCCACGCTTGAGGCCCTTCTGGCGCAAGGCCGACAGCAGTGTCACCAGGATCCGCGCACCCGAAGCACCAATAGGATGGCCCAGGGCGCAGGCACCACCATGCACGTTGACCTTGTCGTGAGGGATCGCAAGCTTGCTCATGGTCACCAGGCTGACCACGGCAAAGGCTTCGTTGATTTCGAACAGGTCGACGTCTTCCAGGCGCCAGCCAGTCTTGCTCATCAACGTGCGTATCGCCCCCACCGGCGCCACCGGAAACAGCCCCGGCTCATCGGCAAACGCGGCGTGCCCGTGGATCAACGCCAACGGCTTGAGGCCACGTTTATGGGCGTCCGACTCGCGCATCAGCAGCAATGCCGCGGCGCCGTCGGAGATCGAGCTGGAATTGGCCGCGGTGACGGTGCCGCCTTCACGGAACGCCGGCTTCAGGCTGGCGATCTTGTCCAGCTTGGCTTTAGGCGGCTGTTCATCGTGCAGGATGGTTTTTTGTTCCTTACCCACGGTGACCTGCACCGGGACGATCTCGCTGGCGAAGCTGCCATGGATGATGGCCTCCTGCGCGCGCGTCAGGGACGCGATGGCGAAGGCATCCTGAGCTTCCCGGGTAAAGCCGTTGTGCTCGGCGCAGTCTTCGGCAAAGGTGCCCATCAGGCGGCCCTTGTCGTAGGCATCCTCCAGGCCATCGAGAAACATATGGTCAAGCACCTTGCCGTGCCCCATGCGGTAGCCGCTGCGCGCACGATCCAGCAGGTACGGTGCGTTAGACATGCTTTCCATGCCGCCGGCGATCACCACATCGACGCTGCCGGCGCGCAATGAGTCGTGGGCGAGAATCGCTGCTTCCATGCCCGAGCCGCACATCTTGTTCAGGGTGGTGCAACGGGTGGACTTGTCCAGGCCGGCGCCCAGGGCCGCCTGGCGTGCAGGTGCCTGCCCGAGCCCGGCCGGCAGTACGCAGCCAAACAGCACCTCGTCTACCGCATCGGCGGCGATACCGGCGCGTTCAACGGCGGCACGAATCGCTGCGGCGCCCAGCTGCGGTGCGGTCAGGCTTTTGAGGTCACCCTGGAACCCGCCCATGGGCGTGCGCACGGCGCTGACAATCACAATAGGGTCGTTCATACAGGCACTCCTTACTTGGCGGCCATACGCAAGGCACCGTCGAGACGGATCACCTCACCATTGAGCATGCTGTTTTCAAGGATATGTCGCACCAGCGCGGCATATTCGGCGGGCTTGCCCAGGCGCGGTGGAAACGGCACGCCAGCGGCCAGGGAGTCGCGAACTTCCGGGGTCATGCCGGCCATCATCGGGGTTTCGAAAATGCCCGGGGCGATGGTCATCACACGGATGCCGAAACGCGCCAGTTCCCGAGCGGCGGGCAAGGTCAAACTGGCAATCGCACCTTTGGACGCGGCATACGCGGCCTGGCCGATCTGCCCATCGAATGCCGCCACCGAGGCGGTATTGATGATCACACCGCGCTCGCCGTCGGCATTCGCTTCGGTTTCTGCGATCGCCGCAGCGGCCAGGCGCAAGAGGTTGAAGCTGCCGATCAGGTTGACGTTGATCACCTGGGCAAAGCTGGCCAGCCCATGCGGGCCGTTCTTGCCAAGGATTTTCTCGCCGCGCACGACACCGGCGCAGTTGATCAGGCCATGCAAACCACCAAACGCCTCCACCGCTGCCTTCACGGCAGTTTCGGCAGCGGCTTCCTGGCAGATATCTGCCACGGTGCTACGAGCGTTGTCGCCCAGTTGCGTGGCCTTGGCGGCAACGGCGTCAGCGTTCAAGTCCACCAGCATGACTTTGGCGCCGGCCGCGATGAGCATGTCAGCCGTGGCCGCGCCGAGGCCAGAAGCACCGCCGCTGACCAGAAATACCTTGTTTTCAATCTGCATCGTTGTTTCCTTTGAAAGGGATCAAGCCACGGCCGCCTGGGCCTTGGCTATTTCCTGATTGCGCAAAATGAAGCGTTGCAGCTTGCCGCTCGGGGTTTTGGGCAAGTCGCTGACAAATTCGATTTCCCGTGGGTAAGCATGGGCGGCCAGGCGCTGGCGTACATGCAGGCGCAGCTCTTCGGCCAGTTCCGGGGTGGCGCGGTATTGCTCGCTGATCACCACGAAGGCTTTCACCAGTTCAGTACGCTCAGGGCAAGGTTTGCCAACCACGGCGGCCTCGACCACCGCCGGGTGTTCGACCAGGGCGCTTTCGACATCGAATGGCCCCACGCGGTAGCCGGAAGTGGTAATCACGTCATCGCTGCGCCCGACAAAACTGATACTGCCGTCGGGGTTCAATTCCACCGTATCGCCACTGAGGTAGTACTTGCCGACGAAGGCTTTGGTCTTCACACCGTCGTAGCCGGCAAACCAGCACATCGGCGATTGCTCGCGGTCGATGGCCAGAATGCCGGGCTGCCCGGCTGGCAGTTCCTGGTGGTTGTCATCCAGCACCACGATGCGGTGCCCGGGCGAAGCGAACCCCGCCGAGCCCACATGCACCGGATGCGTCAGGCCGTGGTGATTGCACAAGACCATGCCCAGCTCGGTCTGACCGTAGTGGTCGTGGATGGTCACCTCCAGGTTGTCGGCGAACCAGCGGATCACCTCCGGGTTCAACGGCTCGCCGGCACTGCTGACGATGCGCAGCTTGCCCTTGATTGAACGGGCGAACTGCTCGCCGCCGGCAATCAGCAATCGATACGCCGTGGGCGAGCCGGTCAGGTTGGTGATCGCGTATTTATTGATGACCCGGCAGGTGCTTTCCAGGGTGAACGGGCCGTCGTAGAAGGTAATCGGATGCCCCATGGACAACGGCCCGGTCACACCGAAATAGATGCCATAGGCCCAACCGGGGTCGGCGACGTTCCAGAACGCGTCTTCAGGGCGCAAGTCCACGGCGTCGCGCATATAGCCCTGGAACGCGACAATGGCTTTGAGCGGCACCGAGAGTGCTTTGGAGGGACCGGTGGTGCCCGAAGTGAACATCAGCAGGAACGGATCCTCCGCGCCCAGCAACACCGGCTCGCAGACGTTGGAGTAGTTGGGCAGCTCAGCCCAGAAGCTATAGTCGCCACGCACGATGCCCTCGCCCTTGGCGCCGGTGACCGTGACAATGGTCGGGCAGCCGGCGACTTCGGCCAGCTTGGGGCGGTTCACCGCGTCGGTGACCACCAGCGCCGCGCCGGAGCTGGTCAGGCGATGTTCAATGGCCTTGGGGCCGAAGGCGGTAAACAGCGGCTGATACACCGCGCCGATGCGCCAGGTTGCAAACACCACCACCAGCAACTCGGCCGTACGTGGCAGCAGGCCCGCCACCTTGTCGCCGCGCTTGACGCCCTGGGCCAGGAGGAAATTGGCGAAGCGTGCGGCCTGATCCTGCAATTCGGTAAAGGTCGACGTGGCGCTGCGCCCGTCCCGACCCTCCCAGAACAACGCGATGCGCCCTGGCAGCGCGTGGCGGTCACAGCACTCCACGCAGGCATTGAGCGCCTGCAGGTTGCCAGCCAGTGCGGCATCGACAGTGCGCTGATAATCAAACTCGGTGGTGGCGGCCAAATACTCACGCATCGTTTCAATCCTTCTGTATTTTTATTTTCAGGACTTTTTAACTGGATAAATCGGCTGAAATAGTCGCTCCAGAGCGTTGCAGGGGCAATGGTCAAAGCCTTCAACTTGGCTGACTGGTTTGGCCAATCCTGCCTATCGGCGGCTATGGCGATCATTGATCCCACCGATCAAACGGTCGATCCAAGTGATTGGACGCTCTGCAAGCCAGCTTCTACCCTGATGCCTGCACCCTCACAGAAGCCTGCCATGATCGTTCGCCCCAAGCCCAACCTGCTGGGCATCCTGTTTTCCCTCAAGGGCTCGATTGCCAAGCGCATTGCCTGGCGCAGCCTGTTGGTCACGCTGCTGGCTTCAGTCATTGTGCTGGTGGAAACCCTGCACCCCGCCTATTTTTCCAAGGTCAACGCTACGCCCTTTACCTTGCTGGGCTTGTCGTTGTCGATTTTCATGAGTTTTCGCAATAACGCCTGTTATGACCGCTGGTGGGAAGGCCGCAAGCAACTGGGACAGATGATCATCGAGGTACGCTCGCTGATTCGTGAAACCCAGGTGCTCGGCGATACCCCCGAGCGGGCCGGGCTGTTGCGTGAGCTATGCGGTTTTGCCCATGGCTTGATCGCGCATTTGCGCCATGAAGATGAGGTACGCGCCATGCAGCCCTGGGTTACCGTGCGCGCGAGCCACCCCAACTTGCCTGACAGCGTGCTGCAGATGCTCGGTGCGCGGTTGTGCGTTCTGGCCCGGCAGGGTGTGATCAGTGAATGGCGCTACACCCAGCTGGAAGCTCGGCTAGTCGGCCTCAGCCAGGTGCAGGCGTCCTGTGAGCGCATCAAGACCACTCCGCTGCCCTTCCCCTACACCTTGCTGTTACACCGCACCATTTACCTGTTCTGCATCCTGTTACCCTTCGCCATGGCCGAACCGCTGGGCTGGTTGACGCCGGTGTTCACTGCAATCGTCAGCTACACCTTCTTTGGTCTGGATGCGATCGGCGATGAATTGGAAGACCCGTTTGGCTTTGACGAAAACGACCTGCCGTGCGATGCCATCCTGCGAACCCTGGAGCGCGAGATCCTGGCGGCCCTCGGTGAAGTCGACTTGCCTGCTGCGCCGCAACCGGTGGAGTACGTGCTGACTTGACGCCGGTTTGACACTGGCCCTGCACTGACCGAAGCTGATGGCTTTGCACTAGCAACCACAGCTTTCGGACGCCCGCATGTCAAAGTCACGCCGTAACTCCATCATCGGCCTGTGCGCCCTGTTGTTGATCGTGTCGATCACTTGGTTTTTCTCTCGTCCCCCTCAAGTCACCGTGGCGCCCGCCATTGCCCACGGTTATTCCAAGGCGTTGAAACAGGCCCAAAACGGTGAGCCGGGCGCTGCGCGCGTGTTGTACCAACAGTTGGGACGGCCTGATCTGTCGCCTGAGCGCCGTGCCGCCCTGCACGCCCAATTGCCCAATTACCCCAGCCCCCAAGCGCTGAAGCTGGCGGATAAAGACCTGGCCGATGAATCTGCAATGGTTCGCGAAGCGGCGATCCACAGCATCGTCGGCCTGGTACCTAGCGGCCAGCGCACCCTGTTGCTCGGTCCGGTACTGGATGATCCCGAACAGGCTGTGCGCTTTGCTGCGGCCAATGCCCTGCTCGGTCTGTCACCGGACACCCTGGGCTTGTATTTCGGCCCCTTGCAGCAGGTACTCGACGAGTTTGTGAAAACCCTCAAGGCCCAGCCCGAAACCGCGCAAGGCTGGATCCAACTGGCGCGCCTGTACATCCACAGCGCGATGCTGGCACCGGCGCAAGACGCTCTGGAACAGGCAATGCGCCTGGAGCCGGACAACCTGCAAGCAGGCGTGGCGCAAATCGAACTGCTGGACAAGCAAGGCAAGAGCGAGGAGTCGCGCCAACTGTTGGCGCAGCAATTGGCGGCGCATCCGGAGTCGGCCTACCTGCAACACGCCTTGGGCATGTGGTTGCTGCACCACGGCGAGCGCCCCTATGCCTTGCTCGGCCTGTCCAAGGCGGTGGAGCTTGAGCCGGACAACCAGGATTATCGCTTTGACCTGGCCACCACACTGCACGACCAGGATGAACTGGAGGCGGCCCAGCGCCAGTTGGAAGAGATCGTTCAGCGCCACCCGGCCAATCGCAAAGCACGTGTACTGCTGGTCAATTACTGGAAAGAGAGCGGCCAATTGCAGAACGTCCAGGTGCTGCTGGCACAGTTGGAGCAGCAGAACCCGGATGATCCGGCCTTGCAGCAAGGCCTGTAGGAACGAGCTTGCGCGCTCCTACACGTCTGCAATTCTTAAGAAACGTTGAACCGCCACATGCCGATACGGTCAAGTGAATATGGCGCGCCCCTTCGGCGTGCACCCAACTTGTACGTGACCTGAGGGCACTTCTTGTCTACATCCAATGCGCTTTTAAGTGAAAAGGCGGCCACCGGCATCGAAGGTCTTGATGACATTCTTTCCGGCGGGCTATCACGTAGCCATTTGTTTCTCCTTGAAGGTGAGCCGGGCACCGGTAAAACCACCGTCGCCCTGCACTTTTTGCAGGCAGGGGCGAAAAACGGTGAAAAATCGCTGTATATCACCTTGTCAGAAACCGAGCGGGAACTGCGCCAAGGTGCCAAGTCCCACGGTTGGGACCTGGACGACAATATCCATATCTTCGAATTGACCCCGCCCGAAAGCTTGCTCAATGCAGAGCATCAGCAGAGCTTGCTGTATTCCTCCGACTTGGAGCTGGGCGAAGCCACTCGGCAGATTTTCGAAGTGGTGGAACGCGTCAAACCGACCCGCGTGGTAGTCGACAGCCTGTCGGAGATCCGTCTGCTGGCGCAAAGCTCGCTGCGCTATCGCCGGCAAATCCTGGCGATCAAGCACTACTTCGTGCGTTATGACGCCACGGTGCTGCTGCTCGATGACCTGACCACCGAGTCTCTCGACAAAACCGTGCACAGCGTGGCTCACGGCGTCATCCGCCTGGAAGAGTTGACCCCTGACTACGGCGCCGAACGCCGTCGTGTGCGAGTCGTGAAGTACCGCGGGCAGAAATACCGGGGCGGCTTCCACGACTTCACCATCATGGGCGACGGTGTACATGTGTTCCCGCGTCTGGTAGCGGCCGAGCACCGTGGTGGCTATGTACGGCAAACCATGAGCAGCGGCATTGCCGAACTGGATGCCTTGATGGGCGGCGGTGTCGAGACCGGCTCCAGCAGTCTGATCCTCGGTCCGGCCGGTACCGGCAAATCCTTGATCTCGATGATTTTTGCCGCCGCCGCCGTAGAGCGCGGAGAAAAGGCCGCACTGTTCATCTTTGACGAAGAGATGGGATTGCTGTTCGAGCGCATGAAGAACATGGGTATTGACCTGGAGGCTATGCAAGCTACCGGCAATCTGTTGATCGAACAGGTGGACGCGGCCGAGTTGTCCCCGGGTGAGTTTTCCCATCGGGTACGACGTTGTGTGGACGAACGCGGCATCAAGACGGTGGTAATTGACAGCATCAATGGTTATCAAGCGGCGATGCCGGAAGAAAATGCACTGATCCTGCATATGCACGAACTGCTGCTCTATCTCAACCGCCGCGGCGCTGCGACCTTTATGACCGTTGCCCAGCACGGCCTGGTCGGCGATATGCAAACCCCGGTAGACATCACCTACCTGGCCGACACCGTTATCCTGCTGCGTTATTTCGAAGCACTGGGCAAGGTCCGCCGCGCGATTTCCATTATCAAGAAACGCACCGGTTCCCACGAGTCGACCATACGTGAGTACCGTATCAGCAGTCGCGGCATGACCGTAGGCCAACCACTGGATAATTTCCAGGGCGTGTTGCGCGGCATTCCGACCTACATGGGCGCCGGTTCACCCCTGCTCAAGGAAGAGGACGTGTGACCCCGCCTCCTTCTGCCTTCGAACGAGCCATCATCCTTGCGCCCCTGGGGCGAGACAGCTCACTCGCGCTGATGATGCTCAATGAAGCCGGTTACCAAGGTGTGGTTGCCGGCAGTCTTGAGGATTTGTGCGCAGCGCTGAACGAGGGTGCCGGCCTGCTCATCATTGCGGCTGAAGCCTTGCGTGGCGTGAACCTGGAACCTTTGCTGGAGTTCCTGCACCGACAGCCGGCCTGGTCGGACCTGCCCATTGTGTTGATGACCCATCACGGCGGCAGTGAACAAAATGGCTCTTCACACTTGAGCGGGCTACTGGGCAACGTCACGTTCCTTGAGCGCCCATTCCATCCTGTGACGCTTATCAGTCTGGTCAGTACTGCACTGCGCGGTCGTCGACGCCAATACGAAGCGCGCGACCGGCTGATCGACTTGAGCCAGAGCGAACTGCGTTTGCAGCGCACCCTGGAAACCCTCGAACAGCAAGTGGAAGAACGCACTGCGCAACTGCGCAACAACGAAGAAGCGTTGCGCCAATCGCAGAAAATGGAAGCCGTCGGCCAGTTGACCGGCGGTATCGCCCATGACTTCAACAATATGCTCACCGGCATTATCGGCAGCCTGGAATTGCTGCGCAGGCGCGTGTCCCGCGGCAAGCTGGATGACCTGGACAGCCTGATCGACCTGGGCGTGACCTCCGCCAACCGTGCGGCCAGCCTTACCCACCGACTGTTGGCGTTCTCCCGTCGACAATCGCTGGATTCCAAACCCGTGCAGATCAATCAGTTGGTCATTTCCATGGGCGAGTTGCTGCAACGCAGCATCAACGAAAGTATCAGCTTGGACATGCGCTTGAGCGAGGTGTTGTGGACAGCCGAAGCCGACCCGAACCAACTCGAA
Organism: Pseudomonas sp. B329; assembly: GCF_023127835.1. NCBI lineage: Bacteria > Pseudomonadati > Pseudomonadota > Gammaproteobacteria > Pseudomonadales > Pseudomonadaceae > Pseudomonas > Pseudomonas sp. B329. Next base: position 144,312 of record NZ_SPKP01000030.1, on the reverse strand, counting down.
AGCGCCCTGCTCAACCTGGTAATCAATGCACGCGACGCGATGCCCACGGGGGGCACGCTCAGGGTGGAAACCACCAATCGCCACCTCGACAGTGTCTTCACCGCCGCCTACGGCTCCCTGACACCGGGCGATTACGTAGAGCTGAGTGTCAGCGACAACGGTTGCGGCATACCGCAACACTTGATGGGCCGTGTGTTCGATCCGTTTTTCACCACCAAACCCATCGGCCAGGGCACCGGGCTGGGGCTGTCAATGATCTATGGCTTCGCTCGCCAGTCTCGTGGGCATGTGACCATCCACAGCGAAGTCAACAAAGGCACCACGGTCAGCTTGTTCCTACCGCGTTTTATCGGCGAGCCCCAAGCCCAGGAACCGCTCAATCCGACTTTGCTACCGTTTGCCAATGCAGGGGAAACGGTGTTGATCGTCGAGGATGACCCCGCAGTACGGGTGCTGGTCAGCGCCGTGCTCAAGGAACTGGGTTATGGGTTTATCGAGGCTGAGGACGCGAATACGGCGGTGCCAATCATTGAGTCCGAACAACGCATTGACCTGATGATCAGCGATGTCGGGTTACCCGGTATGAATGGTCGGCAATTGGCGGAAATCGGCCGGCAAATTCGACCTGAACTCAAGGTGTTGTTCATTACAGGCTATGCCGAACACGCAGCGGTGCGCGGTGGTTTCCTGGACCCAGGGATGCAGTTGATCACCAAGCCGTTTACGTTTGATTTATTAACGGCCACAGTACGGGAGATGATTCGGGAGTAAGGGCCTTTATCAGAACTGACAGCCCTTTCGCTGTGACGAAGGGGCTGATCATGTTTTAGCTTGCCTTAAACTTTACTGGGCGATAATAAAAGGGTATTTCCTTTCCAGACCGAGAGCCGCTAATTCCTTTAGAGCTGGTTTTACTTGTGCCAAGAGATAAATTCAGCTGAAGCTGATTGTAGATCCTCTGGTTAATATCAGCGGTTGAAGCTCCGGGACTTGTCAGGTTTATATCTGCCTTTAAAGCATCAACATGTTCAGGCACGACATACGCACGAACAGGCCCTTGAAACGCCTTGACATCACGCTTTATTAATTTCCCAAACTGACTCCCAAAAGAATTGGCAGAACCATTGGCTGAGTGACACATCAACAAGCGTACATTGTTGAACTTTTCAGGGCTGATACCCGAAGCGCGAAGATGCTCCAGCAGATCAGCGGGCGTGTTCTTCTTACCATTAAAAAACATACTCATTGGCTCATCAGTGAGAAGTTGTTTAAAGTTCGGATTGACGCCATGGGCACAGATATTAAGCCTCTCCACGCCTTTATATTTATCCACATAGCAAAAAATACCATCGCCGAGCACCTTGAAGTCCTTGATTTCGCGCCCTAAATGTATTGCGCGATCATTGGCCAGGCTTTTTTCCAGGTGATTGGTTTTTTTTCTGCGGCGTACCACTTCACCGACGCCATCTGCAACATCATCTGCAACGCCCAAGCTGTCCTCAAAATACCTGGCGGTTTCAGGGGTGAAGTTTTCCAGGGGTTTGCCATAGACTTTGTTTTTGGTTACATCATAAGGTGACCATCTGCCAGTCGCCTCATCGAACTTCGCAGCGACGTTCGATATTGGCTCGCCGTTGAGCGGTTTATAAGTACCTATTGCAATATCGTGTCTATTGGAGAGCTTAAGTAAGTCGACACTGTCGGAGGATCCTGTCAACCTGCCGAACCACTGACGGCCTGTGGATACCAGTTTCCCCCCACCGTTTGTTGTCGACCTAAGCAAGTTACCCACGCCAGCTGTCGATTTGCCAGCAGTCAGGAACTTTCCGAAGTGGCTTGACCCCGCACGAGATGCTCCACTAACCGGCTTTCCTAGCCCTGCGGTGGCGGCGTATAACACGATATCAAAAATGATATCCGCAGCTGCATCTTTGTAATTGCCGTGTGCCAAATTCCACACGGCAGACCCTCCGGGGATTAAACCCAGGATCAGGTTACGAAAAAACGTCTGTTTTTCTTTTTCTTGATCAAACGTTGTTACTTCGCGAGTGGAGGCCTTCACCTCCTCCATGCCGTAGGATCTTATAATGTTTTTAGAGAGCAGCATGCCCAAAAAATTACTTCGGTCACTGGAAAATGAATCAGGTAGGAAATCTTCGTTCTCTGGGGATCCCCGCCTAGTGGCGGCGTCATCAGAGGCCGGATGTTTTCGAATGGTATCAACGGTGAATTGTTTGCCAAGACCGCCGTACTGGATTTCAGTCTCTGGACCTTGAGGCCCCTCATGGAAGGTGTCCTTCCAATCGTCTCGTTTTCGTATCGCCTTGCGTTGAGGATCAAACTCATAGTAAGTCTCGACACCGTTACGAACGGTTTTAATAATCAGTGACCTGTCTTCTTTAGGCCGTGAAAAACCGTTGGAATAGTGTAGAGTTCCCGCACGGCCTGCGATTGTTTCCGTACGCGTTGTCTGACCTTTTTCATAAAACTCCAAATCGCCCCATTCGATGTTTTTGCGGTCTTCCAGAGGCAAGTTGGAAATAAGCTTTTTTGTCACTGTACTCCAGGCCTGCGACAAATCCTCCGCGTACTGATCGAACACCTCGCTGTGTTTTGTTATCGGATCCGGCAACGTTAAAAGTTTATTGATGACTGTTTCAGTAATCTTGGGGTTGGTGGAGTACCAACCCACCGTCAACCCTGCCTTCTTCGCCAGATAAAGGTCCAGCAATGAATAACTGCCTTCAGGATCTAATGTAAGCGATGGAGTTAACCTGTAGCCATCCGTCCGAGTGACGTGGCTACGGATACTCTTTTCTTCAAACGGCATGTCCTCACCGAAGTGCGCCTTGAGCTCGGCCAGTGCTATAGAACGCTGCGTCGGGGGTGAGGACGTCAATACGTCAGCGGCGCTCAATATCTGCTGTTGCTCCTGACTGAATGCCTTCTGGGTTTCTTCCAGCTGTTGAGCTGTATGCTCCTTTGTTATCGAGAGCTTGCCATGAGCTTTGCCCCATTCGCGGAGCCCAGGCAAGGCCGTCAGCGTTTGAATCTCTTGCTCATGGTCTGTAATAGGCTCAATAGCGTCGAAATTAACAATTTCGCTAAAGCTCATGCGTGTCGCGGCACCCGGGCTGGTTGCTTCGAGCCGGCCTACCGCTGCCTTGAGCTTGAGCCAGTTAGCTGAGAGATAGGTCACGTCTTCGGGAATGTCTTTGACACATAGCTCTGGTGCGGCACGACTCAGTAGAAGCATTGCTGCAACTGGCGCGGCCTCTGGTGTGGTTTTGTTGGTCTGCACCAGATGATCGATCAGCCCTTGTTTGATGACGGACAAGGGCTGGTGATTGAACTCGGGCGCGGTGAGATTAAACCCGGCAATGTGATCGGGTTTTGCCTCAACCAGACTTTGTGAGTCCAGTGTCACAGCCAATACCGTCAACAATACTTCCCGTGGTGTGGAGTGTTGCGCCACCTCCCCCATTCGCTTTTTCAGCTCCGTGCCTAATTTTTGGCCCACACCGCTGTTGAGGATCCATTCTACGGTGGCGACTGGATCCCCTTGATCGAGTACGGCGCGGGGGACCTGCTTTACCAATGCCCCCAACACATCAGCGCTGCCAAGCCGAGCGTCGCTGCTCAAACCAGGCAATGGCGGCTGGTTGTCAATGACTATGCGCACCAGTTCAGCCTGGTCCTCGGCGGACATTGGCGTGGGCCATGCCAATGCGCCGGCAAAGTTTCCGTCGGTTGTTTGAGGCAATGCAGGGGAGCCCAGAACATGGATCAGATTTTTCAGTTCGTCCACATTATTTGGCACGTACCAGCCGTTTGCATGAAGCAGGTCTTGCAGACTGGCGTCGGGCTGTTGAGTGTCTTCTCGGTAGGATGAGTCTGGGTGGGCCGAGACACGTGTATCGGCCAGATACCCGGCAAGGAACTGAGGATGGACGTGGTTGAATTTCTTCAGTTTTTCAAGCAACGCGAATTTGTTGGCGCTATCGCCTAGCTCGCGCTTTTGCTGTTCCAGTATCTCGGGCGATTGAGCGCCAAGATCGACATAAGTCTCAGCTCCCAACACATCGAATTCCTGATTATGTTCAAGCTGCGTGGCTCGGGCGAGCACTTCTTCTTTTCTGTAAGGCAGCAGTACCTCACCATAAAATCGAGCAACCAGAATCAACGGCGCCAGCGCTGGGCGGGTTGGCGCGTCGACGGTGGAAGACCCCAACGCTTTCGCGGCCACCATGATCGGGCCCGTAGCCTCCCGCCAGCCGGGGCCTTGTTCCGAACCGCGCAATTCAGTACGTTCGCCATTGATCGTAACGGTCAGCACGTCACTGTGAGGGTTGATGGTGATGGCTTGTGAGGTATCGATATTCTTCGATTTCGCCCACTCCAGGAAAACCGGGCTATGGGTAGCGTTGTACAGTTGCTGCCACCATGCGCCAAACCGCGAGTCATTAGGAATATTGTCAATTGTTTCATCGCCCGTGTTTGTCTGCGTTGCTTGGCGTATGGCACTCGCATAAAGCTCCAACAGCCGCCTATCGCCAGTTTCCCCGGTGGCTTGGGCTTGTTGTATGGGCGCCTCGATAGAAAGCGGGTGCGAGTTCATTACCGGATCAGACAGGCGGTTGCTTGAGGAAATATTGGATAGGGTCATGGGTCAACCTTCTGAAAGACAAATTAATAAAGTCAGTGATGAATGTGGCTCATCGCCGACGAGATTAATGGGCTGAATCTGTCAGAAGGTTCCGATCAGGATATATAAAGCAACGATATTTCGACGCCGCCTTGGCAAAAGGCCGTCATGACAGGCTGAAATATACTTTCGTTATGTCATCCGACATTGTTACCACTTTCCTCGCTTAAAAAACCAAGATCGATATGAATGTTGCCACTACCTTTTTGCTTGAGTCAGCCTTTCACCGGGTGAGCAGAGTTGCCCAACCTGAAGTTATTACTCCATCGGCTGATGTTGGACTCATCCGCGAGGATTTTCCCTCGCGGTGGAGGACGTGTACTTATGCAAGCAAACGCTGGATATGCTCTTGCAACGTATCCAAATCAAACGGCTTGGCGAGGATAGGTGCATTGCGCGTGATCGGGCTGTTGCAGTCGAGGATTTCCTGCGGGTAGCCGCTGATAAAAATCACTTTCAATTCCGGTCGCAGCTTGAGCGCCGGCTCGGCAATCTGCACCCCGGAAATCCCGCCAGGCAGGCGATAATCGGTGACCATCAGGTCCAGGTGCGGCTTGGTCGCTAGGATTTCAAAGGCCTGCTCCCCATCGATTGCCTTCAAGACCCGGTAGCCCAAACCTGCCAGGTATTCACCCAGCACAAACATAATGGATTCGTCATCCTCGACGATCAGTACGACATCTTGCGCATCTTCACTCATGGGAAGCCTTTGTCCGGTCAATTGCTGCAGTTACGACCATGGGGTCACGCAGAGGTTGCGTTGAGCTGACGATTGATTTCACGCAGCCGCCTCAAGGGGCAGGCACACCCGAAACAGGGCGCCCTCGCCTATCTGGCTCTCGACTTCAATGGTGCCGCCATGGGCGGCAACAATCTGCTCGGAAATAAACAACCCCAGGCCCAGGCCAGCGGCGGCATGGTTGGCAGAAACCCGTTCGAACTGCTGAAAAATGCGCTTCTGGTTGGCTTCACTGATACCAATGCCACGGTCGCGTACTTCCACGCGCGCCTCGCCATGCTCGGTATACACCCGCACATCCACCGGGCTTTTAGCCCCGTAGCGCAGGGCATTGGTCAGCAGGTTGGTAATCACCTGCTCGATACGAAACTCATCCCAGTTGCCTTCCACAGCCTCGTCGGCCACCAACTGCATCGACGACTCGGCAGCGGCGACCTGTGGTTCGAAGTTATGTACGAGGTTGCGCACCAGTTGCGCCAGATCAAAACGCGCCGGGCGTATGGACAGCTTGCCGGTGCGGATGCGCGACACATCGAGCATGTCTTCGATCAGGCGGATCAGGCTTTTGATCTGCCGCTCATCGCGGTCGACCATCGCATGCATCTTGTCCAGGGTAAACGCGGCGGCGTTGTCACGGGCCAGGTGCATCTTGCGCAGCTGGGTCTCCAGAATCAGCCCGTTCAGAGGCGTACGCACTTCGTGGGCGACAATCGACATGAAGTCGTCTCGCATACGCACCGCCTGCTCCAGCTCGGCCTGTGTAGCTTGCAGGCGCGTGAGCAACAGCTCCTGCTCGCGGCGGCTGCGCTCTAGTTCCTCGACTTGCAGCTTCATCGCCTTGCTCTGGCGATACAGGTCGACGAACACATTGACCTTGCTCTTGACCGCGTGGATGTCCAGCGGTTTGTGCAGGAAATCTACCGCCCCGCTTTCATAGCCCTTGAAGGCATAGTTGAGTTCGCGGCCGGCGGCGCTGACGAACACAATGGGAATGTTCTTGGTCTTTTCGGTGCCGCGCATCAGTTCGGCCAGTTCGAAACCGTTCATGCCGGGCATCTGCACGTCGAGAATCGCCATGGCGAATTCGTGTTCCAGCAACAAGGACAACGCCTCGTCGGCACTCAATGCCTTGAAGACCTGGCGATCCTCGCGCTTGATCAGCGCTTCAAGGGCCAGCAGGTTTTCCGGCAGATCGTCGACGATCAGCAGTTTGGCCTGGACAGTACTTAACATGGGAAGGGTTCCAGGGAAGCCAGCAATGAGCCGATCTGGCTCAAGGAAAGAATATGGTCAGGTGTATGCAAGGCCAGGGCCGCCAGGGGCATCACGGCGATCCGTGCCTGCTTGGGATCCTGCACGATGGTGGTGCCGCCGGATTGCTTGACGTGGGCCAGCCCCTGCGCGCCGTCCTGGTTGGCGCCGGTCAACAGGATCGCCAGCAGGCGCGGCCCATACACATCGGCAGCCGAGGCAAACAGGTAGTCGATGGCGGGCCGTGAGTGGTGCACACGGTCTTCCTGGCTCAGGGACAGGCTGCGGTCATGTTCCACCGACAAGTGATAACCAGGCCCGGCAAAATACAAGGTGCCCGCCTCGACCGCCTCTTTGTCCCGGGCTTCCTTGACCGGAATGCTCAGGCGCCGCGCAAAGACTTCTGCCAACTGGCTGCGACGCTCATCCGGCAGGTGCAGCACGGCGATGATCGGCAGGCTGAAGGTCACAGGCAGCTCACCAAAAATGCTCAGCAAGGCCTCAACGCCGCCGGCGGAAGCGCCGACAACGATAGCTTCAATCCCACGCATCGGGGGGTCATGCGCCTCGCTCATGATTTTCGGTAGATCCGTTCCTGTTTGACCAAGGGTTCGAATTGCTTGCTGTAGGCAGAAAAATCCAGGGTTTCCTTGCTGCCCAAGACGAGAAAGCCACGATGACACAGCGACTCATGAAACAATCCGAATGCTCGATCCTGCAACTTTTTATTGAAGTAAATCAATACGTTACGACATGAAATTAATTGTGTTTCTGAGAATACACTGTCGGTCGCCAAGCTGTGGTCGGCGAAGGTCACGTTCTCGCGCAGCGTCTTGTCGAAGATCGCATAATCGTAGGCTGCGGTGTAATAGTCGGCAAATGAACGCTGCCCACCTGCCTGCTGATAATTGGCTGTGTAGGCGCGAACGTTCTCAAGGGAGAAGATGCCCTGCTTGGCTTTCTCCAGCGATGCCGGATTGATGTCCGTGGCGTAGATGATCGTGCGCTCCAGCAACCCCTCTTCGCGCAACAGGATGGCCATGGAGTATACCTCCTCGCCCGTGCTGCAGCCGGCGATCCAGATCTTGATCGACGGGTAGGTCTTGAGCAGCGGTACCACTTCCTGGCGGATGGCGAGGAAGTGCGACGGGTCGCGAAACATTTCGCTCACCGGGATCGTCAAGAATTGCAGCAACTGCATGAACGCTGCCGGGTCGTGCAGCACTCGCTCCTGCAGCGCCGAAATAGTCGCGCAGTCGAACTGGCGCAAGGCGTGGGCCACGCGCCGTTTGACCGACGCACCGGAGTAGTCACGAAAGTCGTAGCTGTACTTGAGGTAAATCGCCTCAATCAACAGGCGCAGCTCAATGTCGCTGCTTTTGTCCAAAAAACACTGCTCCACTTAAATACGTTCCATCTTCGGTAGCCATACGCGAATCAGCGAAAACAGACGGTCCAGGTCAATCGGCTTGGCCAGATAGTCGTTGGACCCGGCCGCCAGGCAGCGTTCCTGATCGTCTTTCATGGCCTTGGCCGTCACCGCAATGATCGGCAGTTTTTTCCAGCGCGGGTCCTGGCGGATCAAGGCCGTGGCCTCGTAACCGTCCATCTCGGGCATCATGACGTCCATCAATACCAGGTCGACATCCTCGACTTCGTTGAGCTTGTCGATAGCTTCGCGTCCGTTACGTCCGATAACCACTACGGCGCCCTTGTGCTCCAGGGCGCTGGTCAGGGCGAAGATATTGCGTACATCGTCGTCCACCAGCAGGATCTTGCGCCCCTCGAAGACCTTGTCGCGGCTGCGGGCAGTCTTGAGCATCTTCTGGCGGTCATGGGACAGCTGGGATTCGACTTTGTGCAGAAAGAGTGTGACTTCATCCAGCAGGCGTTCAGGTGAGCGTGCACCCTTGATAATGATCGAGCGGGAATACTTGCGCAGCTCAGCTTCTTCATCGCGGGTCAGGTTGCGCCCGGTATAGACGATTACCGGCGGGAACGAGCAGATGTCTTCGGTGGCCATGCGTTTGAGCAGCTCATTGCCGAGCATATCCGGCAACTTGAGGTCGATGATCATGCAGTCGTAGATGTTGTTGCGCAGCAGGTCGAGGGCTTCCTGGGCAAAGCCTACGGCAGTGATCTCGATGTCATCGTCGCCGATCAGGCGGGCAATGCTGTCACGTTGCAGATCATCGTCCTCTACCAGGAGCACGCGCTTGACCTTCTGGGTCAGCTTGGCTTCCAGGCGGGCGAACACGTCCTTGAGCTCTTCACGAGTGGTGGGTTTGACCGCATAGCCGATGGCGCCCATGTGCATGGCAGCTTCGACGCGGTCTTCCACGGAAATCACGTGCACGGGGATGTGGCGGGTGTTGGCGTGTTCTTTGAGACGCTGCAGCACGGTCAGCCCGGAATGGTCTGGCAGGCGCATGTCCAGAAGGATCGCGTCCGGGATGTATTCCTCGGCAAGGCTGTAGCCTTCGTCGGCGCCGTGGGCGACCAGGCAGTGGTAGCCCAGCTCATGGGCCAGGTCGAACAGGATGCGCGCGAAGTTGGGTTCGTCTTCCACCACCAGGATGCAGCGGGTGCTGAAAGGGGCCTTTTCACGGTCATCGGCAAAACGTGGGATCTGCTGGGTATCAGTGACTGGCAGCGCAGAAATCTTCACCGGCGCAGGGTTTGGCGCGACCACGGCTTGGCGCGGTTGCTCGATAGGTGCTGCATCTTCCTCACGCTCCACGTACTGCTCCGGCAATACCAGCGTGAAAATGCTGCCTTTGCCTGTTTCGCTGGTCACGCTGATGTAGCCGCCGAGCAACGCCGCCAGGTCGCGGGAAATGGACAGGCCCAGGCCGGTGCCGCCATAACGGCGATTAGTGGTGCCATCAGCCTGGCGGAAGGCTTCGAAGATGCTTTCCTGCTGGTCCAGGGCGATACCGATGCCAGAGTCGCGCACGGTAAAGGCAATGCCCTCCCCTGGCGCCCTGGAGACCGTCAGGCTGACCTCACCCTGTTCGGTGAACTTGATGGCGTTGGACAACAAGTTCTTGAGGATCTGCTCCAGACGCTGCCGGTCGGTAAACAGCAAAGTCGGTGCACCCTCCTGCACGTCCACCTCAAAGCCCAGCTTGCGATCTGCCGCCAGCGGCTCGAACATGCCCCGCAAGCCGTCGACAAGGCGTACCACACTGGAGTTCTCCGGGCGCACTTCCAGCTTGCCGGCTTCAACCTTGGAAATATCCAGAATGTCGTTGATCAGGTTGAGCAAGTCGTTGCCGGCCGAATAGATCGACTCGGCAAACTTGACCTGCTCGGCGCTGAGGTTTTCCTGGGGGTTTTCTGCCAGCAACTTGGCCAGGATCAACGAGCTGTTCAGTGGGGTGCGCAGCTCGTGGGACATGTTGGCGAGGAACTCGGACTTGTATTTGCTGGAGCGTTGCAACTCATCGGCGCGATCTTCGAGCTCCAGTTGGGCCTGGTTGAGCTGGATATTCTTGCGATCCATGGCGTCGCGCTGCTCGGCAAGGGTCTGGGTCTGCGCGGCCAGTTGCTCGTTGGTCTGCTCAAGCTCGGCCTGCTGGGTTTCCAGGTGGGCCTGGGATTCCTTGAGGATACGCGACTGTTCTTCCAGCTCTTCGTTGGCGGTCTTGAGTTCTTCCTGCTGCACTTGCAGCTCTTCGTTGAGCTGTTGGGTTTCGGCCAGTACTTCCTGCAAGCGCTGGCGATAGCGGGCGGCTTCGATAGAGGTGCCGATATTGCCGGCGATCAGTTCCAGCAGTTCGACATCGCGCTCATCCAGCGCACGCAGGAAGCCCAGTTCAACCACACCGTTGACGCGGTCTTCATCGCTGGTCGGCATCACCAGCACGCTGCGGGTAGCGCCTTCGCCCAGGCCGGAGCTGACCTTGAAGTAATCCACCGGCACATCGTCCAGGCGAATCAGGCGATCCAGCTGGGCGGCCTGCCCGACGATGCCTTCGTCGCTATAGATCGACTGCTCCTGCTGCTCTTGCTCGCGGGAGAACCCATAAGTGGCCACGCGCTTGAGGCCGCCGTGCTCATCGCGCACATACAAAGCGGCAACGGCCGAGCCCATGTACTGAGCGAAGAACTGCAGGATGTTGCGCCCGAGCATGTTCAGGGTCAGCTGGCCAAGCACCTGTTCAGCCAGTTCGGTCTGGCCATTGCGTAGCCAGGCTTGCTGTTCGAGGCGTCGCGCAATCTTCTGTTGTGACGCGAGGTTATTACTGTAACTGTCTGAAAGTGAAACTAAATTCTTTCTACCGATATAAGCAAGAAACCCACTCAGTCCCAGTACGAACACCAGGTACAGGGTGACGCTGAGCACCGTCGTGCGGGTGACCTCTTGGTTACGGGTGATGCGGAACTGCTGCTCCATCGCCACCGCGTCTTCGTACTCCCGGCGAATCTCGTCCGTCAGGCGTTTGCCACGGCCAGCCTTGACGGCGCCACGGTAGTCACCGTTCTGGCGCTGCATATCAATCATCGACTGGGCGTAGGTGTTCCACTCGTTCTGCAAGGCTTCCAGGCGTTTGAGGCGGTCGACCTGCTGGGGGTTGTCTGCCACCAGGTCTTGCAAATTACGCAGGTCGGCAATGATTCGCGGCTTGGCCACTTCATAAGGGTCGAGAAAATGCTCGTCACCGGAGATCAGAAAACCGCGCATGCCGGTCTCCAGGTCAACTGTCAGCTTGGACGTCTCATTGAGGTTATTGATGACCCGATCGGTGTGCTCCACCCACTGGATCACCGAAAGCAGATAGGTAATCAGGCAGACGAAAAATACCGCACTGAGCACCCCCACGCCCAAGGGTAGGGCCACGTTACGGCTCAACAGAGTACGAAAGCTCTTTTCATCGACGGACGACGTGGGAGTCATGGGGATGCCTTGGCCAAATGCGAAAAAGGGGGAGTTTGCCCGAACAACAAGGGTCAAGGCTATGTTTGTGCGTTGATTCGAAGCGATTGCCTACTCAATGCATGTCGAGTTTCGTGCGCAATCAGGTCTATTTCATTCGCCCATTTACATAGGTTCAAACAGAGCACGGAACGCACCTCGCTTGTTCTGACACTCATAAATGCGCCTCAGGAACACGGAAGACCTATTGGAAGGCGTCCTTTTTGACCCGCCAAGGCAGACCTAATGAGCATGACTTCTGTAGTAAACATCCCCGCCTCCCCTTTCTTCGTCAAAGCCGCTGAATTTGAAGCGCAAAGCACCTCAAGCGCGCCAGCAACGACCAATGCCCAACCCACTCCAGCAGTTCAAGCGCCGCCTCTCGCCACCCTGCGCAGACAACTGGCAGACCAGGAAAATGTGCGGAAAGTGGCTGAGCAACTTCAGAAGCTTGACCCCTCGGTGACTGGAAGTATTTCAAGAAGGATGAACGTTGATCTTCCGAAAACCTGGATTGATTTCGGGCTTTTGTCCTGGTTGAACAGAACCACTCTGGAACCTCACCCGGACTCATCCTACGCCTCGGCACAAACTACGCCGCCGACGCTGGCTACCGTCATTACCGACCTCGGCTTTGATCTGCCACGTCAAATCGATGACGCCAGGGCGCTGGCCCGTGTATTGGAGCAAAAAGCCGCGCAGTTCCCTCTGGGGAATCTCGGTGGAGCACTGTCCTGGCCAATACCGATGTCAGAGCAGGATAAGCAAAAGGTCTACCAGTTCATGTTCAGCCGCGACACTGGCTTATCCGACCTGCCGCTACCGGACGTTGACAAAGGTACGTTGACATACTTGCTGAACGGCAGTTCGGTGACGCAAAGCGACCTGCAAAATCCTGAAGCAGCGTTGCAGAAGTTGCTCGACGCCCCTAGGTCCCAGGAATTGGGACGAGCCCTGCAAGCGCACTTGGGTGGCGTCTCTTCAAGCACCAGTGTGTACGACTATATATTGGCCGCTATTCACACCGTACTGGACCCCTGGAGCATCAGCGGGGGGCAAGTCAGCAACAGAATAACCGATTTCGACCTGGCGGCCCCCGAGCACTGGGGGCAATCCGCCTCATCGGTACTTGAAAAGCTGAGTGCTCATCTGATCCAGAAAAACCGAGCGACACCCAACATCGTGAAACTGGTGATGCACCTCTTGTTGTCCCGGGCGGCCCCACAACTGCTCATCAAGGATATCCCTGCCAGGGTGACGTTCGGCAGTGCCCTGTGGGTCCAGTTGACCATCGCCGCCGCCAAAATCGAAGCCCAGACGCCCGGCCGGGTTTCCGGCATGACGTATGCCGAAGTGCTGATTGCAGCAGAGTCCTTGCCGGCCAACACCCACGCCGTTCAAACGGCCCAGCGCGATGCCTTGATACTTTGGGGGATAACCCGAAACCTGCTGTCCCGCCATAACAGCGAACCTACACCTTCACAAATCGAACAGGTCAGGGTGGCTTACAACAACCATCTGAAATCGTTGACGGATATCTCTTCTTCCATACAGGTGCCTATTCCCAATCGCACGGAGATGGCGCTTGACTGCCTGAAAGCCGAGTTTCCCGACGTAGATCCGGCGGTTTTCGAAGCCCGAGTATTGGCCATGCGTTACACCGGAGACGGCCCTCTGCGCGGTGACCCGAGAATGCGCTCCATGCTCGATATTCTGCTGGAGGGGGAGCGTCTAGGGGAGAAATACGCATGGATCACCAACGACAAGCGGCTTCCGATCACTGCATTCAATCGCTTTGCACGCACCGAAGAGTGTGACATCACCGCAAACTTCATGGACCAATATGAAAAGGCTATAACGGCACAAAAGAAAGGCCACCATGGGATGGTCAAACATCTGATTGGCGAGCAGCCATTGGAAGATCGCAAAAACTTCGAATTCGGCAAACTTGAATACTTCTACAGCGATGAATACCGCAAAACAAAGGATGGCCACTTAGAGTTGGTCAAGCGTGATCGTACTCTATATGTGAAAACCACCCGAGAGGGCGTGGAAAATCTCTACCACATCAACACTAGCACCGGCAGTATCGAGAAAAAAAACGGGCTGATCTCAAATTTCCCTGGCCTGCTCACCCTAGAAAAAACCAATAAAGCCGGGGAACAACTCCACGCGATATCAAGGCCTTATCACCCTTTCACTAACTCGCCCGCCCCTGACTCTGCAGAAAAACCTGGCAGTGATGCGATTCCCAATAGCTTCGACTCCAGCCGAACCAATGCGATTGCCAGTTTCTACCTGGAAAAAATGGACCTCGACCGCAAGGAGTTGCTCAATTACGCCAAGAGCGTTACTTCCTTCGAGCATGATCGGATGGGCGATAGTCAGGTGGGTGAGTTCCTGCTCAATTTGATCCCATTTCGGCCTGCCGTTAACAACATTCGGCAAGGCAACTACGGCGAGGCGGTATCTGACCTGGCCTTCGATATCCTCGGATTCCTCACGTTTGGCGTGGGCAAAGCTGCGCAAGCCGGCAATGCCGCGCTCAAGGGCGTGCGGACCTTGAGTGCTGGCGCCAGGGCCGTGAAGACAGCAAAGCTCTTCGGTGCAATGGCAATTGATTCACTCAACGTACTCGGCGGTCTGGTCGGCGGGATAACCGGGGTTGGGACCGTGCTACATAAAATTGCGACCAAGGGCCTCGAATGCGTGAACATGCTCAAAGGCGCAACCGGTAGTTATGACCTGCTTAAAGCCGCCAGTAAACAGGAGGGCATCGTCGCAACCGGCACCTACAAGGTTACAGAGCAGACGGTCGAAGGCGGCGCTGTGTTTCGAGAGGGCAAGTGGTACGCCTATGACCCGATCACGCAGAAGCCTTACGGAGCTGCGCTGGTTGATTTCACACCTGCGACCGTTGCCGCCAATGGTCAGATAAACAGTAACTTTATTGACTGGATAGCCAGGTACGCTGCGCCCAATCCATCCACCAGTCGCGAGATATTCAGAGACACATTAGAGAGCGCCCAGAGAAATGATAGCGTTGCCTACATGCGAGGCTTTAACTCGGGCCGGGTCGAAGATGTCCCAGGCTACCACCCAACGATGAAGCAATCGGAGGTTAGGGATCTGGCAGTCACGAAGACCAATGATCCTGAGGCGGTAGGCACATTGGCCAAGGAAATACAGAAACGCATGGCGCACACTAGCCTTGAACATTACAAAGCTTTTCAAAATGAGATAGTTGCCCAAGGGGGTAAAGCCTACGCAATGCCGCAAAACCTCTACCTCAGCCAAACGGACCTGGCTTCTAATGGGGAGTGCGCAGCTATTGTGAATACCATGGCGCTGGCGATTCTGCACGGTCGCAGGGACCAGTTCATCAGTAACTTCATGAAAGCAGTTGGGAATGCTGACGACCCCAACGTAAAGGCTTTTCGTAAGCAACTGAACCAAATGCATCAGGTTCTGAGTAGTCAGTATCACGGTACGCAACCTTTCAGCCAATTGCCGTACACCGACATTATCGACAATCTCAGCAAGGCAACTCCTCCGACACTCTTGGCGATCAGTACCAAAGATCATGGGCTGCTCGCAGGCGTCACCCTGAACAAAAACAACGAGAAAGAATGGTTTTTCTTCAACCCCAACTTCGGGTTGGCGACGTTTGCGGATGAGGCCTCAATGCGCCGGGGGCTGGAGGTCTCTTTGAACAGTGGATGGGCCGCCGGCACGCTTAAACCCGTCGACGTTGCCAGCGGCGTACCAGAGTTCAACGTCAGTTATTTCAACGAACAGAGCTTTGTCAACACCGTGCCGTACAACGAGCCCTATCCGCTGATCACCGCAAATCTTTGACCTTCGTTTGAATCACTTGCGTCAATGGCATGGTTGCGCAGTGCCATTGACGTTCTTCCCTTTGTTCCCGCGACATTTGCTCGCATACCCTTCACAATGCCCCACCGCAACGGAACTTGCCGAGATCGGCGCGACTCATTAGAGAATGGTCTTTCAAGCGTTGAAGACACGCCCTTTATTTTTCAGGAATCTCCCTTATGTCCGCTGAAGCATCCACCATCCTTGTAGTCGAAGACGATGCCATCGTGCGCATGCTGATCGTCGATGTACTCGAAGAGTTGGAGTTCAAGGTGCTTGAGGCCGCTGACGCCGAAGAGGCACTCTCTATGGTGCAGGACACTAGCCAGGTGATCGACCTGATGATGACCGACGTCGGCCTGCCAGACATGAATGGCAGGGAGCTGGCGACCAAGGTCCGCGAACTGCGCCCCACCCTGCCTATTCTATTTGCCAGTGGCTATGCCGAAAATATTGATGCGACGTCCGGCATGCAGGTGATCGCCAAGCCATTTTCCATCGACCAACTACGTGACAAAGTCAAATCAATGCTTTGAGCCTGCCCCCTCCTTTAGTGATCTGTCCGCGTCGGCGAAGGGATTAACGTGACGTTCGGCCAATAAAACTGGAAACTCTGCGCCTTCACCTCACGCTCTTAGACAGAACTCAGGAAGGACGCAACAACATGATTGGAAAACCGACGCGCCTGCTGTTGGCGAGCCTCTCGATATTTATGAGTACCGGCGCCTGGGCTGACTTCACCGCCAGCCCGAGTGAAGCCCGGGCCATCGCCAAGGAAGCCTACCTGTACGGTTTCCCGGTGGTGCAAATGTACAAGACGCTCTACACCCAGGCCGTTGACAAGGGCGGCGCCCACTTCAAGGCGCCGTTCAACCATATCGGTAATACCGCGCAGGTACTGACCCCCAAGGACACCGCGCTCCCTAGCCCGAACGCCGACACACCCTACTCATTCGTATGGATGGACCTGCGCAAAGAGCCTCTGGTACTGACCCTGCCCAGGATTGAAGACGAGCGCTACTACTCGGTGCAGTTGATCGACCTCTATTCCCAGAACATTGCTTATCTGGGCACCCGCAGCACCGGTAACAACGGCGGTCACTACATGATCGCCGGGCCTGACTGGAAAGGTCAGCAACCGGTGGACATCGACCGCGTGGTCTACAGCGAAAGCAACATCGCCTACGCCCTGTACCGCACGCAACTGTTTGATGACAAGGACCTGGCCAAGGTCAAGCAAATCCAGAGCGGCTACAAAGTGCAGCCCCTGAGCAGCTATGTGAAGCAGCCTGCCCCGGCCAAGGTGCCGAAGATCGAATGGCCCAAGCCGACGGCGACCATGACCGAAGGCCCGCAACTGTTTCGCTACCTGAACTTCATGCTGGCCTTCGCCGCCCCACAGGACAGCGAAAAAGACCTGCTGGCGCGCTTTGCCAAAATCGGCATAGCGCCGGGTGCGCCGTTCAAGGTCAACCAATTGACAGCAGAACAGCGCAAGGCCCTGGAAGAAGGCATCGCCGATGGCCGGGCCGAATTTGCCGCGTTCAAAAAGGACAAACTCGACACTCATCAGGTTGCCCAGGCTGATCTGTTCGGTAGCCGCGACCGCCTGCAAAACAACTACCTGTATCGCTACGCCGGTGCCGAGCTGGGCATTTTCGGTCACTCCAGCGACGAAGCGGCTCACCTGACCTACGACGTCGACAGTGAGGGTAAGCCGGCCAACGGCGCACGCCACAGCTACACCGTGCATTTTGCCAAGGACCAGCTGCCACCGACCGATGCGTTCTGGTCGCTGACCCTGTACGACGCCAAGACAAAAATGCTGGTGCCTAACCACAAGAAACGCTATCTGATCAACTCGCGGATGTTATCGACCCTCCAGCGTGACGCCGACGGTGGCCTCACCCTGGCGCTGCAACACCACGAGCCACCGAAGGCCGAACAGAGCAATTGGCTGCCGGCCCCGCCCGGTCCGTTCTATGCGATCCTGCGTATTTACCTGCCCAAGCCCGAGGTGGGTAACGGTCAATGGAAGCTGCCCCCGTTGACACCGCTGAAATAGCACCTGGGCTTGCCGAGGCTCAATGTTTTTTGAGCTTCACGTAGGACTGATGCAGGTCCGACGCCCAGCCGTCAATGACGACTTTCACGTCGTCGGCCTTGAGCACCTGTGAGTCATTGGCCAATGGCTTGCCGGTGCCTTTGCGTACCACCTGAGCCACCACTTTGTTCGTGCCTCCGTCGAGGAACTGCGCCTCAGTGCCCAGCGTGGTCTCCTGATCGCGGATGCCCGTGCCGGTGCTGACTGCTGCGGCCACCAGCGCCACGGGGATAAACTCATAGGGCTTGAGGCTTTCGGTCTTGCTGCTCACGGCGGTAATCGCCGCACGCACCACGATCACGCCTGGGCCTGGAGCATTGGCCAGGGGCAGTGACTTGGCCAGTTCACGCCTGAGCGCCTGGTTGTAATAGTCGCTGATGCCCCGCAGGGTGCTGTCCGGAATCTTTGCGGTGGCCTGGGGTTTGGGATAGAACTGGGTAGGCTCGATGTACGCTGCGGTGTAGCGGCTCAAGTCCAACTGCGGATCGACCCAGCGCATCACCTCTGCCCCGGAGGGCGACTTGGCTTCCTTGAGCTGGCTGTAATTGGAGAGAAACCCTGAATACTCATCTGGTTGCGGCACCTTGCTGGCACAGCCTGCCATGCCGAGCGAGGCGACGCACAGTGTGCTGATCATGAGCCTTAATTTCATTGTTGAACTCCCTGGCGACCATCATCGTAAGAATGAGTTTTAGGTATAGCCAATACTTGGGCAATGCACCTGATTAAATGCAGAGCCTGTTTTTTTCTGTGCCGATCATGCGCGTTCGCGCGGGATCAGGCTCTGTAGCTGAGTGGCCAGGAAGTTGGCGTCGAAACCGAAGGTGTCCGGGTCTTTCAGGCCGTTGGTTTTCTTCCACAGCCAGTCGTGCTTATCCACCGGCAGGACCAGCGACACACTGCCGTGGCGAGCGGCGGTGAGGCCCATCACCGATACTGAAATCAAACCACCGACGCCCATCACATCCGGCACGAACTCCACGCTTTTGCCAGTGATGTGCACACTGAGTTTTTCGCTCTTGAAGGGTGAACTCTCCACCGGCACGCTCGGGCTGCTGGCGGTGTAAGCCTCACGCTGAACCTCCAGCAAACCTACGGTTTTTACCGGCTCCAGCCACTGTTCAATCTGGCCGAACAGCTCGCCAAGCTTCTGCGCCCAACGTGCTGATTGCAGGTCGAACTGCTGTTGTTTGTGTGCTTCGCTATCGGCGTAATGACGAAGCATCTCGCCCAGTTGCTGTACATCGTCCATTGCGGATTTCCTTGGGTGAGCCAGGTTGCCAAGCCTGATCATGGCAGATGCAGAGCATTACCGTATGGGTTAAAAACTGCTCCGGTGATTTTGTCGGCAACTGCGTATGACGAACCCACCGTCGATGAGTAAGGTGGTGCCCTACCCCCTTGTCCGGAGCATTGCATGCGCACCATCGGCCTTATCGGCGGCATGAGTTGGGAATCCAGCGCCGAGTATTACCGCCTCATCAACCAGCGCGTACGTGACCAGCTTGGCCCTTTGCGTAGCGCGCAGATTTTGCTGTACAGCGTGGACTTCGGCCCGGTGGAGCAGGCCCAGCACGCCGGGCGCTGGGACGATACCGCGCTGATCCTGGAGGACGCCGCGCGCCGTTTGCAGGCAGGGGGCGCCGAGTGCGTGGTGCTGTGTACCAATACCATGCACCTGGTGGCGCCGGGTATTGAGGCGGCGGTGTCGATTCCATTCCTGCATATTGCCGACGCCACGGCGGCCGCAGCCCTTGAGGCCGGAACCTTGACGGTGGGTCTGCTCGGTACCGCGTTTACTATGGAACAGGACTTCCTCAAATCCCGCCTCGCCGCCCAGGGCCTGACCGTGCTGATACCGGACGCGGAAGAGCGCAAGCAAGTGCACCGAATCATTTATCAAGAGTTGTGCGTGGGAGTCATCAGCGACGCTTCGCGCCAGGTGTATCAGCGGGTGATCCGGGCGCTCGCCGCGCGCGGCGCCCAGGCGGTCATCCTCGGCTGCACGGAAATCTGCCTGTTGATCCAGCCCGAACACAGCGCCCTGCCGCTGCTGGATACCACCGCGCTGCATGCGCAGGCTGCGGTGGCGTTTGCTCTAGCGGATTAAACCGACTTGCGCAGGCGCGCCATGCTCAGGGTGTCGACAAACGCACCGTCACGCAGGGCGTAATCGCGCAACCGGCCCTCCACTTCGAAGCCGAACTTGCGATACAGGTGATGCGCGGCTTCGTTGTCGGCATACACCGTCAGTTCCACGCGGTGCAGGTTCATCCAGTTGTCGGCGACGTCCAGCGCGGCGGTCAACAGCCGCGAGCCGACGCCCTTGCCCTGCCAGGCAGTCGCCACGCCCATGCCGAATGAACCGACATGGCTCTGACGCACGCGCAGGTACTGTTCCAGGCCCAGTTGGCCAACCACTTCACCGCCATGTACTGCCACCAGCTGCAAGCGCCGCTCTTTATCCATCACCAAACGCTTGCGCCAGGCTTCCACCGATTGGAAAGGCATTTGCAGCACCTGACGGCAGACCGCCGGTTCGTTGTAGAGCGCGGCGACGCCCTCAAGGTGGGCCTCGGTAAAGCGCTGGATCACGATATGGGGCTCAGGTGTGTGCATTGCGTTTCATCCTTTGAAAGACCAATGGCGGACCAGTGTAGGGGCAAAGTCAGCCGCCTGACGAGCCCGGCGTTTTCCCACACATCAACCAGCGCCATCCTGCATCTGAACGATGGCAGTCCAGCCGTGCAACATCGATACTCAACCCAGGCCCTGCCCCCTGACCCCAGGCCCCGGCCTTCACCCTGTGACGAGAACAACAAAAAAAGTCCCACAGAGGAATACCTATGAGTCGCCTTGATCCCAATGGCCTGTTGCAGGCCTTCAGTACCCTGGCCCTGGATCTGCAGCGCCTGGCCCAACATCAAGACATCGAACATTTCCAGCACCATGCCCTGGCACGGCTGAGCCAGTTGCTGGCATTTGACAGTGCCTGGTGGGGGCGCGCGGCGGTGATTGACGGTATGCCGGAGGAGCACAACAGCTACCTGTACCATTTACCACCACACTACCTGGCGGACTGGCAGTCGATCCGCCATCTGGACGTGACCGTCGGCCGAGTGCATGCAACACCCGGCCAGGCCGTGATCATCGACATGCGCGACCCGGCCAATGGCAGCGCCTTGAATTGGCTGGGGCAGCTCCACGGCCTGGGCCAATTGCTGTGCGTGATCCATATCGACCCGCAAACCCACCTCAGCGACCACCTGACGCTATACCGCAAACCCGGTGCGCCCAGGTTCAACACCCATGACTGCCTGCTGCTCAATAATCTGATGTTGCATCTGGTGGCGGCAGTGTCCGCGAACCAGATCCGCACGCTGGTGGCCATGCGTGAAACCCTGACCAGCCCACGCAACCTCGCCTTGGCTGTATGCGACCCTCGAGGCGTATTGCAATGCGCCGAGCGCGGCTTTATCGACATTTTGCTCAGTGAGTGGCCGCGCTGGAGCGGCCCTACCCTGCCGGTACAACTGGATGAACGCGGCCATGCCGGCAAGCACATTCACATCCAGGTTTCGGCAGTGGGCGACCAGTTGCTGCTGGCGGCGCGCCTCAACCGTGCACTGCCCCAGTTGAGCCCGCGAGAGAACGACGTGGCCCAGGGGTTTGGCGAGGGCAAGACTTATAAGCAAGTGGCCCGCGACCTTGGCCTTTCACCCAATACGGTACGTCACCATCTGCGCGCCATTTACACCAAGCTGGGGGTCAACGACAAGGCGCGTATAGCGCACTTGGTGCACGCCCCACCCGACTGATCCTCGCCCTTTCAACTTAAGACTTTGCCACGCTCGTTTTCACGGTCGCGGGCAGCTGTTGCCCGTTTTTTGGCTGCCGCTTACAAGAGATGCCTTGCCATGATTCATTCACCTCTATGCAAGATCACAGTGCTGCTTGGCGGCACGCTGCTCAGCCTCGACAGCCAGGCTGCCGACCTTAACGCCCGGGACTTTTTTGGCGCACCGGCGGGCACCAGCCTGGGGGTGGTGTACCTGCCCGCCACCCGTGCCGGCGATTTCCATGGGCCCGCCGACAGCACCGGCAAGGCCGACCTCAAGGTCAACGCCCTGGCCTACCGCCAGGTGTATTTCACCGACGCCTGCGGCACGCTGTGTACGCCGCAGTTCATCCTGCCATTTGCCGACATTACGGCGCGCTTGCCCGGCACTGAGCAGCGCACCCGCGAGCGCGGCCTGGGCGATCCACAAGTGGGCGGCACGCTGTTTTTCATCAACGACCCGGCATCGCGCACCTACAGCGGCCTGTTGAGCCTGATCACCGTGCCTCTAGGTGAGTACCACAGCCAGAACCCGGATGTGTCCCCGGGTGCCAACCGTTGGGGCGCCACCTTTGTCTACAACTACACCCAGGGCATCGGCGATAACTGGGTGCTGGAAGCCAACCTCGAAGCCCAGTTTTACGCCAAGAATGACGACTATTTTGGCAGCGAACTCAAGCAAGCCCCGCTGTATCGCCTGCAAGCCTTCGCGTCCTATGACTTCAGCGCCGCCACTTACGGGGCACTGCGCCTGATCCAGGCGGATGGTGGTGCGCTGCGCATCAACAATCGCCGTATCGACGATACCCACAAACGCTACACGCAACTGGGCCTGGAACTGGGGCATTGGCTCGACACCCAGAACCAACTGATGGTCAGCCTTTCGCAAAACGTCGCTGCTTCCAACGGCTATGCCGGGACCGAGGCATTGCTGCGTCTGGTCCATGTGTTCTGATCCCCATTCCTGGAGTTTGAAAATGCCTACTCAACCCTCTGCGGCAAAGGCACGGCTGGCGGCAATCGTGCTGTTTGCCGCCATCACCCCAACCATCCTGATGACCGCACCCGCCGTGGCCGCGCAGTTGGCCAGCGAATGGCAACTGAGCCCGGCACGCATCGGCGATTTGTTTTCCGTGGAGCTGGGCGCGATGAGCCTGGCGACCTTGCCTGCCTGGTGGTGGCTCAAGCGGGTTGACTGGCGCGCCGCGGCCCTGATTGCAGCGCTGCTATTTATCGTGGCCAATCTGTTGTCGATGCACGCCGAAACCTATGCAGCGTTACTGGCGCTGCGCTGTGCCAGCGCCCTGGCCGGCGGCTCATTGATGATCCTCTGCCTGGCCAGCGCCGCCACTACCGCCAATCCCAGCCGTGTCTACGGGCTGTGGGTGATGGGCCAATTAGTCGTCGGTGCACTCGGGCTGATCGTACTGCCGGGCTTGTTCGAGCGGTTTGGACTGAACGCCTGCTACCTGATCCTGGCGGGCTTGATGACCCTGTTGCTGCCTCTGGCCCGGGCGTTTCCCGCTGGCAATGCCACGGCACCGGCAAACCGCGGCCCTTCATTGCCTGGCTCACGCTGGAAAGCCGTGCTGGGGGTCGGCGCAGTCCTGGCCTTTTACATCAGCCTGGGCGGTGTCTGGACCTTTATCGGTGCCTTGGGCGCCCGTGTCGGGATTTCCCCACAACACAGTGGTGAGGTACTCGCCATCGCAACCGTAATGGGCATTGCCGGCGCCGCGAGCGCGTCGCTGATTGGCAGGCGACTGCCCCGAGCAATGCTGTTGCTCGGGGGTTATGCGCTGATGGTGGCGGCTGTGCTGCTTTTGCTCGGCGAGCCAGCGCTGCTGCGTTTTGCCCTGGCGGCGCTGCTGTTCAAGTTCACCTGGACGTTCATCCTGCCGTTGGTGCTGGCCTGCCTGGCCGATCTTGATCACAGCGGCAAACTCATGAACGCCTCCAACCTGGTGATCGGCGGTGGCCTGGCCATCGGCCCGGCGATTGCCGGCCGCCTGATCGAGGCCAGCGGCGGGTTCACCCTCCTGCTGCTGGGCGCTGCCGTCATCACGTTGCTTTCCCTGGTGATGATCTTCACCAGCCGTCCCAATCACCTCACCGAACTGGAGCCGGTATGAACCGAACCACCGCATTTTTCTTCGATGAAATGAGCCTGTGGCACAGCGCAGGTGCGCACGCGCTGACATTGCCCGTAGGCGGCTGGGTACAGCCGCCGGCTGGCAGCGGTCATGCCGAATCCCCGGAGACCAAACGTCGCTTGAAAAGCTTGTTGGATGTGTCTGGATTGACGCGTCATCTGCACCTGCTTAGCGCACCGCCGGCCAGTGAAGCAGACCTGCTACGGGTGCACAGCAGCGCTTATCTGCAACGCTTCAAGGCCCTGAGCGATGCTGGCGGCGGCGAGCTCGGCCCGCAGGCGCCGATTGGGCCGGGCAGCTACGAGATCGCGAAACTGTCTGCAGGCTTGACCATCGCCGCCGTAGACACGGTGCTCAAGGGGCAGGCGCACAATGCCTATTCCCTGTCTCGGCCGCCTGGGCATCACTGCCTGGCAGACAGCGCCATGGGCTTCTGCTTTCTCGCCAATATTGCCATTGCCATCGAAGCGGCCAAGGTCCATAACGGGCTCGGCAAAGTCGCTGTGATCGACTGGGACGTGCACCACGGTAACGGCACGCAATCAATCTTCGAGGAGCGCGCCGATGTGTTGACGGTTTCACTGCACCAGGACGCTTGCTACCCACCGGGCTACAGCGGCGAACGGGATCGTGGCCGGGGTGCCGGCCTGGGCGCCAACATCAATATCCCGCTGCCGCCGGGCAGTGGTCACGCAACCTATGCGCATACGATGGAACGCATTGTGCTGCCCGCCCTGGAGCGTTTCGAGCCAGAGTTGATCATCATCGCCTGCGGCTATGACGCCAATGCCGTCGACCCACTGGCGCGCATGTTGCTGCACAGCGAATCGTTCCGGCTGATGACCCGCAGCCTGCGCCAGGCTGCCGAGCGTTTGTGCCAGGGCCGCCTGGTGCTGGTGCATGAAGGCGGTTACAGCGAAGCCTACGTACCGTTTTGCGGGTTGGCGACTCTGGAGGAATTAAGCGGCGTGCGCACCGCGGTGCAAGACCCAATGCTGGAGTTTGTGCAATTGCAGCAACCCGGTGCGGCGCTGCAAGCGTTTCAGGAGCAGTGGGTGGAGCGGTTGGCGCAGGGGGTCAGCGATTAGCAGCAAGGCGCCACACCCGCGCAATATCCGCGGCGCGCTCGCGCAACAGGCGTGGCGCCTCGCTGCAGGCTTGCTCCAGGCTCATTGGTCCCGACGGTAGGGCAAATGCTGCATCCACACCGTGGGCATACATCTGCTCGTAACCGTCGCCCAAGGTGCCTGCGATCACAATGACCGGTACGCCGTGCTGGCTGGCGATGCGCGCAACCCCGAACGGGGTCTTGCCGCGCAGGGTCTGAGCGTCGAAGCGGCCTTCGCCGGTGATGACCAGGTCGGCGCCGCGTACGGCGTCTTCGAGGCCGACCAGTTCGGCGACCACCTCCACGCCCGGACGAAATTGCGCACCGAGGAATGCCTTGGCGGCGAAGCCCAGACCACCGGCAGCACCACTGCCGGGTTCGTCGCGCACATCCTTGGGCAGCACCTGGGCGCAGTGGTGGGCGAAATGGTCAAGGGCGGCGTCCAGTTGTGCCACCTGCTCGGGACTCGCACCTTTCTGCGGGCCGAAAATCGCTGAGGCACCGTGAGGACCGCACAGGGGGTTATTGACGTCAGCAGCGATCTCAAAACGCACCTGCGCCAAACGCGGGTCGAGCGTTTCAAGGCTAGTACGCGCCAGGCGCGCCAACGCCAGCCCACCTGGGGACAGCGGCTGACTTTCTGCGTCAAAAAGTTGCACACCCAGGGCCTGCATCGCACCAGCCCCGCCATCGTTGGTAGCACTGCCGCCAATCGCCAGGATAATTCGCTGCGCCCCCGCATCCAGGGCGGCGCAGATCAACTCTCCGGTGCCATATGTTGTCGTCGAACACGCGTCGCGCTGGCCGGGCGCGACCAGTTGCAAACCACTGGCCTCGGCCATCTCGATAATCGCGGTATGGCTGTCGGCCAACCAGCCCCAACGCGCCTCGACTTCGTCTCCCAGTGGGCCTCGCACGGTTTGTCGGCGCAACTGGCCATTGCACGCGGCAAGTACCGCATCCACCGTGCCCTCACCGCCATCGGCCATCGGGCATTCGACCAACTGCGCATCCGGCCAGACCTGGGCCAACCCTTCGGCAATGGCCTGGGCCGTGCCTGCGGCACTGAGGCTGTCCTTGAACGAGTCGGGGGCGATGATGATCTTCATGATGGGCTTTCTCCGGTTTTTATAATGCCCATGCTGCCAGTTGGCCTGGGCAATGACGCCGGTCCGATGCACAAGTGCAGGTGGGGTTTGTTGGTCATTTCTACAAAGCCTGCGCCTCCAGAGGCTGAGGCAACAACTGCACGCCCAGGTATAAGGTAAGCATACCGTCGAGGGTCAGCGGGTCGACGCCGCTGAGTTCGGCAATACGCTCCATGCGGTAACGCAAGCTGTTGCGGTGGATGCCCAAGGCATCGGCACACGCCTGGCTTTGCCCGTCGTGCTCGCACCAACTGCGCAAGGTCGCCAGCAGTTGCCCATTGCTATCCTTGGCCAGCACCTTGCGCAATGGGTTGAGCAGCTCGTCCAGCGCATCGTCGTTGCGATGACGCCAGAGCATGACCGGCAGACGATAACGGGTGAGGGTCAATAGGCGTGTTTGCGGCAGGAGATCGCGGCCATAGGCAAGTAGATCACTGACCCTGCGGTAACAGCGGCGCAGCCCTGGCAAGCCATCCGCTTGCCCGCCAACCGCAACACGCAGGATATTCCAACCCAGGCCGTCGAGCTTTTCCAGCAAACGCGGATTATCGACCTGCATAGCGGCAGGCCGGCACCACAGCAGGGAGAACTGCGCAGGGCTGACGCACCAACTGTCGGGATAGCGGCTGGTAAGCCAGGCACTCAAGGCTTCTGCCGATTGGCCCGGGCCCAGTTCGAACAGGTATGGCGTGCGCGCCAGATGCGGTTTGAGGCCCAGTTGCCGGGCTTCGTCCACCAGGCGGGGGGAGTCGCCATTGTCGGCCAGCAGCAAGGCCAGCAAATCATCGCAACGCTGGCGTCGCCATTGCTGCTCAGCTTGCTGATGGCGGTGGCTGACCAACATTTCAGCCGTCATACGCACCAGTTCGGCATAGGTGCGCAGGCCATCGGGTTCGCCGGTAATGCCCAGCACGCCGATCAGCCGCTGATCGTGCATAAGCGGCAGGTTAATGCCCGGTTGCACGCCCTTGAGATGCTTGGCGGTCTGCCCGTCGATTTCCACCACCCGGCCATTGGCCAGGACCAACTGCGCCCCTTCGTGACGAGTATTGATACGCTCCGGCTCACCGCTGCCGAGGATCAGGCCCTGGCTGTCCATGACGTTGACGTTATACGGCAGGATTGCCATGGTGCGATCGACAATCTCCTGCGCCAAGTCATGATCCAACTCGAACATGGGGCTAATTTCCTGAAAAGACGGGTTGTTCACCGGCACAGCGCAAAGGCGGCTTCGCTGTGCGCCGGCACAAAGACAGTCGCCCATTACGTCGCCGAGACTGTTGGGGCGGTCAACGTTACCCTCGCGCCGCGAAAAATCATAATAAAGAGAGAATCCCATGCCACAGAGCGCCACTGCAGCACTGGCCAGCGATGACGATAAAAACGCCATCTACAAGCGCATCACCCTGCGCCTGATCCCCTTCATCTTTATCTGCTACCTGTTCAATTACCTCGACCGGGTAAACGTTGGCTTTGCCAAGCTGCAGATGCTCGATGCGTTGAAGTTCAGCGAAACCGTGTACGGCCTGGGCGCCGGGATTTTCTTTATCGGCTACGTGCTGTGCGGCGTGCCGAGCAACCTGGCACTCACCCGGTTCGGCCCACGGCGCTGGATCGCGTTGATGATGATCGTGTGGGGGACGCTGTCTACCTGCTTGCTGTTTGTGACCACGCCGACGCATTTCTACACCTTACGCCTGTTTACCGGTGCCGCTGAAGCCGGCTTCTTCCCCGGCGTGGTGCTGTACCTCTCGCAGTGGTTCCCGACCTTCCGCCGTGGGCGGATCATGGCGCTGTTCATGTCGGCAATCCCGGTGTCCGGCTTGCTCGGCAGCCCGTTCTCTGGGTGGATCCTCAACCACTTCGCAGCCGGCCAAGGTGGCCTGGCGGGCTGGCAGTGGATGTTCCTGCTGCAGGGCATCCCGACTGTGATCCTCGGCGCCCTCGCCTACTTTCTGCTCAGTGACAGCTTCGCCAATACCAAGTGGCTCAAGCCCCATGAGCGCGCAGTGTTGGAAGCCGACCAGGCCACGGACCTGGCGAACAAGCCCGCAACCACCAGCGATTCGCTGGCCGAAGTCTTCAAGAACCCGGCGATCTGGGCGTTCGGCCTGATCTACTTCTGCATCCAGAGCGGCGTGTATGCGATCAACTTCTGGCTGCCTTCGATCATCAAGAACCTGGGGTTCAGCGACAACCTGGTGATCGGCTGGCTCAGCGCGATCCCCTATTTGCTGGCGGCGGTGTTCATGCTGCTGGTGGGCCGCTCCGCTGACTTGCGCAAGGAACGCCGCTGGCACTTGGTAGTGCCGATGCTGATGGGCGCCATCGGCCTGGTGATTGCGGTTAACTTCGCCACCACCCCGGCCATCGCCATCCTTGGCTTGACCATCGCCACCATGGGTGCACTTACCGGCCTGCCAATGTTCTGGCCGGTGCCCACCGCCATGCTCAGTGCCGGTGCCGCAGCGGGTGGCTTGGCGTTGATCAACTCCATGGGGCAGATGGCGGGGTTTCTCAGCCCGTATATCGTCGGTTTTGTGAAAGATGCCACTGGTTCAACCGATGTGGCGTTGTACCTGCTGGCGGCGGTGATTGTGGGTGGGAGTATGTTGGCTTTGCGGATGACGCGTGCGCTCAAGGTTTAACCTCCATGGGACGGCGCAGATGCTCTTGGAAGGCGTGAGGGTGTTTGCGTCGGCACACGCTGCCTTGAATGGAATTAAAGGCTTGCTTTTTATACCTGTCACTTTTGACAGTATTCAAATTTTTGGATCGCATTTAGCCTTCACTGTGAATTCATTTCACTTCTTGAAGGGCTATCGAGATGATCAGTAAAACAGCACAGGGCACCCAAGGTAAGTTAACAGTCACAGTAGCAGGCGCGCACAACCTGACCTTCCAAGGTGACGCGGATAAAATGGATATGTACCAGGAGCCAAATGGAATATGGCATTTGGTGGCGACAAAACGTCTCTCTCCAGAGCCCAACCATTTTTATGGCATTGATATTTATCTTCCCGCTGAGCTACCGAGTGACGGGACCGAACACAGCTATAGCTTTGCCGATGGGCACGCCAGGTTGCTCTTTTCTGCGTATGAAAACTCGGGCATTTCTCCCTATTGGGCAACTGCTGGGGAGATAACAGTGTCATTCGACGGTGAACGGATGCAGGCGTCTTTCTCGGGTAAAGCGCAGTTTGGTAGCGATAAACAAATAACGCTGACAAAAGGTGATGTCGACCTGACAGGCGTGTCAATGGTTCACAGCGCCCAGTATCCGGCCAAGGGTGAACTGGACCTGACTTTCGAGGGTGGGCCGCTACCGGGTTCTTACTCGTTCAAAACCGACCTGCGGATTGATAGCTCCGACTTCGGGGGCCACCGCCCGGATCGCCGAATCTTCATGGGCGACTATTACGATGACGGCTTGCCGCGGACTCGGAATATTTTTGCCATCGTGGTCTATAACGACGCGAAGGGATTGATCCATGACCTGGCCGGCAATAATGACGTCCGCGTTCAGTTTCAACGACTCGACACTTATGGGACGGTGACAGCCCATGCTGGGGTGCTGAAACTGAACGAAGAAGTCACTGACGAGCATGGCTCGGGTGAGTTTGCCTGTTCCTTTCGAAGAAATGACGGGCCTGAGTTTACTGCCATAGGGACGTTTACACTGGACAAGGCCCGTCATTAACCAAAGGGCACCGGCGGTGGGCGGTTACAGCTGCCCGCCGCCGTCGATGTCGATGATGCTTCCCGTTATAAAGCTGTTCTCCATGGCCAGCACATACCCCGCCGCCACGTCTTCAGCCTGCCCTACCCGGCCAACCGGCAATGCCCCGCCTGCGTTGGCAAACATCGCCACGCGCTGCTTTTGCGCCAACCCGGCATAGGCCGGGGTGTCAATCACGCCCGGGCTGATGACATTGACTCGACGTGGCGCCAGTTCCTTGGCCAGTTGCTTGCCCAATGCTTCGGTCGCAGCGTTGATGCCGGTCTTGATGAACTGCCCCGGTGCCAGCTTGCGCCCCAACTGACCGGAAGTCAGGCTGATGCTGCCGTGTTCATTCAGGAACGGCAGCGCCTGTTGAATCGCACGCAGCGCGCCCCAGAGTTTCACATTGAAATTTTCCTGGGCTTCGTCAAGGTCGGTTTCGATCAGGGGCTTGGCCCGCACCGAAGGGCCCGAGGTGTAGACCAGGTGGTCAAAATGCCCCACCGTTTCGAACAATCGCTGCAACGACGCGCTATCGGTGACGTCCACCGGTTCGCTGCGTACGCCGTTCTCGATGCCGGAGGTCAAGCGACGCCCGGCCAGCACCACGTGCGCGCCGCGAGCGATGGCCGCCTGGGCCACTGCCGCGCCGATACCGCTGCTGCCGCCAATAACGATGACGGTTTTACCGCTCAGAGAAGAGACCATGTGAAAACTACCTGGATAAGAAAGTGAGCCTTCATCTTCACAGCTTGGCAATCGGTGAAAAATCCGGGTAAAACGACAAGATCTTTAAAGGATTTTTATCAATGGGCTCGATTCTCGACCTTGAAGTCTTTGTGCGCAGCGCCGACACCGGTAGCCTGACCGCTGCCGCCCGTAGCCTCGGCCTTACCCCAGCAGCGGCCAGTATTGCCCTCAAGCGTCTTGAAACCCGGCTCGGCATCCGACTACTTGCCCGCTCCACCCGCAGCATGCGCCTGACCGAAGAAGGCCGGCGTTATCTGGACAGCGTGCGAGTGGCGCTGGAAGCCCTGTCCGAAGGCGAACATGCCATCAAGCAACAAGGCCAAAGCCTCAGTGGTTTATTGCAATTGGCCGCTCCCTCGGACTTTGGCCGCAATGTGCTGCTGGGCTGGCTGGATGAGTTCAAGCTCGAGCATCCGAACATCCGCCTGCAATTGTTACTCAACGACAGCAATGCCGATTTGTTTCGTGACACCGTCGATATCGCCCTGCGCTTTGGCGTGCCGAGGGATTCCAGCCTGGTGGCGCTGCCGGTGGTGCCCGGCCACCAGCGCATCGTCTGCGCCAGCCCCGACTACCTGGCGCGCTACGGTGCACCGCAGGTGCCTGCAGATTTGGCGCAGCACAGTACGCTGCGCTACATGCGCCGCGGGCAGGCCAATAGCACCTGGTATTTCCGCCAGGGCACACTGCTGCAGGAGGTCGAAGTCAGCGGCGACTACCTCAGCGATGACGGCGAAATCGTTCGGCGCTGGGCGCTGGCCGGCCATGGCATTGCCTATAAAGCCAACCTGGATGTGGCCCGAGACATCCAGGCCGGGCGGCTGGTGCCGCTGCTTCCCGACTGGCAAGGCGAACCCACGCCGTTCAACCTGATGTGCCCTCACCGTCTGCAAGTATCGGAGCGGGTGAAAGTGCTGCATCGTTTTTTACAGGCCCGCTGCCAGACATTGCTGCGCGGATGAAGAAATGCGCCCAGGGCTTGTTCCAGAGCCGTCGGGTCTGGTATTGCATGACTCACATTTGCCTGCAATGAGGAGCTTTGCATGATTTACCGCACATTGGGCCAGTCCGGGTTGAAAGTCAGCGCACTGACGCTCGGCACCATGATGTTTGGCGAACAAACCAGCACCGAAGACTCGCTGCGTATCATCGACAAGGCCTGGGACCAGGGTATCAATTTTATCGACACCGCCGACGTCTACACCGGCGGGCGCTCCGAAGAGATCGTTGGCGAAGCCATTGCGCGCAATCGCCAGGATTGGGTGCTGGCCACCAAGGTCGGCTTCGGCCCCGCCGATGGTTTGCCCAACCGCAGCGGGCTGAACCGCAAGCGCATCTTCAATGCGTTGGAAGCCAGCCTTGCGCGCCTGGATACCGATTACCTGGACATCTACTATCTGCACCGTGAAGATCACGACACGCCTTTGGAGGTAACCGTGTCGGCCATTGGCGACCTGATCCGCCAAGGCAAGATCCGCTACTGGGGCCTGTCCAATTATCGCGGTTGGCGCATCGCTGAAGTGATTCGCGTGGCCGAGCGCCTGGGGGTAGATAAACCCATTATCAGCCAGCCGCTGTATAACATCGTCAACCGCCAGGCCGAGGTCGAGCAAATCACAGCGGCGGCAGCCTATGGTTTGGGTGTAGTGCCTTACAGCCCGCTGGCACGTGGGGTGCTCAGTGGCAAGTACGCACCTGACGTTACACCCGAGCCAGGCAGCCGTGCCGCGCGCCAGGACAAGCGCATCCTGGAAACCGAATGGCGGGTGGAGTCGCTACGCATCGCCCAGTTGATCCAGCAATACACCCAGGGACGTGGCGTGGGGATTGTAGAGTTCGCAATTGCCTGGGTGCTGAACAACGCGGCAGTGAGTTCGGCGATTGTGGGGCCGCGTACCGAGGCGCAGTGGGATGCCTACACTCACGCGCTGAACGTAAACATCACGCCTGAGGATGAGGCCTTCATTGATTCGCTGGTCACGCCCGGGCACTCGTCCACTCCGGGGTTCAACGACCTGGGCCATTTTGTTTCCGGCCGCGTGGCGTTGCGAGCGGACTGAAATCTGCCTGATAGCATGGAGATTGAAATGTGGGTGGAAGCAAACTCCCGCCCGCATTCTATTTCTCGCAAAAAACGCCATACTCCCCTCCTGGAACTGGATATGAATCGGCTTTCGCGAGGACAGTGTGTCTAAAGGTGTGGTGTTATCGGTCTTGGCCTCGGTGTTGTTTGCCGTGATGTATTACTTCACGTCACTGCTCACACCGTTGAGTGGTCTGGAGATTTTCGGCTGGCGCATGTTGCTTACAGTACCGTGCATGACGGTGTTCATGATCGTCAGCGGCGAGTGGCGGCGGGTGTGGGAACTGTTGCGGATGTTGGCGGCCAAGCCGCGCCTGATCGCCGGGGTGCTGGTGTCTTCTGCCTTGCTCGGCGTGCAGTTGTGGCTGTTTATGTGGGCGCCGCTGAATGGGCGCAGCCTGGACGTGTCCGTGGGGTACTTCCTGCTGCCGCTGACCATGGTGCTCACCGGGCGCCTGGTCTATGGCGAGCGGTTGTCACGGTTGCAACAGATCGCCGTGGTGTTTGCCGCGCTGGGCGTACTGAACGAGTTGTATCAGGCTGGTGGTTTTTCCTGGGCAACGCTGGTGGTGATCATAGGCTACCCGGTGTATTTCGTGGTGCGCAAATACCTGACCACCGATCATTTGGGCGGGCTGTGGCTGGATATGGCGCTGATGCTGCCGGTGGCCTGGTGGTTTGTGCAGAGCGGCGAACAGGGTTTTGCGGTGCTCGATGTGCATCCCAAGCTATACGGGTTGATTCCGATGCTGGGCTTGATCAGCGCTTCGGCGCTGGTGAGCTACATCATTGCCAGTCGCTTGCTGGCCTTCAGCCTGTTCGGGCTGCTGAGCTACGTAGAACCGGTGCTGCTGCTGGCGGTGGCACTGCTGTTGGGCGAAGGCATCCAAGGCGGGCAATGGCTGACCTATATCCCGATCTGGCTGGCGGTGATGGTCCTGGTGTATGAAGGGTTCAAACATCTAGTGCGTCAACACCGAGCTTGAGTGGCTGGATGGAAGTGGCGCAATGGCGTGGGGTATCCATTCCCCTCTGTCGAGTCAGGTCCTGACTTCGGTCGTCGGTAATTCAGGCGTACCTACGCTTTGTTCAATGACGTCGGCTGTGTTCTCCAACCTTTTCCTCCACTTACCGTAATGGGGGATGTTGCTCTGGATTTGACTGCCCACCCTTTCCAAGTTGGCATCCATCTCTGCCTTATCAACACCAAACACCTTGCCGACACGATTGTCGTGATTCAATTCAAGCAGCGTTCCTTTGATGGGGTCTTTCAGGATGGTTTCGATGGAATTCGCCACGTTGTCAGAAAGACCCAGCGCTTTCAACGCGGTGGCGAGGCCATGCCCAGGACTTCTGAGTTGCTTCAGGAACTCGTCGTAAAGACCCATTAGGTCATTAGCGCGCACGTTGTCCAGGGAGACACTGGTTATTTTCTTGCGGAACTCGTTGAAGGTCATGGGTTCAAGCGGTTTGTTTTGGTTCAACCCGTTTTGGACGAAATAAAATCTCCTCGCCTTGGCGTCCTTTTTTTGGCCGCCGCCTTGCAAGTTTCCATAAGCGTCGTAGCTATAGACGATGGCTTCTCCATCTGGCCGATACCCGACATAAAACGCCTTTCCATCTGGTTCCAGTTTATAGAGCTGCGTTCGCACCAGCCCGTCGACCTGAGCGGGTGGGACCGAGGCGTCTTTGTTCAACCGCTCGAAAATATCCCCCCGCTCATGGCCGAAACTACCCACGACCGCATTAATATCGCCAGCCGCGAACTCGCCGAACTGCTTGTTGACCCGTTCCTGCTGTTTGGGTGCTTCAGGATTGGAAAAATGCTGGGTAAATCGCTTTCGCTCAGTCGGGTCATTGGCTACGTCCTTGAGCCAGGCCGTCATTTCCTCTGCATCCTTGAACTCATGAAACGAGGTCACGTCATCTTCCGGCATATACAGGACGAGATTAGGCCCATCTTCGGTAGGCGGCACCCGCTTGATCACCATCATGTCATTGGACTGGGCGCCATCAACCGCGAATGTCGAGACCTGCACTCCGGGCGCACCCGGTTTGTTGGGTGAGACCACAGCCTTCACCAACTGATAACCCTCGGCACTGAGGGTGTCGCCCAGGAACTCGGTTTCGCCATCATCCAGAAACTTCTTACGCGCCTGATTGACCAGGTCTGCATCATCGGATGAACGCACATAGCGAACTGGCTCGGTCTGTTCCGCTGGTAGGCTGGGCTCGATCGGGCGTTGAGGGGTAGGACAATTCACATTCATAAGCGGACCTCTTCGGAATGGAAGCGCAGGTTTTTCTGCGCTCCTCGCCTCTGTGTGATATTTGAAAAACCATTTGTTCCTATTTCACCGCCCGGCAATTACAACCCGATATAACCGACACAAAAAAACCCGGTAAAAACCGGGTTTTTTCGTTATCCATTGAATTACTCGGCAGTCAGTACGCCACGACGCACCTGGTCGCGCTCAATCGACTCGAACAGTGCCTTGAAATTGCCTTCGCCAAATCCATCGTCGCCCTTGCGCTGAATGAACTCGAAGAACACCGGCCCCATCAGGGTTTCCGAGAAGATCTGCAAAAGCAGGCGCTTATCGCCTGCAATCGAGGAACCATCCAGCAGGATGCCACGCGATTGCAACTGGTCTACCGGCTCGCCGTGGTTCGGCAGGCGGCCTTCCAGCATTTCGTAGTAAGTGTCTGGCGGTGCGGTCATAAAACGCATGCCGATCTTCTTCAACGCGTCCCAGGTTTTGACCAGGTCGTCGGTGAGGAACGCCACGTGCTGGATGCCCTCGCCGTTGAACTGCATCAGGAACTCTTCGATCTGCCCGGCGCCCTTGGATGATTCTTCGTTCAACGGGATGCGGATCTTGCCATCCGGTGCGCTCATGGCTTTGGAGGTCAGGCCAGTGTATTCGCCCTTGATGTCGAAATAGCGCGCTTCGCGGAAGTTGAACAGTTTTTCGTAGAAGTTGGCCCAGTAGATCATGCGTCCGCGATAGACGTTATGGGTCAGGTGGTCGATGACCTTGAGGCCGGCGCCTACCGGATTGCGGTCAACGCCTTCGAGATAGACGAAATCGATGTCATAGATCGAGTTACCTTCGCCGAAGCGGTCGATCAGGTACAGCGGCGAACCGCCGATACCCTTGATCGCCGGCAGGTTCAGTTCCATCGGCCCGGTTTCAATATGAATCGGCTGGGCGCCCAGTTCCAGGGCCCGGTTGTAGGCTTTTTGCGAGTCCTTGACGCGGAATGCCATGCCGCACACCGACGGCCCATGTTCGGCCGCGAAGTAGGCGGCGAGACTGCCGGGTTCGTTGTTGAGGATCAGGTTGATCTCGCCCTGGCGATACAGGTGCACGTCCTTGGAACGGTGGGTCGCCACCTTGGTGAAGCCCATGATCTCGAAGATCGGCTCCAGCGTGCCAGGCGTCGGCGATGCGAATTCGATAAATTCAAAGCCCATCAGGCCCATCGGGTTTTCATATTGGTCGGTCATTTCGATGCCTCATCATTCTTGTAGGTAGCAATTGATCAGTTGCGAGCAAGGATGAGGTTCGAGGGTGGCGCACAGGAAAGACCCCGCACGCTGCGGGCGAGGAAGTCACCAAAGATGAGGGGGGAGCCGAGTAGCTTCATGGTGTCATCAGTCTCTGACGGCCGAGGCTTGCGTGAGCGCAAGTCCATATTCTTGTATGCGTAAACCGATTCTACACAGCGTAAACAGATTTGTCCGTACTCTTATCAAATCCCCATTGCCCTGCTTCGTGCAAGAGGTTTGTAGCAAGCGCGCCGGCTGGTTGAGCACCCGGGACACGCGTGAATGGGCCCACAGCCCAGAATCAACAATAGGTAGCGAGCGTACTTGGGCAATGCCATCTATCATCGGCACATACCCTTCTTTTTTCAGCGACTGACTGTCCCTATGCCCCTGACCTCCAAAGGCCCACGAGGCCGAGCCACACGTTACGTCATCAGCGCAACCTGTGGACTGCTCCCGATTCTGCTGGGGGTCGCGATTCTTTACTGGCAAGCTGAACGCACACTTGAACAAAGCACCACACAAACGGCTCAGGAAGCAGTGCGCCAGTTCGATTTGATGCTCGACAATACCGCCCTCGCCGCCCGGGATTTGCTGCCATTGGCAGGCAAGCCGTGCGATAACGCGGCGAAACTGGCGCTGCGCGAACAGGTCACGCGCCGGCCGTTCGTACGCGCCACCACGTTGTCCTGGCAGAAAAACATTTATTGCAGCTCACTGTTTGGCGGCGACTACCAATCGCCGGTCAACCCGGACGACTATGTGGATGGCCGGTTGTGGTTGATGAATGGCAACCCTGTCACGCCAGATACTGCGTTACTGGTTTACCGCCTGGTGGAGGGTGAGCAAGGCGCGTTTGCCTCGATCGACAGCTACCACCTCACCAATGCCTTGCGCCTGATCAGTCGTTACGCCTATTTGGTGCTGCAAGTCGGGCCCAATTGGCTGGATGCCGACGGCAAAGTGCATAACGACGCAGTGCCCGTGTTCGTCGTGGCGCATCATCACCTGGCGTCGGCGCGCTATCACTACAGCGTCGAGGCCGGGATGCCTGCCGGGGAAACCTGGCGTTATATGCAGGCCCGCTATCCGGCGGTGTTCAGCCTGGTGGCGTTCTTTGGTTTGCTGGCTGGCATCCTCGCCCATTGGCTGCAAAAACGCTCGTCGGCACCCACCCACGAACTGCAACGTGCATTAAGCGCCAACGAATTTATCCCGTACTTCCAACCCGTGGTGCGCGGTGATACGCGTCAGTGGGCCGGTTGCGAAGTGCTGATGCGCTGGAAACATCCTAAAGAGGGCCTGGTGCGGCCAGATTTGTTTATTCCCCTGGCCGAAGACTCCGGCCTCATCGTGCCGATGACCCGCGCCCTGCTGCGCCAGACCGCCGCGCAACTGGCGCCCCATGCCGAACGCTTCAACCCCGGTTTTCATATTGGCGTGAACATTACCGCGCGGCATTGCCAGGACCTCGAACTGGTGAACGATTGCCAGGAGTTTCTCGCAGCCTTCCCGCCCGGCCAGGTCACCTTGGTACTGGAGCTGACCGAACGCGAACTGATCGAGCCCACCGAAACCACCCGCAGCCTGTTTGACGCCCTGCATCAGTTGGGGGTGATGATCGCGATCGATGACTTCGGCACCGGCCATTCCAGCCTCGGTTACTTGCGCAACTTCAATGTCGACTACTTGAAGATTGATCAGAGCTTTGTCGCCATGATCGGTGTGGATGCACTGTCACGGCATATTCTGGACAGCATCATAGAACTGTCAGCCAAGCTTGACCTTGGCATTGTTGCCGAAGGCGTGGAAACAGCAGAACAGTGTGAATACCTCGTCGCCCAAGGTGTGGATTTCTTACAAGGTTACCTGTTCGGCAAGCCGCTACCCTGCGATGAGTTCATTAAATCGTTAGGCAACCGATGAAAGATTGTTATTTGGACAGAAGACATGATTTACTCCAGAGGGATTAACTACTACAATTTTTCTGCCTGTGCAGAACTCGCAGAAGGGTCTTCTTCGTTGACGTCGTGTTAACGTTTCTGGCTTATAGCTTTGTCTGCAGTTGATATCAGCCACTACACTATTGGAGTACAGATTTTGTCCAGACTCGCCGAATTTCGCGCAGCAGAAAAAGCCCTTCAAGAGCAGCTGGCCCAGCTGGAATCCTTGAAGAATGACGCAGGCTTGAAGAAAGAAATCGAATTCGAAGAAAAGCTCAAAAAGCTGATGGACAGCTACGGCAAAAGTCTGCGCGATGTCATCGCCATTCTTGATCCAGCCCCGCGCAAGGCGGGTGCAACCATCGCCGCAGCGCCAAAGCAGCGCCGTGCACGGGTCGTCAAGGTTTACCACAACCCGCATACCGGTGAGCTGATCGAGACCAAAGGCGGCAACCACCGCGGCCTGAAAGCGTGGAAAGAAGAGTACGGCGCTGCCACGGTAGATTCCTGGCTGCGCGGTTAATCATCCCGCACTAAAAAAAGCCCCGCACATGCGGGGCTTTTTTGCAGTTGACGGTTCGAAAGCGAACTTAACCAGCCGTTCATTTTGTTCAAAACCACTAAAAAGGGTCGATTCAAAGTTTCAGGCTGTTGCGCACCGAACTGACTTCGTCTTTGCTCGCCTCGTAGGCTTGCGCCTGGCCCGCGTAAGAAAATACATAGGCCTTATCTGTATCCACTGCGCCGACTAATGTTTGTGACAACACGTGCCGTCCATTTTCGGTTATCACGCAAGTAGTCTCCAACGCTTCAAGGCGACTCAGTGTCGTAGGATGCATCTTGCTGCACACGCTTTGATAACCGCCCTGGGCGAAATCTTTCTGAATCGATTTGCGCATTTCCAGTAACACGCCTGGAAGATTAACTTTATGTCCGGTTTCAATTGGCGTGCCGGTCAACTCCATGACCATCAGGGTTGCGCCGTTTTCATCATTTTTGATCGCGCGCTGGCGAGACACTGTTTGAGCCTTCGCGGGGACTTCGTCGTCAGGTATGACTTCTTCGACCTGCCAGCCGCTGGGCCAATGAATCTCCGGGTCGGCCGCCAATACGAACGGGCTCCCCAGCATCAGGCACAACGTACTCAACAGCGATTTACGAAACTCGATCATTATGAAAAACGCCCAGGGTTCAAGCCGCAAAGTTTGCGGCCCCGGACCCGCCGCTCGCAAGGGCCGCGTGCGTTTTTTCATTTGGCGCGGCAGGTAGCCCTTGCGTATCATGAGCCGGCAGCACGGATGCTTGCCGCACGCCAAGGGACCGCTTTGCCC
This sequence comes from Pseudomonas sp. B329, assembly GCF_023127835.1. Classification (NCBI taxonomy): domain Bacteria; kingdom Pseudomonadati; phylum Pseudomonadota; class Gammaproteobacteria; order Pseudomonadales; family Pseudomonadaceae; genus Pseudomonas; species Pseudomonas sp. B329. The sequence continues at coordinate 105,091 of NZ_SPKP01000030.1, read as the reverse complement.
CATTTTTTCTGGAGGGCCCATGAGCCTGCACGAACTGAACACCTTCCCGGGCGTCACTGCCCAACCTGACACCGCCACTGCAAATTTTGTGTTTAACCACACCATGTTGCGGGTCAAGGACATCACCAAATCGCTGGACTTCTACACCCGCGTGCTGGGTTTCTCCCTGGTTGAAAAACGCGACTTCCCGGAAGCCGAATTCAGCCTGTATTTCCTCGCCCTGGTGGACAAGGCCCAAATCCCGGCCGACGCCGCCGAGCGCACCCAGTGGATGAAATCGATTCCGGGCATCCTTGAGCTGACCCATAACCACGGCACCGAAAACGACGCCGACTTTGCCTATCACAACGGCAATACCGACCCGCGTGGCTTTGGCCATATCTGTATTTCGGTACCGGATATCGTCGCTGCGTGCGAGCGTTTCGAAGCGCTGGGCTGCGATTTCCAGAAGCGCCTGACGGATGGCCGCATGAAGAGCCTGGCCTTCATCAAGGACCCGGATGGTTACTGGGTCGAGATCATCCAGCCGGCGCCGATGTAACACGCGGCGCGTCTCGCGCAGTACGCAGGAATAAAAAAGCCCCATGATTGCTCATGGGGCTTTTTTGGTTTTTCGCGTGTCACTTATGCCGGGGCTGATGTGCGAATCAAGTGATCGAATGCACTCAGGGAGGCCTTGGCACCCTCGCCCACCGCAATGACGATCTGCTTGTAGGGCACGGTAGTGACGTCACCGGCCGCAAATACACCCGGCAGTGAAGTCTCGCCACGAGCATCCACGATGATCTCGCCGCGAGGCGTCAGCTCCACCGTGCCTTTGAGCCAGTCGGTGTTGGGCAACAAACCGATCTGCACGAAGATACCTTCCAGGTCGATAGTCTTGAACTCACCACTGTCGCGATCCTTGTAGGCAAGGCCGGTGACTTTCTGACCATCGCCTTTGACTTCGCTGGTCAGCGCGCTGGTAATCACATCCACGTTCGGCAAGCTGTAAAGCTTGCGTTGCAGCACCGCATCGGCGCGCAACTTGCTGTCAAACTCAAGCAACGTGACATGGTTGACGATCCCGGCCAGATCAATAGCCGCTTCCACACCGGAGTTACCGCCGCCGATCACCGCAACGCGCTTGCCCTTGAACAGCGGCCCATCGCAGTGCGGGCAGAAGCACACGCCCTTGGCCTTGTATTCCTGCTCGCCCGGCACACCCATCTCTCTCCAGCGGGCGCCAGTGGCCAGGATAACGGTCTTGGACTTGAGGGTCGCACCGCTTTCGAAGCGAATCTCATGCAACTCACCGGCATTTTTCGCCGGCACCAGGCTGCTGGCGCGCTGCAGGTTCATGATGTCCACGTCGTACTGACGCACATGCGCTTCCAACGCACTGGCCAGTTTCGGCCCTTCGGTTTCCTGTACCGAGATAAAGTTCTCGATGGACATGGTGTCCAGCACCTGGCCACCAAAACGTTCAGCCGCCACACCGGTGCGGATACCTTTACGGGCTGCGTAGATGGCCGCCGAGGAACCGGCTGGGCCGCCGCCGACAACCAATACATCGAACGCCTCTTTGGCACTGATTTTCTCGGCGGCTTTTTCGAGGCCGCTAGTGTCGAGTTTGGCGAGAATTTCTTCCAGGCCCATGCGGCCCTGGCCGAAGTTCACCCCATTCAAGTAGACACTGGGCACCGCCATGACCTGGCGCTCGTCGACTTCGGCCTGGAACAGCGCGCCGTCGATGGCCACGTGACGGATATTGGGGTTCAACACAGCCATCAGGTTCAGGGCCTGGACCACGTCCGGGCAGTTCTGGCACGACAGCGAAAAGTATGTCTCGAAGCTGAACTCACCTTTAAGGGCGCGGATCTGTTCAATCACTTCGACACTGGCCTTCGACGGGTGGCCACCGACTTGCAACAGAGCCAGCACCAGCGAAGTGAATTCATGACCCATGGGGATGCCGGCGAAGCGCAGGCTGATATCGGCACCCGGGCGGTTGATGGAGAACGATGGCCGGCGCGCATCATCGCCATCGGTTTTCAGGGTAATCAGCGTGGTGAGGCTGATGACGTCCTGTAAAAGAGCAAGCATTTCCTGGGATTTCGCGCCGTCGTCGAGGGAGGCGACGATCTCGATCGGCTGGGTGACCCGTTCCAGGTATGACTTCAACTGAGCTTTAAGATTGGCGTCCAACATACGGGCGATTTCCTGTTCATTCGGTTTATTGCAGACAAAAAAACGCCCGAGCGAATCTCGCCCGGGCGTTTTGAGGGCGGATGCAGCTTACTTAAGTGCGGATTCCCGCCCTTGATACGTCTTCACAGACTTAGATCTTGCCGACCAGGTCCAGGGACGGAGCCAGAGTGGCCTCGCCTTCTTTCCACTTGGCTGGGCACACTTCGCCTGGGTGGGCAGCGACGTATTGAGCAGCCTTGATCTTGCGCAGCAGCTCGGAAGCATCACGGCCAACACCACCGTCGTTCAGTTCGACGATCTTGATCTGACCTTCCGGGTTGATCACGAAAGTACCGCGGTCAGCCAAGCCAGCTTCTTCGATCAGCACGTCAAAGTTGCGGGAGATGGTCAGAGTTGGGTCACCGATCATGGTGTACTGGATTTTGCCGATGGCTGGCGAAGTGTTGTGCCAGGCAGCGTGGGCAAAATGGGTGTCGGTGGACACGCTGTAGATTTCGACGCCCAGTTTCTGGAATTCGGCGTAGTTGTCAGCCAGGTCTTCCAGTTCGGTTGGGCAAACGAAGGTAAAGTCGGCTGGGTAGAAGAACACTACCGACCACTTGCCTTTCAGGTCAGCGTCGGTCACATCCAGGAAGCTGCCGTTTTTGAAAGCGGTGGCTTTAAACGGTTTTACTTGGCTGTTGATGATAGGCATCGTTGACTCTCCGTCAGGGGTTAAGAAGTTGATGAGATGAATCCTACCGACTCTTTCGGTCGATGGCCCATTGGCAAACCTGATGCTGATGATTGGCTTTCTCTATCAAGTGGCGGTATTAATAGAAGAAATTTCAAATCAGCGGCTGGGTGGCCAGGGTCATGCCGAGAAACGGCGTCGCTTCAACATAGCGCATGGCGGATTTCATGTCGTTCCACCCGACGTAACTCATCAGCGACTTCAAGTCCCAGCCACTGCGATGGGCCCAGGTGGCAAAGCCGCGCCGCAGGGAGTGGCTGGTGTATTGCTCGGCGGGGATGCCTGCACGTTCCAGGGCCTGGCGCAATAATGGGATGACACTATTGGGATGCAGCCCCTCCTCGCCCAGGTTGCCCCAACGGTCGATGCCGCGAAAGACCGGGCCGCGAACCAGCGCCGAGGCGCTGAGCCAGTCGCTGTAAGCTTGCACCGGGCACAGGCGCAGCAGCGCTGGCGTCTGGTATGTCTTGCCCAGGTTTTCCCGATCGCCTTTGCTACGCGGTAGGTACAGGCTGATCCCGGCGCCGGGCACAGCCTGGACGTGCTCAATGCTTAATCGGACCAGCTCATCACTGCGAAACCCCCGCCAAAAGCCCAGCAGGACCAGCGCAGTGTCACGCTTGGCGCGCAGCAAGCGGGGCTGGTCCTGGTTTTCGCTGGCCTGGCTTGCTTCAAGCGCCAGTGAAGTGACGACCTGCTCAAGATGCTGTAGCTGCAAAGGCTCTGCCTGCCGCTCGCGCGCTGGATGCACGGCACGAATCCCCTTGAGCACCTTGCGCACCACGGGCGCTTTCGTCGGATCGGCAAAGCCCTGGCTGGTATGCCACTGCGCCAGTGCCGAAAGCCGCAGTTTCAAGGTGTTCACCGCCAACACTCCGGCGTGCGCCACCAGATAACGCGCCACGCTGTCGCTGGTGGCCGGCAGAAACCCTCCCCAACTCACTTCGAAGTGCTCGATCGCCGCACGGTAGCTGCGGCGCGTGTTGTCGCGGGTCGCAGCGTTGAGATATCGATCCAGCTCGCTCATGGGTGTCGTTTCGTACTGCCGTCAGGGGAAGTGGCGGTTAAAACCGTTATGACACGGGATAATACGCCAATATCCCATCTGTTAAATCATGAATTTCAACGATTTTTTATACGTGTTAAAGTATGTATATACATACCATGTACCACAGTACTAAATCGACGGAGACTCCATGGCTCGCGGCGGCATAAACAAAGCAGTAGTTCAAACGGCACGCTTGGCAATCCTTGCCCGCGGCGAAAACCCCAGCATCGACGCAGTACGGATCGAGATGGGTAATACCGGTTCCAAAACCACTATTCATCGCTATTTGAAGGAGCTGGACGAAAGTGAAACCCGGCTGACCATTACCGAGGCGCCGATTGACGACGAGCTAGGCGAGCTGGTTGCACGTCTGGCCCAGCGCCTGAAAGAGAAGGCTCAGGAGCCGATTGACTTGGCGCTGGCGCAATTCGAACAGCAGAAAACCGCCCTGCTCGCCCAGGTTGAGGCGCTTGAAGAGGCACACACTCAGCTCAAGCAGCAATTTGATATCCAGGCCGCAGCCCTGGCGGAAGAAAGCGCTGCGCTGCAAACCGTCAGCACCAGCCTGCAAACCGAGCAAACCCGTAACGCCGGGTTGAGCCAGGCGTGCAGTGATTACGAGTTGCGGATCAACGACAAGGACGAACAGATTCGCTCACTGGAAGAGAAACACCTGCACGCACGCGACGCGCTTGAGCATTACCGCAACGCGATAAAGGAACAGCGCGAGCAAGAGCAGCGTCGCCATGAAGGCCAGCTGCAGCAGGTTCAAGCCGAATTGCGCCAGGCTCAGCAAAGCGCACTCGTACGCCAGGATGAAATCACCCAACTGCATCGCGATAATGAACGCCTGCTGATTGAGCAGCGAGTGACCACCAAGGAACTGAACGCATTGCAGGATCAGACCCGCAAGGATCAGGCCGCACAACTCAAGCTCAATGAGCATCTGAGCAAGATCGACAGCGAGCGCGCCCTGCTTCAGGAGCGCCTGCGGGTTGCAGCACTGGACAGTCAGGCACGCCAGGAGGCGCTACTCGAAAATCAGCAGCGCAACAAGGCACTGGAACTGGACCTGATCAAGGCCCAGGCCAGCATCGACGCGCTGCGCCTGGCCGCCGCCGTTGCAACGGCGCCAGAGACAGCACAACCATCCTGATCAATCGGCCACAGGCGTGCGCATGGTGACGAACTCTTCGGCCGCCGTCGGGTGCACGCCGATGGTCTCGTCGAAATGCTGTTTGGTCGCGCCCGCCTTGAGCGCGATCGCCAGCCCCTGCACGATTTCGCCTGCATCCGGACCGACCATATGGCAGCCCAAGACCTTGTCGGTGTCGGCATCGACCACCAGTTTCATCAGGGTCTTTTCCTGGCAGTCGGTCAAGGTCAGCTTCATAGGCCGGAAACGGCTTTCAAAGATCTGCACCTTGTGGCCTTGCTTGCGCGCGTCTTCTTCCGTCAGCCCAACGGTGCCGATATTCGGCAGGCTGAACACCGCCGTTGCGATGTTGGCGTAATCCACCGCACGGTACTGCTCAGGCTTGAACAGGCGCCGCGCCACGGCCATGCCTTCAGCCAGGGCGACCGGCGTCAGTTGCACCCGACCAATCACATCGCCAATGGCCAGGATCGATGGTTCGGCGGTCTGGTAAAGATCGTCCACCTCAACGAAGCCGCGCTCGTCCAACTTCACACCGGTATTTTCCAGCCCCAGGTTGTCGAGCATCGGGCGGCGACCGGTGGCGTAGAACACACAGTCGGCTTCCAGCACGCGGCCATCCTTCAAGGTGGCCTTGAGGCTACCGTCGGCTTGCTTGTCGATGCGCTCGATGTCGGCATTGAACTGCAAGTCCAACCCGCGCTTGGTCAGTTCTTCCTTTAGGTGGGTGCGCACCGAACCGTCGAAACCGCGCAAGAACAGGTCGCCGCGATACAGCAAGGTGGTGTTGGCACCCAAACCATGGAAAATTCCGGCGAATTCCACTGCAATGTAACCACCACCCACCACCAGTACGCGCTTGGGTAGCTCTTTAAGAAAGAACGCCTCATTGGAACCGATCGCGTGTTCACGCCCTGGAATTTCCGGGATCTGCGGCCAGCCGCCGGTAGCGATCAGGATGTGCCTGGCAGTAAAGCGCTCGCCGTTGATCTCTACCTGATGCGCATCTACCAGACGCGCATGGCCTTCATGCAGGGTCACCCCGCTGTTGACCAGCAGGTTGCGATAGATGCCATTAAGACGGTTGATCTCGCGATCCTTGTTGGCAATCAGGGTTGCCCAGTCAAAGTTCGCTTCGCCCAATGACCAACCGAAGCCACTGGCTTGCTCGAAGTCTTCGGCAAAATGCGCGCCGTACACCAACAGCTTTTTCGGCACGCAGCCGACGTTCACACAGGTGCCGCCCAGATAGCGGCTTTCCGCAACGGCCACCTTGGCACCGAAGCCTGCGGCAAAGCGCGCCGCACGAACACCGCCGGAACCGGCGCCAATTACATACAGGTCAAAATCGTAGGCCATTTCACTCTCCTCGGCAGGACACCAGCATACCGACTTACATGGGGCTGAAAAACGAAAAAGCCACCCGAAGGTGGCTTTCTCTTGAAACAGTGCGGCAAGCGTGAATCAGTACGCCTTGCCAGTCTTGTAGAAGTGCTCGTAGCAGAAGTTGGTTGCTTCGATGTAGCCTTCGGCGCCACCGCAGTCAAAACGCTGCCCTTTGAACTTGTAGGCAATTACGCAACCGTCTTTGGCTTGCTTCAACAGCGCATCGGTGATCTGGATTTCGCCACCCTTGCCCGGCTCGGTTTCTTCGATCAGTTTGAAGATGTCCGGGGTGAGGATGTAACGACCGATGATCGCCAGGTTCGACGGAGCATCTTCCGGCGCTGGCTTCTCGACCATGTCACGCACGCGGATCAAGCCATCGCCAATATCGTCGCCGGCGATAACACCGTACTTGTTGGTTTCGGTTGGGTTGACTTCCATCACCGCAACGATGGTGCAGCGGTATTTCTGGTAGAGCTTGACCATCTGGGTCAGCACACCATCACCTTCCAGGTTCACACACAGGTCATCCGCCAGAACCACGGCGAACGGTTCGTCACCGATCAGCGGGCGACCGGTAAGGATAGCGTGGCCGAGGCCTTTCATTTGAGTCTGACGGGTGTAGGAGAACGAGCACTCGTCGAGCAATTTACGGATACCGACCAGGTATTTTTCCTTGTCGGTGCCTTTGATCTGGTTTTCCAGCTCATAGCTGATGTCGAAGTGGTCTTCCAGGGCGCGTTTGCCGCGGCCGGTAACGATGGAGATCTCGTTCAGGCCGGCATCCAGGGCTTCTTCCACGCCGTACTGAATCAGTGGCTTGTTCACCACCGGCAGCATCTCTTTGGGCATGGCTTTGGTCGCTGGCAAGAAGCGAGTGCCGTAACCGGCTGCTGGGAACAAGCATTTCTTGATCATATGAGTCCTTACAAAGGGCTGTGCGTACGGAATTCGGCGCAGTCTAATCAGGCCGCAGTCACCTTACAATGGGTCCTGCTGGCGTTGCGATGTCATCATAGAGAAAAAATGTCGGCGTAAGTTCCGCTGATCTTGCAAAGGGGTTGCCCACGATCAGACGAAACACACCCGCCCCCCCCTTTATTTAAAAGGGCTGCAATGGTTTTAGCACGCTTTTCGCCGCCTGGCACTGACCTGCAACAACTCGCGCCCCCCTCAGCCGTTTGGCGGTATCATGGCCGCCTTGAATCAGACCACGAGATTGCCAATAGATGTCAGAACCCAAAGGTGTAAACGGCTACCTGATCACGCAGCGTGCAGACGGCTGGCACTTGATCAATTTTCACGGCGACAGCGTTGCCGGAACATTTGCGACCGAGAGCCAGGCGATTGCCGTAGCTGAAGTGTTTGTGGATGAAGCAGGCCACGCGTCGAGCAAACGCCCGAAAAACAAGTAAGCCTCGCCACACCGCCACAAAAAAGCCCCGGTCGACGGGGCTTTTTTGTGGACGCCTGTATTTGTCGGCGCCCTGCGACCTCTGCGCCCCCCGACACTTAGTTGTTTCGCTTGGTAAACGACTATTGTTTTTCAATTCGCGTAATCCCATTCTTACATCCAAAACCCTAACTAAAACATTCTCATTTAGCTGCATGTAGTTCAATTCTTACAGTCAAAATAAAATTTTTGGCAAATTGCCATATCCTTCCTATATATCGCTATACGTTACGGCTACACCACTAAACGAATGCGCCGACTTACTTCCACAGTGCAAAGCCACACAATCATTTCCGCCTCAAACGTGCCGCCGGATTGCAATGCAATTAATTGGAAAACCTGATTATTAGAAAGCCGACTCGGCTGACGACTTCGGGATTTACCGGGCGCCACTTTTGCGGTGAAACCGTCAGTCCCAGACCCAATAGCGGCGGGACTTTTCAATGACATTTTTATGTGGGCGTCTGCAAATGAAAACTAAGTTTAAAACTGCGCTGTTTACCCTTGGGCTGTTCGCCGGCTCGATCTCAGGAGCTCATGCCGCAGATGGAACAGTCACCTTCCTCGGATCGGTCCACTCGGGTGCCTGCTCCATCAAGCCTGAATCCATCGACCAGACCGTTAACCTCGGCGCCATCGCAAAGCATCAATTGCAGGCCGGCGGCAAGTCGGAAGCCCGAAGCGTGAAAATCGAACTGGAGGGCTGCGACCTGACGGACCTTACCGATAACACGGTAACCACTACCTTCACCGCCGCCCCCTCAAACGATGTTCCAGGTGCAATCGGTACCGTCGGTGGTGCAGGCCGCATTGGCATCATGATGACCCACGGCGGCAAACCCGTTGAGCTGGGCGTCGCTACAACCCCGCAAGCCATTTCCACGGGTGATAACACCCTGGAATTCGGTGCCTACGTTCAAGGCGCGGCTACCGGCGACATCGTCCCCGGTGATTTCAGCGCCGTCACCAACTTCACCTTGGCCTATCAGTAAGTTGTTCCCCCCGCCACCTGAGGGTGGCGGGGGGACGGGTGGGAGATACCGGTGAAAACATTCTTAAATCTCGCAGTCACCTCCTCGTTGACGATGTTCATCAGTCCCTGGAGTTTCGCCCAGCCACCTGCCCAGGGCGAAGGCGTTGTCACGCTGGGTGGCGTGATCGTCGACTCCGCATGCGGGCTGGAACTGATCAGTGCCGATCAGTCCATCGAGATGACCCCCGAGCCTATAGGCAGGCTATTGCGCAATGCATTGGGCGAGCCACACCCCTTCGAATTACGCCTGGTCAATTGCTCCTTGACGCGCCCGGACCCGTCGCGGCCTGGGGCCACGCTGCCTGATTGGGAGCATCTGCGGGTGACCTTCGACGGGCCTCGCGACAGGGACGGCCGCTCCTTTGCCGCCTTTGGAGACTCACAGGGGGTTGCCTTCCATATCTGGGATTCGGCTGGCCAAGAGAGTGTGCCGGGCGAGCCGATGGCTCCGCACCCCCTGGCTGAAGGTGACATGACACTGCACTACACGCTTCGACTGGTCGGCAACGGGCTGCCACTGGCACCGGGGGCTCACCGGGTCGCAGTGCGGTTCAAGTTGGAATACTTTTGAACATTGATGGGTTGCTTTCATGCTGAATGCGTCGAAGATCAAAAATACGCTTCGCCCCAGCCTGGTAGGCGGGCTGATGTCGCTGGCCGGAACCGCGTTGGGCGCCGGGGATATCGAATTCAATACCGACGTGCTTGATTTGAATGATCGCACCAATATTGATTTGTCCCGCTTCGCCCGTAGCGGTTTCATTCTGCCCGGGACCTACACGATGCTTGTGCAGATCAATGGCCAGCCTGTTTCCGAGCAAGCGGTGGCCTTCTACCCTCCCGAGCATGATCCCAAGGGCAGCCAGGCATGCTTGTCCCCTGGCCTGGTGGAACTGTTGGGGCTGAAGGCGTCGGATGCCACCAAGCTCACCGCGTGGAAAAACGGCGAGTGCCTGGATACCCAAGGCCTGCCAGGTACAGAGGTGAGCGCTGACCTGGCCACCTCCACGCTGAACATCAACCTGCCCCATGCCTACCTTGAATACAGCGCCCTCAACTGGGATCCACCCGCGCGCTGGGATGAGGGAGTGCCGGGATTACTGGTTGACTACAACCTGACGGCACAGTCCAACGCCCAGAAAAACCAAAATACACGCAATCACCTGAGCGGCAATGGAACCCTGGGGGCCAATGCCGGGGCCTGGCGCCTGCGTGCCGATTGGCAGGGACGCGTCGACAGCGCGAGGGACCGATCCGCCGGGGAGCAGAAGCTGGAGTGGAGCCGCTACTACGCTTACCGCGCCATTCCTTCGCTGAAGGCGCGATTGGTGGTGGGCGAGAACTACCTGTACTCGGACCTGTTCGACAGCTTCCGTTTTACCGGTGCCGCGCTGAATTCGGACGAAAGCCAACTGCCACCGAACTTGCGCGGCTATGCGCCGGAGGTTGTCGGGGTTGCCAAGACAAACGCCAGGGTCGTCGTCAGCCAGCAAGGCCGCGTGCTGTATGAAGCCCTGGTGGCGGCCGGCCCCTTTCGCATTCAGGACCTCAATGACGCCGTCACGGGTACGCTGGATGTGCGCGTGGAAGAGCAGGACGGCTCGGTGCAAACCTTCAAGCTCAACACTGCCGGTGTTCCTTACCTGACGCGCCCCGGGCAAATCCGCTACAAACTCGCGACCGGACGGCCTTTCGATCTTCAATACGGGGCTGACGGTAACTTTTTCGGCACCGGCGAATTCTCCTGGGGGGTCAGCAACGGCTGGTCATTGTTCGGCGGCGCCATTACCGATAACAACTACCATGCGGCCACTGTCGGTGCAGGTCGTGACTTGCTGGTGTTAGGAGCATTATCCCTGGATGTCACCCAGTCCCATGCGAACGTGTGGAATCAGACCCTCTCGGGCAAATCCTATCGCCTGCAATACTCCAAGAACTTCGAACAATACGACAGCCAAGTAACCTTCGCAGGTTATCGGTTTTCCGATAAGAACTTCTTAAGCATGAGCGAATACCTGGATGCTCGTCATTATGGAATGAACGGCGAACTCGCAGGGCGCGGAAAATACGACGAGTTCGGTCAATACGCTGGCGAATTCAAACCTATAGGGGGCAGTAAGGCGCTGTATACCGCCACGATCAACAAACAGTTTCGCGACTTGGGTGCCACGGTGTACGCCAGTTACAACAAACAAACTTACTGGTCGCGGCCCTCCAGCCAGCGTTGGAACTTGTCGGTATCTCGCTACTTCAATGTCGGCACCGTCAAGAATCTGAGCCTGTCCCTGAATGTCTATCGCACCCAGGACTACAGCTATAAGGATAACGGCATGGCGCTGACGGTCAGCCTGCCGCTGGGACGCAGTGGCACGTTATCGCTGGACGCGAACAGAACAGCAGGCAAGAGCGGCTTTTCAACGCGCTACAGCGATCGCCTGGATGAACGCAACAGCTACCAGCTCAGTGCAAGTGACAATTCCGCCAGCGGTTACCTGAGCCACATGGGCGATCAGGCTGACTTGACGCTGGCCGCCAGCCGTCAACAGGGCAACACCAGCCTGAGCATGTCGGCCCGCGGTGGCGGCACCCTCACGCCCCACGGCGCAGCACTGCATCGAACCAGCAGCATGGGCGGCACGCGTCTGATGGTCGATACCGGCGGTGTAGCCGATGTGCCAGTGCGCGGTTACGGCACGCCGACGCGCAGCAACGCCTTTGGTAAAGCAGTGATTTCCGATTTGAGCAGTTACCAGCGTACGGCGGCCAGCGTGGATCTGGAGCGCCTGCCGAAAAACGTCGAAGCCACGCAATCTGTCACGCAAGTGACCCTCACCGAAGGTGCCATCGGCTACCGATCCCTGGAGGTGATTTCCGGTGAGAAAGCCATGGCGGTACTGCGCCTGCCGGATGGCAGTACGCCGCCCTTCGGAGCAATGGTTAAGAACGCTAAGCAACAGGACACCGGCATTGTGAATGATGGCGGCAGTGTGTACCTCAGCGGTATCCAGGCAGGTGAGCAGATGTTCGTCACCTGGGGAGAAAATTCGCGCTGCATTCTTACGCTGCCTTTGGATTTGCCGGCTGATGGCTTGACCCATGCCCTGCAACTGGATTGCCCAATGGTAGCCACTGATCAAACCTCGCCCGCGCCGTCCAAGCTGACCGGCCAGCACACCGCCACGGAGAACACATCCTCATGATGCTCAATACACGCCTCACCCTCTCGTCCATCGCAATGCTGGCCTTCAGCCTGAGCCAAAGCGCCCACGCTGCGATTGCCTTGGACCGTACACGCGTGATCTTTGACGGAAGCAAGGACGCCACCAGCGTGAATATCACCAACAACAACACCCAGTTGCCGTACCTGGCCCAAGGATGGATTGAGGATGAACAGGGTCAGAAAATCACCGCACCCTTGATCGTGCTGCCACCGGTGCAGCGTGTGGAGCCTGGCAAACAAAGCCAGGTAAAGGTCCAGGCACTGCCCGCGGCCAAATCCTTGCCACAGGATCGGGAGACGGTCTACTACTTTAATCTGCGGGAAATTCCGCCGCGCAGCGACAAGGCCAACACGCTGCAAATCGCGCTGCAAACCCGGATCAAATTGTTCTATCGACCGCAAGCCATCACACCGACCCAGCAAGATCTGTCCAACCCCTGGCAAGAAAAGCTGACCCTTTCACGGCAGGGCGAACATTACCAGGTGAACAACCCAACGCCGTACTTCGTGACCCTGGTGGATGCACGCAGCACCAAGGATGGCAAGACCGTGCCGGGTTTCGAACCGCTGATGGTGCCACCCAAAGGCTCGCTGACCCTGGGCCCGACCGCCAAGGCCCTCGGCACCTCGCCTTATCTGGCCTACGTGAATGACTACGGCGGACGTCCGCTGCTGGCGTTCACCTGCAGTGGCGAGACTTGCAAGGTGAACCTGCAAGCAGCCCCGCTCACACCGTAATACCGACCGGAGTCAGCCATGAAATCGCACTATGTGAAGGTCTTGGGCGGCCTGCTACTGGCCCTTGTCGGGAGCGCGCAGGCCCAGGATGAAGACGATATAGAAGGCATGAGCGGACGACTGAATATCTCCGGATCAATGCATGAAACCCCCTGCAACCTGGAGATGACGTCGGTGCATCAAACCATTGATTTGGGCGATGTCTCCACCAGCCAATTGCGTCGTCCTGGCGATCAGGCAAGGTCAGTGGCATTCCAGTTGCGCTTCACCGATTGCCACCGCACCGCCGGCAGCATCCGCAGTGAACGCACAGGCAATCTGACGTGGAGTGCCTTTCAACCGGTGCTGTCGGTAGCGTTCCTCGCACCGGCCGATGCCGATGATTCACGCCTGGTCAAAGTGCAAGGCATCAGCGGGATGGGCCTTCAATTAACTGATGTGCTTGGCCGGGATGTAAACCTGGGTCAGCGGGGGGAACCTTTGTTCCTGCCCCTGGGTGGCGCCACCCAGACCTGGAACGTTCGGCCCACACGCACCTCCGCACCGTTGACCAGCGGGGCATTCCGGGCAGTGGTGGACTTCAGGCTCAATTATGAGTAAGGGCAGAAAAATGGCGAACTCAAACGGCTTGTGGGCCGTGTTTATATGCGGCCTGATGTGGGCCGTCAGCCAGGCGACGCAGGCCGAGACCAGCCTGACCATCCGTGCGGTGATCATTGCGCCGCCGCCGTGCGTCATCAACAGCGGCAGTACGCTCGATGTGCCATTCGGCAATGACCTGCTGACCTCAAGGATCGACGGAATCAACTACCGCCGTGGTGTGCCCTACACCGTTACCTGTGATGCGCCGTACAGCAACGCGCTGACACTGGAACTCAAGGGCACCGGGGCTGCGTTTGACAGTCGCGTGCTCGTGACCCGCAAGCCAGACCTTGGGGTGAAGCTGTTCGTCAATGGCACTGACTGGCCTTTGAACACGGCGGTGAACTTTACCTATCCCAATTTCCCGGTGGTTCAGGCTGTACCGGTCAAGCGCGTCGGCAGTAAGTTGACAGGCGGGGCCTTCGATGCGACCGCCACTCTGGTGGTGGATTACCAATGAAGTCGATTACCCATGAAGAGAAACGATCCATGACCTTTTGGCCGCAGAAAGCATTGCTCGCCTTGTGCGCCATCAGCTTTTGCAGCGGCGTGTCGGCCAACCTGACCTTCAGCGGAACACTGAACGAGCCCCCGCCCTGCACCATCGATGCCGGCAATACCATTGAAGTGGATTTTGGCGATGTCGGCGTAAAGCGCGTCGATGGGGTGAAATACCGCCAGAGCGTCGGCTACACCATCAACTGTGGCACCGACACGCTGCCTTGGGAGCTTAAGTTGAGCGTCAACGGTACCGCGACAACGTTTGACAGTTCGGCGGTACAGACCAGCGTACCAGCACTGGGTATTCGGGTTTTCCAGAACAGCCAGCCATTTGTCCTGAATTCCCCCTTGGAAATCAGCCTGTCGTCGCCACCGGTATTGGAAGTGGTTCCGGTCAAACAACCTGGCGCAACCCTGACACCCGCCCGCTTTACCGCGGTGGCCACGTTGTTGGCCGAATACCAGTAGGAGTTGAGTCCATGGGATATAAACGCATCCACCCGGTGTGGCCCTGTGCCGCGCTGGTACTGAGCCTGGGCTTGATCGCCGAAGGTAACGCAGCGGACAACCTGAGTTTCAGAGGCAACCTGGTTGAAGAAGCCTGCACGATTCGTCCCGGCGACGAAGCCATTACCCTGGAACTCTGGGACCTGACCAGCAAGTACCTCTACCTCAACACCCGCTCACTCGGAAAGGTTTTCAAGCTGCACCTGGAGGACTGCGACACCACGGTTGGCAACACAGTCACGATCACGTTCGGCGGCAGGGAAAACCCCGAGCTCCCCGGATTGCTCGCGCTCGATGGCGGCAGCGGCGCCTCCGGCATTGCGGTGGGCCTGGAGACGCCGGCTAACAATCCCCTGCCACTCAATACCGTCAGCGACAGGCAGGTGTTGAGCGATGGCAATAATGTGATCGAGCTCAAGGCCTATGTGCAGGGCGAGCCGCGGGCTATCCAGGACCAGAGCATCGGGCACGGTGCCTACACAGTGACGTCCACGTTCACGCTGGACTATCCATAGATCATTCACGAATTGAAGACAGTCTCTGCGAACCAGGAATCTTTTCCGGGCGACTTCAGCACAGGCCGGATGCATGTGGGCAACGTTCAGTTAGAGGAGTACCGAGAAATGCAGATCAGACCACTTTCTGGAGCCATGGCGCTTCTTCTCCTGGTTGGCGTCACATCAATCGCAAACGCTGCCGATTGCCGTGTGAATGGTGGAGCGTGGCAAACGGTGAACCCTGGTGGGACGATAAGCCTGCAAATCCCGGTGTATGTCCAGCTGGGTGCCGACCCTACCCGCATTCTTCTTGAAGGGGCGAACATAGAGTGCAAATTCACTTCTTTTGGTGGCCCCCCGTGGTTACAAGACTACTGGGCCACCTCGGCACAAGCGGGTCCTGCCTGGACGCCTGGCCCGAAATTCAGCAATCAGGGCACCGGTCTACGGATAAACGGAGGGTTCTTCAATACGCCTGTCCCGGATGGTATCCGGATACTCACCATTCCTAATAACGGCATCGGCTACCCCCTGGTAGTCACACCCTATATTTTGATTCGCAACAATCCGACAAACCCTATTGACGTGCGGATAGGCGACACCCTGGGTGTATTGCGACTTAACCAGACAAACAACTACGACGCCGGCAGGACAGCGCTCGTCCTCGCCTACACTGCCGCCAACAACTTCTCCATATCGCCGTCAACCTGCACCATCAACAATAACAATCCCATTGAAATCAACTTCGGCGACGTCAATCAGCGTGCGATAGGCACTGATCCTTTAACAACCTCCATCCGCACCAACCGCAGGCTCACCTACTCATGCCCGGATGGCGGCATCACCACCCCAATCACCATTACCTACAAAGGCGCTCCATCGTCTTTCGATAATCGGCTGATGATGATGACCAACGCGAATGTGGGTACAGCCCTTGTGCGTGCGGGAGCCGCAGTGCCAGTCAACGGTTCGTTCCTGACCCGGATTACCAATAGCGTGGGGGGCGATGATGTGACGTTTTCCCTGGTCCGGCGTGCGGGCTCTCTTCCCACGGCCGGGGCTATCAGCGGGAGCGGCGTACTCGTGATGGGTGTGCCATGAAAAAGGTGAAAGAGGCGCAAATGCAGATTCTGGAACAACGAGAGAAAAGAATGAAACGACTACATGGTGCCCTTGTGCTTCTGGCCCTCGGTGGCATGGCAACGACTGCGCAAGCCGTCGATTGCCGGGTCAATGGAGGTTCCTGGCAGAACGGCAACCCCAACCTGCAAGTGCCTGTCATGGTCACCCTCAGTGCGGACCGCACGCGGCTCATGCTGGAAGGTGCAAGGCTGGAATGTCGATTTACCTACAGTGGCGGGCCGGCTTGGCATGCAGACTACTGGGCATCAGGCAATGCCTCAGGTACGCCTTGGACGCCTGGCCCGAAGTTTTCCGGCGAGCGCACAGGCTTGCGCATCAATGGCTCGTTCTATAACACCCCGGTTCCGGCGGGTATAGGGATAGTCACGGTGCCTAACAACGGCGTCTTTTACCCTGTCAACGTCACCCCCTATATTCTGCTGCGTAATTACCCGTCGAACCCGTTTGACGTTCGGATAGGCGACAACCTGGGCCTGTTACGCCTCACCAGTTCGAACAATTACGACGGCACTCGACCGCAGCTCACCGTTACTTATACCGCCGCCAACAACTTCACCGTCTCGCCGTCGACATGCACGATCAACAATAACAACCCCATCGAGATCAACTTTGGCGACGTCAACCAACGGGCGTTGGGCAGTGCCCCCCTGACTACCCCCATCCGCGTCAACCGTAGACTTACCTACTCATGCCCGGATGGCGGGATTACAACGCCCATCACCATTACCTACAAAGGCATACCGTCTTCGTTTGACAGCCGCCTGCTACGGATGAGCAATTCGAACGTGGGAACTGCACTTGTTCGTGCAGGGGCCGCGGTGCCGGTCAACGCTTCGTTCCGGACCCAAATTACCAACAGCGTGGGCGGCGATGAAGTGACGTTTTCCCTGGCTCGGCGCGCGGGTTCCCTCCCCACCCCCGGGGCCACAAGCGGCAGCGGAGTGCTCGTGATGGGCGTGCCATGACACAGATGCGAGGCTGAGGCACTTTGGAGTGAGCAGTCGAAGATCTTGTATCTGGGACTGCGCACCAGGTGGCAGTTCGCTATAATCCGCGCCAACGCCCCACGACAGTGTCAGCGCCCTCCACTTCTTCTCGATGATGACTTTATGAACAAAATCCTGGCACTGACCGCAGTACTGGCACTGGCCGGTTGCACCACCACTTCAGACACCCTGCTGAAAAATGGCGAGCAAGGCTTGACCATCGACTGCTCGGGCGAGGCCAACTCATGGGCCAGTTGCTACGAGAAAGCTGATGCCTCCTGTGCCGGCACCGGTTACCGCATCGTCGGCACCAATGGCACCCCAGCCCTCAAGGACAGCGACAAGACCCTGGGCCAGGACGTGGGCAACTTTAAAGGTCGCAGTGTGGTGGTCGTGTGCAAGTAAGCCGTTGCGCTATAGATGCACTTCGGCGAACTTGATCCCCAGGCCACGCAATATTTCAATCAGGTCATCCAGCCGCGGGAATGACTCG
Organism: Pseudomonas sp. B329; assembly: GCF_023127835.1. NCBI lineage: Bacteria > Pseudomonadati > Pseudomonadota > Gammaproteobacteria > Pseudomonadales > Pseudomonadaceae > Pseudomonas > Pseudomonas sp. B329. The sequence goes on along the minus strand of NZ_SPKP01000030.1, from coordinate 87,365 downwards.
ACCTCATCCTGATCGTCTACCAGGAAGTAGCTGCGACCGCCGCTTTTTTTGAAGAACACGATCCACTCGCCCAAGTCGGCGGGGTTCTGGATGACATGGGTCGCTGCAATCTGACCTTCGGCGTGGCGGGCTTTGACGATTTCTCGTTTCATAACAGGCTTTCCAGAAAGAACAAATGCCGCTCAATCCCAAGGTTTGAGCGGCATCTTTGTAGTGAATGCCCGGCAGTTTAACGGATGCCCAGCCCTGGATGCATACCGCGCCTGCGCGGTGTTGGATTTTTTATCGGGTTCGTAGCTCAGGATGAGCCTCGGCCTCAGCCGGAAATGCACTCTTCCCCGGCTTTCTTCACGTCGCCCGGCCGGATCGGCACGTTGGACATGCTTTCATAGAGCTTGATGCTGCTACCACTGGAGCGGTCTTCGATTTCGAAGATCGCAGAAGGGTCCGCCGAAAACTTCTGCGGCACGATGACCTGGATACCGTCTTTATGGGGTTCGATCTGTGGCGGCCGACGGGTCGCCTCCAGTTTGCGCACAACACACGCCGCATATTCCTGCGGTTTCTTCCCTGAGATGACCACCAACGTTGGCGGGGTCTGCTTGATATCTGCAACCGAAGCACACCCAGCAATTGCCAAGGCCAGCACCAACACACTCCACTTCATACTAAAACCTCCGATAAAGACCCTACGACAGCGGGGATGGTAAATTTCTCCCAGCAACGTAGGATTTATCTCTGATAACACGGTAAATAACTGTTTTTAATTGTCGAAGTCGTCGACGACGGCCCGATAATAAACGCGCTGGGGCTGATAAACTCCATCTTAACCTACGTATCGTTCTGATTTTTCAGAAAAAGCCCTTCTGGAGACACCCGCATGAAATTCATTCACCAGCGTGAGCACCTCAACGAGGGAGACATTGTCGTTATCGAATGTTCACAGACCTGCAACATCCGCTTGATGAGCGATGCGAACTTTCGCAGCTTCAAAAATGGCGGGCGCCATACCTACCACGGCGGTGCATTCGATAAATTCCCGGCCAAGATCACTGCACCCAGCACCGGCTTCTGGAACATCACCCTTGATGTGGTCACTCGTCGCGCCATCAGCGTGACCCGCAAGCCAGCGCTGTCCCACAAGATCCGCATCGTTCGTCGCACCAGCACCAAGCTGAGCTGAACCAGCAACTGACAGGAAAAAAGCAGTGACCCATACGACCAAATACGTCATCAAGTACAAGCTCAACGGCGAACGCCGCTTCGAATTTGCCCAGTTGACCGCCAACAGCGTCGAAGAAGCCAAGCAAGCCCTGGCGAAAATTCACGATGCCAGCGACGTAATTACCGACATCACCGTGAGCAAGGCGCTGTAAGTCATGCCGGGCCCTACTGCCGATTTGTTCGCCGATGATGCCCTGCAACAACCTGCCGGGCGCGAGCAGATCGGTGAAGAATCCTACGTTCTAAGGGGCTATGCCCTGCCCTGGATTGAGCGGTTGCTACCTGAGTTGCGGCGTGTGCTGGCCCAGTCCCCCTTTCGGCAAATGGTCACGCCCGGTGGCTTTACCATGTCGGCAGCGCTGAGCAGTTGCGGCGAACTGGGCTGGACCACCGATACCCGCGGCTATCGCTACAGCCCACTGGACCCGCGCAACCAGCAACCCTGGCCCGCCATGCCGGATGCGTTGCGCCAACTGGCCATGGCGGCGGCAACCGAGGCCGGCTTCCGCGACTTCCTGCCTGACGCCTGCCTGATCAACCGTTACGTGCCAGGGGCAAAGATGTCTCTGCACCAGGACAAGAACGAGCGCAGCTACAGCGCGCCGGTGGTCTCGGTGTCCCTCGGCCTACCGGCGATTTTCCTGTTCGGTGGCCATGAGCGCAGTGACAAAACGCAAAAAGTTTCGCTGTTCCATGGCGATGTGGTGGTGTGGGGCGGGGTTGATCGCCTGCGCTTTCATGGGGTGATGCCGATCAAGGCCGGCGAGCATCCGGTCATGGGCGCGCAACGCATCAACCTGACCTTTCGCACCGCCGGCTAATTTGACCGCAAGCTTCGGAGTTTTACCGGTGGGCGACCCGCTTAATCTGCCCCTGAACCGTCTGGAGTGCAGGCCATGAACAACGAACACGATCCGCGCTGGGCCGCCATCATTGCCCGCGATGCCAAGGCAGATGCCCTGTTTGTCTACGGCGTGAAAACCACGGGCGTGTATTGCCGCCCCAGCAGTGCTTCGCGTTTGCCACGCCCTGAGAATATCGAGTTCTTCGACACACCGGCCCAGGCCGAAGCCGCGGGTTATCGTGCCAGCAAACGCGCTACGGGCGATCAGACTCAACTGGCGGCTTACCATGCGCAGTTAGTCGCCGACGCCTGCCGGCTGATCGAACAGGCTGAAACGCCCCCGAGCCTGGATGTACTGGCTGGCCAGGCCGGGTTGAGCCCGTTCCACTTCCACCGTGTGTTCAAAGCCGGCACCGGCTTGACCCCCAAGCGCTACGCCAGCGCCCTGCGCTCACGTAAGGTCCGCGATGGCCTCAAGGGGCAGCAGTCGGTGACAGACGCCCTGTATGACGCAGGCTTTAACGCCAACAGCCGTTTTTATGAAGCGGCTGACCAGCTACTCGGCATGAAACCCAAGGACTACAAAGGCGGCGGCGTCAATAACACCATTCGCTTTGCCGTTGGCCAATGCTCGCTGGGCGCAATTCTGGTGGCGCAGAGTCAGCGTGGCGTGTGTGCAATTTTGCTCGGGGATGATCCGGATAAACTGGTGCGCGACCTGCAAGATCAGTTTCCCAAGGCAGAGTTGGTTGGCGCGGATCAGGATTTCGAACAACTGGTCGCCCAGGTGGTGGGCTTTGTCGAAGCCCCTGCCCTGGGCCTGGATCTGCCTCTGGACCTGCGCGGCACTGCCTTTCAGGAACGGGTATGGCAGGCATTGCGCGAAATCCCGGTAGGAAGTACTGCCAGCTATGCCCAGATAGCCAAGCACATCGGTGCGCCCACCGCCTTTCGCGCCGTGGCCCAGGCCTGTGGTGCCAACCACCTGGCGGTGGCGATTCCCTGTCATCGTGTGGTACGCAGCAATGGCGAACTGTCGGGGTACCGCTGGGGGGTGGAGCGCAAACGTGAGCTGCTGAAGCGCGAAACCCCCTCCTCATAAAATGCCATTCTCGTCCAGTGAATAAAACAGAGTGGCCCGGAGCCAACGGCCCTGCTAAAACAGCGAAATGCCCTACTAACGCTGGAGACGCATCCCATGAGCACCTGGCCAGACACCCGTATTCTCGACCTGCTGGGCATCGACGTGCCGATCATCCAGGCGCCAATGGCCGGCGCGACGACCACCGCCATGGTCATCGCTGCCCAACGCGCCGGGGCGCTGGGTTCCATGCCTGCCGCAGCGCTGAGTATCGAGCAACTGCGTGAAGCGGTCACTGTCATCCGCCAGGCCAGTACACGGCCGTTGAATCTGAACTTCTTCTGCCATCAGCCGCCTGTGGCCGATGAAGAGCGTGACCGCCATTGGAAGGATGTGCTGCAACCCTACTATCACGAACTTGGTGCCGATTTTGATGCGCCCACCCCCGTGTCCAATCGCGCACCGTTCAACGACGCGGCGTGCCAGTTGGTGGAACAACTGCGCCCGGAAGTCGTGAGCTTTCATTTTGGTCTGCCGGAAAAGTCCTTGCTCGATCGGGTAAAAGCCACGGGCGCCAAAGTGCTGTCATCGGCCACCACCGTTGAGGAAGCAATCTGGCTGGAAAAACACGGCTGCGACGCAATTATTGCCATGGGCATTGAAGCCGGTGGGCACCGTGGCCTATTCCTCAGCGATGACCTGAACAGCCAGATCGGGTTGATGGCACTGGTGCCGCAAGTGGTCGACGCAGTCAGCGTGCCGGTGATTGCCGCAGGCGGCATCGGTGATGCGCGTGGCATCGTCGCGGCCCTTGCCCTGGGCGCCTCGGCAGTCCAGATCGGCACGGCTTACCTGTTCACGCCCGAAGCCAGCATCACCGCCTCGCACCACCACGCGCTGCGCCATGCCCAGGCCAGTGAGACGGCACTGACCAACCTCTTCACCGGCCGCCCGGCGCGGGGCATCGTCAACCGCGTGATGCGGGAGCTCGGCCCGATCAACCCGAGCGCCCCGGCATTCCCCAAAGCCGGAGGTGCGTTAATGCCGCTCAAGGCCAAGGATGAAGCAGGTTTCAGCAACCTGTGGGCGGGCCAGGCACTGGGGCTTGGCAAAGACCTGTCCACTTATGACCTGACGCTTCAATTGTCCGAGCAGGCGTTGACCGGACTCGCGCGCCACTGACATCAGCGGCAACTTTGCACTGTACCGGCAATGGCCAACCGCTATATATTCCCATACATAGCGGTAGAGCCTTCTACCTGAACGCCCCGTACAGCCCAAGGAGTCGCTTCACGATGAACCGTATCTCGCGCCTGGCCCCCCTGCTTGCCGTGTTCGTGCTGGGTTCGGCCCATGCCGATGAAGTGCAGGTGGCCGTGGCCGCCAACTTCACCGCGCCGATCCAGGCAATTGCCGTCGACTTCGAGAAAGGCACTGGTCATAAACTGGTCGCGGCTTACGGTGCTACCGGGCAGTTCTATACCCAGATCAAGAACGGCGCGCCGTTCGAGGTGTTCCTCAGCGCCGATGACACTACCCCGCAGAAGCTCGAAAGCGAAGGCCAGACGGTCAAGGGGTCGCGCTTTACCTACGCCGTCGGCACCCTTGCGCTGTGGTCGGCAACAGCAGGCTACGTGGACGCCAAAGGTGAAGTGCTCAAGCACAATCAATTCAAGCACCTGTCCATCGCCAACCCCAAAGCCGCGCCCTATGGCCTGGCCGCCACCCAGGTACTGGCCAAGCAAGGTTTGACCGCGCAGGTCAAGGACAAGCTCGTCGAAGGCCAGAACATCACCCAGGCCTATCAGTTCGTGTCCACCGGGAATGCCGAGCTGGGCTTTGTCGCCTTGTCGCAGATCTATAAAGACGGCAAAGTCACCAGCGGTTCGGCGTGGATTGTTCCGGCATCGATGCATGACCCGATCAAACAGGACGCCGTGATCCTCAACAAAGGCAAGGACAGCGCCGCTGCCAAGGCGCTGGTTGAGTACCTGAAAGGCCCGAAAGCCGCTGCCATCATCAAATCCTACGGCTACGAGCTGTAAATGCCCCTGTCGAGTGCTGACTTTTCCGCGATCTGGTTGACCATCAAACTGGCGTCACTGACGACTGTGATCCTGTTGATCATCGGCACTCCGATAGCCCTGTGGCTGTCGCGCACCACCTCATGGTGGCGCGGCCCCGTCGGTGCAGTAGTCGCATTACCGTTGGTGCTGCCGCCAACGGTCATCGGTTTCTACTTGCTGTTGACCATGGGCCCCAACGGTTACTTCGGCCAGTTCACCCAATGGCTGGGCCTGGGCACGCTTACATTCAGTTTTGCCGGGCTGGTGATCGGCTCGGTGATCTATTCCATGCCGTTCGTGGTGCAGCCGTTGCAGAACGCCTTTTCCGCCATCGGCACACGCCCATTGGAAGTAGCCGCGACCTTGCGCGCCAATCCGTGGGACACGTTTTTTACAGTGATCCTGCCCCTGGCACGCCCGGGTTTTATCACCGCGTCGATCCTCGGCTTTGCCCATACCGTCGGCGAGTTCGGCGTGGTGTTGATGATCGGCGGCAATATCCCGGACAAGACCCGAGTAGTCTCGGTGCAAATATACGACCACGTCGAAGCCATGGAATATGCCCAGGCCCATTGGTTGGCCGGCGCCATGGTGGTGTTCGCGTTCCTCGTATTGCTGGCGTTGTACTCCAGCCGCAAAACCGGGATGGGCTGGAGCTGATCGCGATGATTGATATACGCCTGAACTTGAAATATTCCGCCTTTGCGCTGGACGTGGACCTGCAATTGCCTGGGCGCGGGGTGACCGCGTTATATGGGCAGTCCGGCTCCGGCAAGACCACCTGCCTGCGTTGTATCGCCGGTTTGGAGCGCGCCGAGGAGGGTTTTGTACAGATCAATGATGAGGTCTGGCAAGACAGCCGCAACGGGCTGTTCGTACCACCGCATAAACGCGCCTTGGGGTATGTATTCCAAGAGGCAAGCCTGTTTGCTCACCTGTCGGTGCGGGCCAATCTGGAGTTCGGCCTCAAGCGCATTCCGCGCACGCAACGGCGTGTGGATATGGCCCAGGCCACCGAGCTGCTGGGCATCGGTCACCTGCTTGAGCGTCACCCACAACACCTGTCCGGGGGCGAGCGTCAGCGCATCGGTATCGCCAGGGCCTTGCTCACCAGCCCCAGGCTGTTACTGATGGATGAACCGCTGGCCGCCTTGGACAGCAAACGCAAAAACGAGATCCTGCCGTACCTGGAGCGCCTGCACGACGAGCTGGATATCCCGGTGCTCTACGTCAGCCATGCCCAGGATGAAGTCGCGCGCCTGGCCGACCATATCGTCCTGCTCAGCGACGGCAAGGCCCTGGCCAGCGGCCCCATCGGCGAAACCCTGGCGCGTCTCGATTTGCCCCTGGCCCTGGGCGACGATGCCGGCGTGGTGATCGCCGGCAGCGTCATTGCCTACGACGCGCACTATCAGTTGCTCACCCTGCAACTGCCTGACTGCCGATTGCAGATTCGCGTGGCCCATGCGCCGGTGGCGGTGGGTAAACCGTTGCGGGTCAAGATCCAGGCACGGGATGTGAGCCTCAACCTGCAAGCGGACGAACACAGCAGCATCCTCAATCGTTTGCCCGTGACGGTCATCCAGGACATGGGGGCGGATAACAGCGCCCATGTCCTGGTACGCCTGGATGCCGGCGGCACACCCTTGCTGGCACGTATCACGCGTTTCTCCCGCGACCAGCTGCAACTGCATCCGGGCCAGGTGCTATGGGCGCAAATCAAGGCAGTGGCGGTGCTGGCTTAAGCAATTGGCACGACCGCAAAACGCTGCGGTCAATCTGACATACCGGCCTGATTTGTTGCCAAGGAACCCGCACCATGCCCGACTCTTCGTTGCCCGCCGACCTGCCCCGTGACCTGCATTATGTGGATGACACCCAGCCTGGAATCCGCCGTAAAAAGCTGCGGGGCAAGTTTCAATACCTGGACGCAAAAGGCCAGCGCATTACCGATGCTGATGAAATAAAACGTCTGAACGCGCTGGCGGTACCGCCTGCCTACACCGATGTGTGGATCTGCGCCGACCCGCGCGGCCATCTGCAAGCCACCGGCCGCGACGCCCGTGGCCGCAAGCAATACCGTTACCACCCACGCTGGCGCGAAGTGCGTGACAGCGACAAGTATTCGCGGTTGCAGGCATTCGGCAGCGCCTTGCCAAAATTGCGCAAACAGCTGGAAGCCCAAATCGCCGAGCCCGGCTTTACCCGCGAAAAGGTGCTGGCCACGGTGGTGACGTTGCTGGACGCCACGCTGATCCGCGTCGGCAATACCCAATACGCCCGCGAGAATAAATCCTACGGCCTGACCACCCTGCGCAATCGCCATGTGGACATCAAGGGCAGCGAAATCCAGTTTCAGTTTCGCGGCAAAAGCGGTGTCGAGCACCAAGTGAGCGTCAAGGACCGACGCCTGGCCCGCGTGGTCAAGCGCTGCATGGAATTGCCCGGGCAGAACCTGTTCCAGTACCTGGACGAAGACGGTGAACGCCACACCGTCAGTTCCCATGACGTCAACGCTTACCTGCACGAACTCACCGGCGAAGACTTCACCGCCAAGGACTACCGCACCTGGGCGGGCACGGCGATGGCATTGGCGGTGTTGCGCGAGTTGGCGTGGCAGCCGGAGTCAGACGCCAAGCGACACGTGGTAGGAATGGTCAAGGACGTGGCCAGGCAGTTGGGCAACACGCCCGCCGTGTGCCGCAAGTGCTACATCCACCCCGCGGTGCTTGAGCATTTCAGCCTCGGCGAACTGTCGAAACTGCCCAAACCACGAGTGCGCAAGGGTCTGAAAGCCGAGGAAGTCGCCCTGGCGATGTTCCTGGAGAAGCTGGCCGAAGACTTGCCGCACAAAGCCAAGGTGGGTTAGCCTTTGCGCCCCTTTTGATTTATGGGACGAGCGCCGACGTGAATAACTAAGCCTTCCAAAATGTATCCGCAACGAGCCGCCTGGCGCGCTTGTTGGCCTGTTCGACATTTTTTTGGAGGTGCTGATGACTGACGTCAACCGGCTGCCCGTTCTTGTTTCCCTGCAACATGTGTCTTTCCAGTTCGCCAATGGCGAAACCTTGCTGGAGGACGTGAACCTGTCCATTGATCGCACCCACACCGGCATCGTCGGGCGCAATGGCCGTGGCAAAAGTATCCTGGCGAAGTTGATGGCCGGCATCCTGCAACCGTCCTCAGGCACATTGAAAAGACCACTCAGCCTGATCTATGTGCCCCAGGCGTTGTCGATTCAAGCGGGAGAAACGGTCGCCCATATCACCGGCACCGCCCCTGCCCTGGCCGCCCTGGAGCGTATGGCACGCGGCGACGGCCGCCTGGGCGATCTGGAACTGATCGATGATCGCTGGGACCTCGCAGAGCGTCTGCGCCTGGCATTGGATGCCGCAGGCTTGCCAACACTCACCGCCGACACCGAGGCCGACCGACTCAGCGGCGGCCAACTGGCCAGGGTCGCGCTGATCGGAGCGCTGTTGGCGGCGCCGCAGTTGTTGATTCTGGACGAACCCAGCAACCACCTCGACAGCGCCGGGCGCGAGTGGCTGTTGCGCGAACTGGCTGATTGGCGCGGCGGCCTGGTGGTGGTCAGCCATGACCGCCAATTACTCGACACCATGGCGCGCATCATCGAATTATCGCCCCTTGGCGTTCAGGTGTATGGCGGCAACTACGCTGCCTATCGACAGCAACGCGATACCCAACAGCACGCCGCTATCGCCGCATGGGAACATGCGCGCCAGGAACGTAGCCGTGAGCGTCGGCGCTTGCAAAAAGACCATGACAGCCTCCAGCGCCATGCTGCGCGCTCACGCAAGCAGGCCGAGACCGCCAACGTCGACCGTTTTACCAAGTCCCGCTGGAAAAGCGCTGCCAAGGAAGTCGTCAGCACGGTGCGCAGTGCCCACCACGATCACAAACACCAACTCGACGCCCAGGTGCGCCAAGCCTACGCGCGCGTAGTGGATGAGACGCCGACCCTGCTCGCCTTGCCAGGCTCGGCAGTACCCAACGGCCGGCAGGTCCTGACTCTGGAACGTGCGCAATTGCCCTGGCTCGACCCCAAGGCGTCGGGCACCTACCTGACGATCAGCCTGTCGGGGGCCGCACGCGTTGCCGTACGCGGGCCGAACGGTTGCGGTAAATCCACCCTGCTCAAATTACTCGCAGGCCAGTGGCAGGCGATCAGTGGCGGGTGCACAGTTGCGGTGCCCAGCGCTTATATCGATCAGCAGCTGGTGTTGCTGGATGACCGGTGCAGCGTTGTCGAGCAGCTCAACCTGCTCGACACGCCGTTGGCCGAAGCCGAACTGCGCACGCGCCTGGCGCTGCTGCAGCTGGATGCTTCGCGGGTCACGCGGCCGACCGGGCAACTCAGCGGTGGCGAGCGCTTGAAAGCCGCCATGGCCGTTGCCTTGTGGCGTGATACACCAGCGCAATTGTTGCTCCTGGATGAACCCACCAACCACTTGGACCTGGAGTCGGTGCTTGCCTTTGAGCAGGCCTTGAAGGGATTTACCGGCGCGATGCTGGCCGTGTCACACGACCCTGCATTCTTGCAGGCGATCGCGCCGACTCATCATCTGACCTGGCACCCCACAGGCTGGCAACTGGAACGTGCCTGAAGTCATTGCGCATACACGCAAAGCGTCCTACGGTAGTGGCCGAATAATCTCATCGTGGAACCCAGCCCCATGCTGCCTTCGTCCCGCAAGCCTTATACCAATGCCACGCTCGCCCATCGCCAGCGCTGGCGTGGCCGCGTGGGCTTGATGCTGGTGGCCTGCCTGTCGGTGCTGGCGGGCATGACCGATGCCATTGGCTTTATGGCCAGCGGCGATTTCGTCTCGTTCATGAGCGGCAACACCACGCGCCTGGCGGTGGCCATCAGCGCGGGTGACCTGGGGCTCACCGGGCGTCTGGTGTTGCTGGTTGCCACCTTTGTGGTCGGTAATGCCTTGGGTGTGGTGGTCAGCCGTTTCAGCAAGCGCCACGCACTGCCGTTGTTGCTGTGCATCGGCGCCTTGCTCTGCGGCGCGGCGCTGTTGCCGGCGACCGACACCTTGCCCGCGTTGCTCGCGGCAATTATTGCCATGGGCATGCTCAACGCGGCGGTCGAAGAAGTGAACGGATTACCCGTGGGGCTCACTTACGTCACCGGGGCGCTCTCACGCTTTGGTCGCGGGCTGGGGCGCTGGGTAATGGGCGAGCGTCGCAATGGTTGGCGCGTGCAATTGATTCCGTGGGCCGGAATGTTTGTCGGTGCCGTGATCGGCGCACTGCTGGAGCAGCAAATGGGACTGCGCGCACTGTGGGTCAGTGGTGCATTGGCGGGGTTATTGGGGCTGGTGACATTGATGATTCCGCGGCGCTGGCACTTGGGTTTTATGCCGCGTTGAGGCTGAACAAAGAGGTGCTCGCTCGACGTTTAAGCCTCGACATCCGTGTACCGGTAAAGAGCCATCACGTCGAGCGAGCGATTGAATCATAAGGCAATGCCCGGCGGCTGTCCCGCCAGGCGTTTCGGAATCGGGTCAAGGCAAGGTATTACAGACAAGTGGCAAGCGCTGCCAGGCGACGTTTGGCTGGCATGTTGTCCTCCACGGCATAGTATTTGACGGTAGAACCCGCCCCTGTGCTTTGTATGTCAACAAAGTAGTCGCCGGCCGTGGTGTAGACGGTGTAGCCACCTGCCTCGGTGGGCTCTTTGAAACCGCCGGCATCAACGCCGAACACGCGCTCATCCTGCCAGCCGAACTGAATGCACTGGGCGACCACCAGGGTGGCCTTGTCCGATGCCAGGATTTTATAGGGGCTGCCTGCACGCGCCTCTTTCATCTTCGAGCCCGCGCAACCGGCCAGTGCGGCCAGTACCAATGCGCCGATTACCATCTTGAACATGCCTGTGCTTCCTTGGAAAAACCGTGACTCTACCACTGTGCCGCGGCCAACTGACGCGCCCATGAACTTTGTTTCACTGTGACGGGCCAACCCGCCGTCTATAGTGGCCAAGCTCATTTTTTGGAAGTCTCCCTTCTGCCCGCCCTCCCGCGGGCTTTTTTTTGCCCTGGCGTCAGAACCACCAGCGAAACAGATAGAACAGCGCCATGCTCAACAGCACAGTGATCAGCACACTGCGCGTCCAGAACATCAAGGCCACGGCGCAGATACCTGCGAGCAAGTAAGGGTTGCTCGGGCTCAAGTTGAGCCGATGATCGGCCAGGAAAATAATCGGCCCGCAGATCGCCGTAAGCATCCCCGGCACGGCAAAACCCAGGAACTCACGGGCGCCACGATTAAGCCTCACCGGCAAACGTGGCTCGATAAACAGGTAGCGGTTGAAAAACACCACAAGACCCATGGCCACAATCATCAGGTAAATCATGGCTGCCCAACTCCCAATCGCTTGCAGGCAAAACCTGCGCTCATCCCCAGTACACCCGAGACCACTACCGCCGACTCCCAGTGCAAATAACTCAACCACACCGAACACAGCAGCGAGATCGCGACACACACCACGGTCGGCACATCGCGCACCACCGGAGTGATCAGGGCGATAAAGGTTGCGGCAATGGAAAACTCCAGCCCCAGCTGATCAAGGCCCGGAATGCTTTTGCCCAACACAATGCCGGCCAGGGTGAAGAGGTTCCAGATGATGTAAAACGTCAGGCCGACGCCCAATGCGTACCAGCGATTGAAGGTCTGGCGGTCATAGTGGTTGACCAGGGCAAAGAATTCATCGGTCAGCAGGAAACCCAGGCTCATGCGCCACCGGACATTGAGCGACGACAGCGTGGGACGCATGTGCATGCCATAGAGCAGATGCTGGGAGGTCAGTAACAAAGTGGTGAGTACGATGGATATCAGGCTGGCACCGCTCTTGACCATGCCGATGGCCACCAACTGCGCCGCACCGGCAAACACGATGGCAGACAAGCCTTGGGCTTGCAGCGGGGTAAATTGCGCATCGATGGCCATGGAGCCGGCGAGCAACCCCCACGGGGCGCAGGCAAGAGACAAGGGAATAACGGCGATGGCGCCGCGAGTGAAGGCGTAATGAGGTAATGCAGTGGGCATGGAAACGGCTCATCGACGGACAGTCGACAAGCATGCCAGTGCAATCAGGGGCTTGTCTTGAACGATCTTGCTCAGGCGAGCCTCACCGAAACCTGCTCCACCGAATCCCGCGCTTCACGCAGTTCGTACGCGTCCTGGTTGAGCCGGTGGATGGTATTGAGCAGGCGCTGGCGCAGCACTTCGTCACCGAGTTTTTCCACGGCGCGCATCAGGTCGAACGCCGCGGTTTCGTTATTTTCCGCGACGGAATCCAGGGTCTTGCGCAGGTTGCGAGTGGCACGGGTCACGCGGGTTCTTCCTTCATCAGCAATGAGCAGGCACTGTAGGACCTTTGTGTTTCATTTTAATTTCAAACAGTTGTGGCTGTTTCACGGGCATTTGATCCACATCAACTGAAACAGGATTTGACCGAAACATATGGAAATACGTATATTCGAATAACCATATATGGATACCCTGATCATGTCGGATCTCCTCTCTCCTCCCACCCTGTTCAAGTGCCTGGCTGATGCCACCCGCGCTCGGATGACCCTATTGATCCTGCGCGAAGGCGAACTTTGCGTATGCGAACTGATCCATGCCTTGGACGATAGCCAGCCGAAGATCTCCCGTCATCTGGCGCAACTGCGCAGTTGCGGGCTGCTGCTGGACCGCCGTCAAGGGCAATGGATCTACTACCGCATCAACCCGGCACTGCCCGCCTGGGTCACACAGGTGTTGGACACCACCCTGCAAGCCAACCAGCCATGGTTGCAGAACGACGCGCTGCGTCTGGATGCAATGGGCGACAGACCACAACGGGCCAGCACCTGCTGCTGAGCCATCGGAGCGTTTATTCATGCTTGTCGCAATTGCGATTTTCCTCGTCACCATCGTACTGGTCATCTGGCAGCCCAAGGGCCTTGGCGTGGGCTGGAGTGCCAGCCTGGGCGCGATCCTGGCCCTGGGTTGCGGGGTGATCAGCCTGGCGGACATCCCGGTGGTGTGGCACATCATCTGGAATGCCACCGGTACCTTCGTCGCACTGATCATCATCAGCCTGTTGCTGGACGAAGCCGGCTTCTTTGCCTGGACAGCCCTGCATGTGGCGCGTTGGGGGCGTGGCCGCGGACGGCGGTTGTTTGCCTATATGGTGCTGCTGGGTGCGCTGGTGTCGGCGCTGTTTGCCAATGACGGTGCGGCGTTGATTCTCACGCCCATCGTGATGTCGATGCTGCTGGCCCTGCGTTTTTCACCGGCAGCGACCCTGGCATTCGTCATGGGCGCGGGGTTTATCGCCGATACGGCGAGCCTGCCATTGGTGGTGTCGAACCTGGTAAACATCGTCTCGGCGGACTACTTCAAGATCGGCTTCAACGAATATGCCGCCGTGATGGTGCCGGTGAACCTGGTCAGCGTGGCCGCGACCCTGGCAGTGCTGCTGTGGTTTTTCCGCCGGGACATTCCCCAAACCTACGACCCGGCCGACCTGGAAGAGCCCGCCAGTGCCATCCATGACCCCGCGACGTTCCGCGCCGGTTGGTGGGTACTGGGTATTCTGCTCATCGGCTGTTTCGCCCTGGAACCTCTGGGCATTCCCATCAGTGCGATTTCCGCCGTCTGCGCCGTACTGCTGCTGGTGATTGCCGCCAAGGGCCATAAGATTTCCACGCGTAAAGTCCTCAAGGAAGCGCCCTGGCAGATCGTGATCTTTTCCCTGGGCATGTACCTGGTGGTGTATGGGCTGCGTAACGCCGGCCTGACCGACTACCTGGCCACCTGGCTCGACACTTTCGCCACCTATGGTGTGTGGGGCGCGGCTATGGGCACCGGGGTGCTGACGGCACTGCTCTCATCGGCGATGAATAACCTGCCGACGGTGCTGATCGGCGCACTCTCCATCGAGTCCAGCCATGCTGTGGGCGTGGTCAAGGACGCGATGATCTACGCCAATGTGATCGGCAGCGACCTGGGCCCTAAAATCACCCCCATAGGCAGTTTGGCCACCTTGCTGTGGCTGCATATCCTGGCACGCAAAGGCATCACTATCACTTGGGGTTACTACTTCAAGGTCGGGATCGTGCTGACTTTGCCGGTGCTGTTGATCACCCTCGCTGCCCTCGCCTTGCGCCTGAGCGTTTAAAGGAGCCTGCAATGAAAGTGCTTTTCATGTGTACCGCTAACAGTTGTCGCAGTATTTTGTCCGAAGCCATGTTCAATCATATGGCGCCTGAGGGCTTCGAAGCGATCAGCTCCGGCAGTTTCCCCAAGGGCCAGGTTTTGCCCCGCAGCCTGAGCACGCTGCAGGCAGCCGGCATCAGCACCGAAGGTTTGTACAGCAAGGGCAATGACGCCTTTGAAGGCAGCCCGCCGGATGTGGTCATCACGGTGTGCGACAACGCGGCCGGGGAAGCTTGCCCTGTGTATTTCGGTGCGGCGGTGAAGGCGCATTGGGGGTTGCAGGACCCTTCCCACGTGCAGGGTGATGAAGCCCAGGTAGACGCTGCATTCAAGGCCACCCTCGACATTATTGCCGCTCGCTGCGAGGCGTTTTTTGCGCTGCCATTTGCCAGCCTCGGCGCGGATGAATTGAAGGTTGAACTTGAGCGTATAGCCTCAATGTGGGAGGGGGCTTGCTCCCGATAGCGGAGGGTCAGCTACAGATGAGCTGACTGACACACTGCTATCGGGGGCAAGCCCCCTCCCACATTTGGATCGTGGACCATTCAAATCTGCATGGTTTCTTAACCCTGCGCTGACGTATGCTTTCGCACTTTCCTGAAAGGACACGAGCATGCTGTCGATCTTTGTCTATGCGCTGGTATTCGGTTTTGTGTTTTGCCTGTCTCCTGGCGCGGTGCTGGCAGAGACCCTGCGTCGCGGCTTGCTGCATGGTTTCACACCGGCCCTGATGGTGCAGTTTGGTTCCCTCGTAGGCGATGCGGTCTGGGCAGTGATCGGCCTCACCGGTATTGCACTGCTGATTCAGCATGATGCGGTGCGAGTGCCACTGACGATCTTCTGCGCGCTGTACCTGGCCTGGCTGGGCATCCGCAGCCTGATTGATGCGTGGCAGTTACCCGCAACCGACAACGTCCCTGCCAGCTCAGGCAAAAATGCGTTGGCCGTAGGCGCGGCGATCTCCCTGGCCAACCCGAAGAATATTGTCTACTGGGGCGCCCTGGGCAGCGCCCTGTCGGGCATCGTCGGCGCAACCCCCAGCCAAGGGCAGACCCTGACGTTTTTTGCCGGATTCATGCTGGCGTCGGTGCTCTCGTGTTTTCTCACCGCCGCGTTGGTGAATCTGCTGCGCAAGAACGCATCACCGACCTGGCAACGCGTGAGTTATGCGGCGTGCGGTTTAGTATTGATCTATCTGGCGATACTCGCCGCGCAAGGTATATAAAGTTATCTGGCCAGTAACTTGAACATGCCTCTTGTCTGAACAAACTCTGAACGCGGACTAATTTAGTTAATCATGCGTTGACATTCTGTAACGCTCTGAGTAGATTGCCCGTGCCCGCAACTGGGGCCTTTTTTAAACCTCACAAAAGAAGCCAATGGACACAGTATCTAGTCGCTGTCCGAGCACCGCCTCTGCGGGCATCGGGCGCCAAACCCAGAATATGACAGGACTCGCCTTCCAGGTCCGGTAAGCTGCGCTAGAGCTCGATGCTCCACCGTAACTGCCTCACCGGTCGCGTGTCCGGTCCCGAGGTGTGTTATGACCTTCCAACTCATTGCTTTACCCGATGTACCTACACTGGCCGCAGCCTTGCGCGCCAAGCTGTGCCGCGAGCCCGTGGGCTTCAGGCCAACCCGCCCGGCCTTTGCTGCACCCTCCTCCCAAGTACGCCCGGTACCGCCGCTGGCGCACTGGCGTATCTGCCCTGACAGCGGCCAACTGGTGCAGCACTGGGATCACGCCGACCCTCAAGACCCACAGAGACCCAAGGTTTCCAGCCTGGCGCAAGCCAGCTTGATGCTCGGTCTTTACGTGAGCGCTCGCGCCGCCTGACCTGGCTGGAAACAACAACTTTCTTATTGATGCCCTGGAGTTCTTTATGAACAAGTCCAGTAGGAGCCCGCTGCGCGCAAGTTAATTAATGCGCTGTTAGCGGGCATTGTAGAAGTTACCTGAACACTTTATTTAAACCGATCGCGAAGTCCGCGGCTCGGCATGCTTTCGCTCGCCTGTATGCAGGTAAGTACTGGGTATGTTTTGTCGAGAATTGGCGACAGGAGTACAGACAATGAGCGCCGTAAAAAACACGCCTCTGCACAAGAAAAATGGCACCGCTGCCGACACCAAGCTGTCGATGCGCGCCGCCCGTGAAGCCCAGAATGGCCTGGCGGCCACCCTCGCCAATGTACGAGCCACCCAGGACGGTCTGACCGAACTGGACGCCTCGGCGCGTCTGCAACGGGAAGGCTATAACGAAGTCGCCCATGACAAGCCGCCACACGCCATCGTCCAGTTCCTGCAGGCACTGAACAACCCGTTCATCTACGTGCTGTTGACCCTGGGCGGCATCAGCTTTGTCACCGACTATTGGTTGCCACTGCAGGCGGGTGAAGAAGTCGATCTGACCAAAGTCATCATCATCATGACCATGGTGTTGCTCAGCAGCCTGCTGCGCTTCTGGCAGGAACACCGCTCGGCCAAATCCGCCGAGGCCCTGAAGGCGATGGTACGCACCACCGCCACCGTGCTACGTCGCGAACAGGTCGGCGCCCAGCCCACTTTGCGCGAAGTGCCGATGCGCGATCTGGTGGCCGGCGACATCGTGCAGTTGTCGGCCGGCGACATGATCCCCGCCGACATCCGCCTGATCGAGTCACGCGACCTATTTATCAGCCAGGCCGTGCTGACCGGTGAAGCCTTGCCGGTGGAGAAGTACGACACCCTGGGCGATGTCACGCAAAAATCCGCCTCCAACCTCGCCGCCGACCAAGGCAATCTGCTGGACCTGCCGAACATCTGCTTCATGGGCACCAACGTGGTGAGCGGCCGCGCCAAGGCGGTGGTGGTGGCTACCGGACCGCGCACTTACTTCGGCTCCCTGGCCAAGGCGATTGTCGGCTCGCGGGTGCAAACCGCCTTCGACCGTGGCGTGAACAGTGTCAGTTGGCTGCTGATCCGCTTCATGTTGGTGATGGTGCCGATCGTGTTCTTCCTCAATGGCTTCTCCAAGGGGGACTGGGGCGATGCCTTCCTGTTTGCCCTGGCGGTGGCCGTCGGCCTGACCCCGGAAATGCTGCCGATGATCGTCAGTGCCAACCTGGCCAAAGGCGCGACAGCCATGGCCAAGCGCAAAGTGGTGGTCAAGCGCCTCAACGCGATCCAGAACTTCGGTTCAATGGATGTGCTGTGCACCGACAAGACCGGCACCCTGACCCAGGACAAGATCATCCTTGAGCATCACGTCAACGCCTTCGGCCAGCGCGACGACGCGGTGCTGTCCCTGGCCTGGCTCAACAGCTTTCACCAGAGCGGCATGAAGAACCTGATGGACCAGGCCGTGGTGCAGTTCTCGGCGCAAAACCCCAAGTTCCAGGTGCCATTTGCCTACAGCAAGGTCGATGAATTGCCCTTCGACTTTGTACGCCGTCGCCTGTCGATCGTGGTCAAGGATGCCGCCGGTGACCAGTTGCTGGTGTGCAAAGGGGCCGTGGAAGAGATGCTGAGCATTTCAACCCACACCCTGGAAGACGGCGCCGCCGTACCCCTGGACGATCGCCGTCGCGAGGCACTGCTGGCGATTGCCAACGACTACAACGAAGACGGTTTCCGGGTACTGGTGGTCGCAACCCGCCATATCCCCAAGGCATTGGCGCGTCAGCAATACACCACTGCCGATGAACGCAACCTGGTGATCCAGGGCTTCCTGACCTTCCTCGACCCGCCGAAGGAAACCGCGGGCCCGGCAATTGCCGCGCTGCAACAGATTGGCGTGGCGGTCAAAGTGTTGACCGGCGACAACGCGGTGGTCACCAGCAAGATCTGCCGTCAGGTCGGTCTTGAGCCAGGCGAGCCGCTGCTGGGCGTGGAAATCGAAGCCATGGACGACGCCACCCTGCTGCGCCGCGTGGAAGAACGCACGGTGTTCGCCAAGCTGACACCGCTGCAAAAATCCCGTGTGCTCAAGGCGCTGCAAGCCAACGGCCATACGGTGGGCTTTCTCGGCGACGGCATCAACGATGCACCGGCGCTACGGGATGCCGACGTGGGTATTTCGGTGGACAGCGGCACGGATATCGCCAAGGAGTCGGCCGACATCATCCTGCTGGAAAAGAGCCTGATGGTGCTGGAAGAAGGCGTGCTCAAGGGCCGCGAAACCTTCGGCAATATCATGAAGTACCTGAACATGACCGCCAGCTCCAACTTCGGCAACGTGTTCTCGGTGCTGGTAGCCAGTGCGTTCATTCCGTTCATGCCGATGCTGGCGATCCACCTGCTGCTGCAGAACCTGATGTACGACATCTCCCAATTGGCTCTGCCGTGGGACAAGATGGACAAGGAATACCTGGCCAAACCGCGCAAGTGGGATGCAAAAAATATCGGCCGCTTCATGATCTGGATCGGGCCGACCTCATCAATCTTCGACATCACCACCTTTGCCCTGATGTGGTACGTGTTCTCGGCCAACAGTGTGGAAATGCAGACCCTGTTCCAGTCCGGCTGGTTTATCGAAGGGCTGCTTTCGCAAACCCTGGTGGTGCATATGCTGCGCACCCGCAAGATTCCGTTCTTCCAGAGCACGGCCGCCTGGCCGGTGTTGATGATGACCTGCATCGTGATCGCCTTGGGCATCTACGTGCCGTTCTCGCCGCTGGGCACCCTGGTGGGTCTGCAACCGCTGCCGATGGCGTACTTCCCATGGCTGGTAGGCACCCTGCTGGCTTACTGCTGCGTCGCTCAACTGATGAAAACGATCTACATCCGCCGCTTCAAGCAGTGGTACTGATCCCCCGCCATTCAAACGGTGGTGGTCGCCCGGCCGCCACCGCGCAATACAAGGATGCTCCCTATGCGCGTCTTGATCTGTGCAGGTCGTCATTACGCCGACACCAAAAAGTCCCGCCACGTGCTGGACGCTTACCACCGCCTGCACCCAGTGCAGGTGTTGATCCACGGCGGCAACCAGTTCCTCGGCAGCGAGATCGAGGAATGGGCGCGGGAAATCGGTATAGACGTGGTGCGCTACCCACCCAATTGGCAGCGCCACGGCAAGCAGGCGGAACGCCAGCGCAACCACTTCATGCTGGCCGACAGCCGCCCCGACCTGATCATCGCCCTGCCCGGCGGTGACGATACCTCGGAGCTGGTCTGCCAGGCCAAAGCCAGCGGCATTTCGGTGCTGACCGTAGAAAGCTGAATTCAAGCGAGGTGCATCATGCACAACCCACACAACCCGAAGCACCCGGACGGGTTTGCCAAATATCGCGCGCGCCATTTGCGCAGGGCGCGTCCCACCCTGCTGCTCTTGCCACCGGCCAAGCGCCGCGCCCTGCAGCGCAACCTGATCTTTATCGGCGTGACGCTGGGCACGCTGTTGATCCTCGCCCTGGTTTCCAAGGCGAATGCTGCCGGCGGCGCCTACGTGGTGGATGATGGCGCGATCAATGCGCCTGGCGAATGCAACATCGATGCCTGGCACACCGCCAATCGGCACGCAGGCAGTACGCACAACGAAACCTTGTCCCCGGCCTGCACGTTCAGTGGTATGCCATGGGTGCAGTGGGGCGCGGCGTTATCGCGGGCCACTGACGCGGGAAAGGGCGAAACGCAAGTCAGCCCACAGGTGAAGGCGCAGCTGTTGTCACGAGAAGACCTGGGGCTGGAGTTGGCAGTCGCCGCTGGGGCGCACATTGCTCTCGATCGTCAGCACGCATTCGACGGCGCTGACTTCAACCTGCCGTTAACGTGGCAGGCCATGGATGCATTGCGCCTGAACCTGAATGCCGGCTGGAACCATGCCTATAACGACGGCGCGCAACAGCACCGCCTGACCTGGGGCATGGGTTTCGAATACCAGCTTGCGCAGGTGTTGACGTTGATTGGCGAACGCTATGGCCAGGAAGGCGGTGAACAAGCATGGCAGGCGGGGCCGAGATTCCACGTCGGCAAGTTTGTCGACGTGGACCTGGTGGTCGGGCGCAGTTTGACTGGGGACCGTGCCCAGTGGCTGACCACTGGGGCTACTTTCAGGTTCTAGGCCTTGGCCTGTTGCTCCAGGTGGACCTGCAACTGCGGGTCGATTTGCAGCTGCCCGGCCAGATCGTCCAGGTAGTTGCGCTCGGCGTCCTGCTGATCATTGACCAGCAGGACGCTGGCCAGGTAAATCTCCGAAGCGATTGCTGGGTCCTTGGCATATTCAGCGAAATCTGCGGCATCCAGTGGCTTGGCGACTTCGGCGTCGAGCCACTGCTGCAGTTGTGGATCGTCGGTATGACGGCCGATCTCGGTAGAGATCATCTTTTTCTCTTGCTCATCGATCCTGCCGTCCGCCTTGGCTGCTGCGATCATTGCACGCAGTACGCCGTGGCTATGGGCTTCGGCTTCAGGCCCTTCAAGCTGGTCAACGGTCTGGATGGCTTGCTGCGGTGCATTCGCCTGCTGACGTTGCCACGCTTGATACGCCTGGAAGGCGGCCATGCCGAGAGATGCCAGCGCCGCGTAATTCATTCCGCCGCCGCTACGCGTCTGGGTCGTGCCGCCTGCCGGAGCGCCGCCCAACAAGCCACCCAGGCCACCCAGTAAACCACCCAAGCCGCCACCCGCTGATGCATTGCCGGTACCGGCGTTTTTCAACAAACCTCCAAGCAATCCGCCCAGGCCGCCGCCCGAAGCGCCGCCGCCTTGCTGCCCTGCTCGCCACAGTTGTTCCAGTAGATCGCTGGTATTCATGGTGTCGCCCTCCCGGGGCGCAATAATGGCGTTTATCAAACATAGTTCGCCTGCGATGGAACACCATGACCGCCGGGCGGGCAAGCTTTATGATGTCGCCACCATGCCGTCAAGGGAGAACCGCGGTGAACCGCATCGAGCATATTGGGTTGATGGCCCACTACAATCAATGGATGAACCGTAAGGTCTACGCCGCCGCCGGCACCTTGACCGACGCGGAGTTGACGGTGGATCGCCAGGCGTTTTTCGGCTCGATCCTCGGCACCTTGAACCACCTGATGCTGGGCGACACAGTCTGGCTCAAGCGCTTTGCCGAACATCCGGCGGGCTTTCGCGCGTTGGCACCGTTGAGTGACATCCCTACACCGGTGGATCTCAAGCAATTGGCCTTTGCCAACTTGAGTGAACTGTCAGCCCATCGCGCCTGGCTGGATCAATTGATCATTGATTGGGCCAACACGCTGCAGGAGTCTCATCTGGACCAGCGCCTGCGCTACCACAACATGCGCGGCGTGGCAGGCGAGAAGCCCTTCTTCAGCCTGCTGGTGCACTTTTTCAACCACCAGACCCACCACCGGGGCCAGGTAACAACACTGCTGACCCAGGCTGGCGTGGACGTGGGTACTACCGACCTGCTGGCACTGATTGACTGAACGCGGGCACAGCGCATTACACAAATCTTGCTCACGAATGCGGTACGTCAGGCACTGAGCCAGTTACTGAAGCACCGCTTTCCCGAGCAAGCCCTCTCCTTTACTTCACCTTGCTGCTCAACGTCTCCACACTGCGCTTCAAATCATCCAGGCCGCGCTTGAGGCCGGCGATTTCGTCTTTCTGCCGATCTATCGTATTTTTCTGCTCATCCACCGTGCGCTTGAGACTCGACAACTGGCTATCACTGCTGCTGGAACTCGACCCGTCTTTACGCTTGAACTCGTCAAATGCACGATCCTGATCATCCATTTTGGTTTTCAGGCTTTGCAGCTCGCTTTCGCTACGCTTTTGCGCCGCTTGCAACGCCTCGATATCGCCGACGGAAATACTCGACGACTTCAACACATAGGTATTGCCCGCCTCTACCGAGGCGCCCGTCAATCTGTCTGTCGACGATGCACTGAACTCTCCCCACCGCACCGCACTCGCCGCCTGCGCCGGGCCAGCTATCGCCGCACCCAACAGCCCCACCACGCCTGCAGCCATCATCCAAGAACGCCTACGGACACTGAGCATCAACTGACTCCTTTGCGATTTGCCGGGATGGCATGTCGCTATGACTGTCATTTATGAGGCTTGTTCCTGCGGCGCAAGCATTCATCAGGACTTAACCCCAAGGCCCTGTAGATCACTGATCTGCCACGCTTTTTCATCGGTATCTTTATGCAGGAAAGCGCGCTTCGAGGTTGCGCCGAAGCGACAGGATCTATATATTCCCAACCCTGCTACACCGCGCTACCGCCCGAATGGCGAAACTGGTAGACGCATGGGACTTAAAATCCCCCGCTCGTAAGGGCGTCCCGGTTCGATTCCGGGTTCGGGCACCATAGATATCAAGGGCTTGCCAGGGAAACCTGAGCAGGCCCTTATCTTTTCTGCTCCGCAATTCTCTCTAAGCTCTACGAAAACCAACTGGCTCTAGAAACTTCCATCATTGAGTTGCCGAGCCGGGTGGAAGCAGCGAGGGCTAAAGTGCTTATTTACTCCAGATTGAATACTAGGCAATGGGCCTATGCGAAAGAACTCGAGTGAATAACAACTATTTCAAAATCTTATTTAACCATTCGTCGGAATCGACGCGTTGGCAAGGTAATGACACCTTGCATTTTCCCGCCTGTAGGCTTGACTGCGGAAGCAGGTAGAACAATATACATGCAACAAATTACATTTTACTTGGAGTCCAGCATCGAGCTGGACTCCAGTATCAATTGAATATGGCGCCAGCGAGTTAACCTAACTACGGCTTTTCTGTAGCAGTGGCAAGTCTGCAGCTTTATTTTAAATAGGGAGCCAACTCATGGAATTTAAAATCCAAAAGGAATGCAAATATGGCTATCACAATCACAAACGGCGCAAGCAGAATTGTCAAAATTGCAGTAAGTGCATGGCATACTGATACAAACCCCAGTGAGGACTACTACCCAATAGAGCAAGGTAATAGCGACACGTGGACGCGCAGCGATTCAAGAGGCTATTTAATGGTCGTCCAAGGTCTAGCAAAGACAAACGAGTACTACATTTCCTCCAGCAGCAAAATCGTTATCGAGGATGACCGTGTCAAAGATCACGGCCAATCTATTAGTCCACTAACGTCTGTCAATGCCTGATGTGTGTCGGTAAACGCATGTAGAGGTCACTCAAAACAGGAGACGGCCGAGAAAATTCATGCCCGGGCCGGAGTTGCCAACCCGACACATTAGTAAGTATTGGCACGTCCTCTTCAGTATTTTGGTGCTTCTATAGTTCCCCCATCTGCAAAAAACTCCGTAGATGTCAATCTACGGAGTTTTTAAGAGTGGAGGCCAAGGTTTTTTGCAAGAGCAATCTACGGGCGAGTGAGATCAAATCGTTCGCTTTCGTTGTTATCTCGAAGCGAGAGCAATGCCAGGCAGAAGACAGCTGCACGACCGATCTCTACATACTGACCGGCTAATTGGCCGAGTCAGCATGAGAAGTGATCTGGCCGTGATCAATATATTGAGGGCGAGCCATCAATAGGCCGCCACACTACTTAACCGCCTCTTGGATGCACCTTGAGAACCGTGAATTACCGCCCCGCAATAAAATCAGTCAATTGACTCACCAACCCAAGGTGCCTTAATAATTTTTAAGAATATATCAACAAGTTATATAACATATTTAATTTTTAAATAACACTAAACCCATAAGTCCTTTATAAATGACTACCACAACAAGAAGGCAACGAAAACGTGATAAGCATATAACACTTCAAATCAATGGACACGAAGGAATGTACTCGTATGACTATCTTGGCGAAAAATCTTGTTAGCCCACTCACCACTTCGGCGCAGCTGCGAACAAGTGACGATTACCAGGCACTCTATAATTTTTCACACACCTATGATCGAGGAGGATTTAATTCCTCACAGGGCAAGCCGTCTTACACTATTGCGCAGGCCGCGGATGAAATAACTCGAGGAGGTTACTATTGGGGTGACAACGACCACAATGGGAAATACAACTTCACCTACAGCTTTCTGACTTCAGAAAGTCAAGCATACGCCTCCGAGAACGTGTCTGGATTCAGCGCATTCAACGCTCAACAGAGATCCCAAGCAGCCCTTTCGTTCCAATCCTGGTCGGACGTCGCCAACATTTCATTCATCGAATCCAGAAGCGGAGGTGACGCACATATATCACTGGGCAATTATAGTAATGACCTGCAGCATGGTGGTGCCAGATCAGCTTTCGCCTTCTACCCCAATAACAGCGGAAATAGCGATGCGTTGTTTTATACCAATCAAAACTATCAAGAAAATTTAACACCGGCAAACGGCAATTACGGTCGTCAAACCTTGACCCATGAAATTGGTCACACGCTTGGACTGCAGCACCCAGGTTCGTACGACGCCAGTGTGGGTCAACCGTCGTATTCGGATGCGAAATATGCCGAAGATACACATGCTTACTCCGTGATGAGTTACTGGAGCGAGAGCAACACCAACCAGAACTTCAGTAAAGGTGGTGTCGAAGCCTATGCTGCCGGCCCGCTGATCGACGACATCGCCGCGATCCAGAAGCTCTACGGTGCCAACTACAGCACTCGCGCCGGTGACACGACCTACGGGTTCAACTCCAATACCGGGCGCGATTTCCTCACTGCCACATCCGATGCCGACAAGCTGGTGTTTTCGGTATGGGACGGCGGCGGCAAAGACACTCTGGACTTCTCCGGTTTCACTCAAAACCAGAAGATCAACCTTACTGCCACCTCGTTTTCTGATGTGGGCGGCCTGGTGGGCAACGTGTCGATCGCCAAGGGCGTCACCATCGAGAACGCATTCGGCGGTTCGGGCAACGACCTGATCATTGGTAACCAGGTCGCCAACCTCATCAAAGGCGGGGCCGGTAACGACCTCATCTACGGAGGTGCCGGCGCAGACCAATTGTGGGGCGGCGCCGGCAACGACACGTTCGTGTACGGTGCCAGTTCCGATTCCACGCCACGCGCTGCGGACAAGATCTTTGACTTCACCTCGGGCTCCGACAAGATCGACCTGTCGGGCATTACCAAAGGTGCGGGCTTGAGCTTCGTCAATGCATTTACCGGCCATGCCGGCGATGCTGTGCTGAACTATGCCTCGGGTACCAACCTGGGCACCTTGGCTGTGGACTTCTCCGGACACGGTGTGGCGGATTTCCTCGTCACCACCGTCGGCCAGGCAGCCGTCAGCGACATCGTGGCGTGATACAAAGCGCGGCGCTTCGCGCGCCGCGCTCAATGATTGGCAAGGAACTCACGATCAAATACTCGATTCTACCCATGCAGCTGCGCCCCACTATTGCTGCAATGTGGAGCGGCTGCA
The DNA here is from genome assembly GCF_023127835.1 of Pseudomonas sp. B329. Classification (NCBI taxonomy): domain Bacteria; kingdom Pseudomonadati; phylum Pseudomonadota; class Gammaproteobacteria; order Pseudomonadales; family Pseudomonadaceae; genus Pseudomonas; species Pseudomonas sp. B329. Next base: position 61,639 of record NZ_SPKP01000030.1, on the reverse strand, counting down.
CTTCTCCCTAGTTGATTTCGGTTACGAAATTTTCGCGAGAGCGCCGTACTTTTTTCAGGTTTACCAGCCAGTCAGACTCTGCTGCCCGATACCCCAAAGGCAGGAGCACCACACTGCGCAGATGCCTGGCTCCCAGTCCCAGAATCTCATCGACAGCCGATGGGTCGAAACCTTCCATGGGCGTCGCATCGACTTGCTCGGATGCCGCGGCGATTAAAGCCGAGCCGAGGCCGATATAGGCTTGGCGCGCAGCCGCTTGATAGTTGGCCTCCTGCCCACGCTCGGCGACTATACCGAGGAGCATTTGACGGTAATCTTCCCAACCCTGGTTGACGGTAGCTCGTACCGTATTGGTCAGGTCGAACATCATGTTGACACGCTCAGGCGTGATGTCATCCCAGGCGGCGAACACCAGTAAATGAGAGCAGTCGGTCACCTGAGACTGATTCCAGCTGACCGCCTTAATCTTTTCGCGAATTTGCGGATTGGTCACCACCAGCAATTCAAATGGCTGGAGCCCGCTCGACGTCGCCGTCAGTCGTACCGCCTCCAGGATTCGCTCCAGCTTTTCAGCAGGTATTGTCTTGGACGAATCGTAACTTTTCGTCGCATAACGCCAATTCAGCAACTCGGTTATTTTGCTCATTCTTCACATTCCACGTAGGTCAACGGTGTTTATCCAGCCCAATCCGATTACCTTCCGGATTACGCTGCGGCTTATACTGCGGATTAAAGTCAACTTGAAGGTCAAGCAAAAAATGAAGATAGGCGAGATTGCGCGACGTACCGGCCTTGCTGCTTCAGCAATACGCTACTACGAGGAGCAAGGCCTGCTGGACGCCCCCACGCGCGACATGAACAACTATCGCTATTACAGCGAGTCCACCATTAAACGCCTGGAAGTCGTGATCCACGCGCAAAGGCTGGGGTTTTCCCTCGACACCATTCGTGGCCTTTTCCTTCATGACGGGAGCTGCTCCAAATCGCTCACTCTGGAACAGATCAATGTACGTCTGGAGGAGATACAGCAAATCGAAGCCACACTAAAAGTGCAGCGTGAGGAGTTGTTGATGCTGCAACAAACCCTTGAAGAAAGCCTTCGTACTGGCATCGCACCGGGATTGGATTGCCCGCGCAGCGCTGAGCGATCAAGGCCTGATCGAGCCGTAGTCATGCGAAGCAAGCACATGATGGCTACCGGCAAGTGAGGAAAACGCGATACTGCGGGATATAGATTGCTATAAAACGATAAGCAAGAAAAAACCCCACAGCATCAGCGATCCTGTGAGGTTTTACCGCCAACTGTACCGATGCCGCATCAAACCACGCTGATCATCTCTGCGCTCAGCTGTGCCGCATTGAACCCCACCAGGGTGACACTGCTGTCCCCCGCCAGAATCACGCTGTCACTGCCGTTCTGGGTGGTGGACCCGATTACAGCATCGGCGCTCGCAAACAACGACTTGGCGAACACCAGCAGATCATGCCCGTTCTGATGGATGTTGAAGTCGCTGATCACGTCGTGGCCGAACCCGCGCTGATCGAACACAAACAAGTCGCTGCCCACGCCACCACTGAGCTGGTCATTGCCCTGCCCGCCGATCAAAACATCATTACCGCTGGCGCCATACAGCGAGTCGTTACCCATGCCGCCCAGCAACGTGTCGTTGCCGTCACCGCCGTGCAGCAGGTCATTGCCGGCGCCACCGTCGAGCCGATCATTGCCGTTCTGGCCGAATATCAGGTCGCGTGCTGCAGTGCCTTTCAGGGTGTCGGCCAGTTGGCTACCTTCAATGGATCTGGCGTAAGCCTTGTCGGCGCCGAACAGGCCATCGAAATCCAGCTTGCCGTTGGTGACCGTATAAGACGGCGTCAGCGTCTGCCCGATACCGCTGAAGATGCCACCGATAACAGGCAGTTGACCGAGCGTGTTGGCAAGGCCCGTTTCGAACTCGACATGCTCTACGCCATGCAGTTCTTTAAGGCCGTATTGGCCGCTGCTATCGTTCAAAAACAACGTACCGTCGCTCAGTTTCACGGCTTCGTAGGCGGACGCCGTACCTTTGAGAAAGACTTTGTCATCGCCTGCACCGCCAGCAACGATATCGGTACCGGTACTGACCCGGAAACTGTCGTTACCACTGAACCCGTCGAGGAAGTCATCGCTGCGACCATCCTGCAGCTTGTCTGCACTGTCGGTGCCCAGCAGGAAGGCCGGTGTACCGTAATGGTTGGAGGTGGCGGTCTGTTTGTCGCTGACCCAGGTGAAGCTGCGGCTGATCGCGTCGAGGTTGCTGATCACGATGGTGCTATCGCGCTCGATGTAATCGTAGAACGTCGACTGGGCGATGCGCTGGATGGGGTTGATGAAAATACCTTCGAGGTGCGCGGCCCATCCTGACAAGTTGGCGATGGAAAACGGACCGTTGGGCCAGGTTGGCAGGGCGTAGATCGTATCGAACAGCACGATATTGTCGGTCGTCGAGGTGTAACTGGCGTCACTCCCCTGAAGAGCGTCGATGATGGCGCTTCCCACGTTGGTTTCCTGACCGGTGAGGCGGTGCACCACATCGTTTTCAAAACCGAAGTTGTAGATTCCGTCGCTGTTGCTGGACTTGGGTGACTCCATGCCAAAGTAGCCCGAATCCTTGAAGAAACCGTCTGCCAGCGTGTCTTTGCCGATATACATACTGTTAGTGACTGAGCCACCCTGGCTGTAGCCGGTTACCAGCACATCCTTGCCGCTCAGGTTGTGGCCTATCGCGTAATCCTTGATTGAATTGAGCAGGTACTCATAGCCGTTGATATACGAGTTATCGATCATGGCCGGCCAGCCCAGCAGATCAGTCAGGGAGTTGGTGCCGGCAATGGAAAACCCCATTTTCAGCAATTGACCACTGTCATCGTATTGACCAAACACCCTGGCCTGGGAACCGAACACGCCATCGCCGGTGAAGCTTCCGGTGATATCGGTGTGACTGCTATCAACGCTCAGTTCATTGGCGCCGATTTCACGCCAGCCTTTGGGCAATGCAAAGGTGTTGCCCTCCCCCAGTACCGCCCCTGGAAGGTTGTAGAGCGCGCCTACGGTCGCGACACCGCTGGTGTAAGTGGCGAGGTTCCAGGCATCTGAAATCAGCACACGGGCATCTTGACCCTTGTAATCGAATATAGCCATGTCAGTACTCCTTGAGCCCAGCGATCAACACCGAAGTCGACGGTAATAACTGATACGTCGGGCTAAACAATATGCATTGAAGTTGTTGTTGTGCATTCTGTTCAGGCTGCTTCTTTTCTTAATATCGACTTTGACCATTAAGGAAGCTTGTCAACATTAGCGTAGAAACATTGCCGTACATCGACCGACTATCGGATTGTAAGGAGCTGTTATTAAGCGCCCATACAAAAAAAGCGCCGGGAGCGCTATTTAACAAACAATAAGTGGGCGTTTGTTTTTTACGTGACTAATGGGTCAGGACTAATTAAACCCGCCGCGCGCGTTATGGATGACTTACTCAACCCAATAACGATCCAATATCAAATAGCGATGCAGATAACACTCGCCCTCAGGAAGAAAAAACTTCAGCACCTTGTCGCGCCGGCTTTTGATATCGGGGCACTTGCTGCCTGGCCAATTGCGCCTGCACGCCCGCGACAGCTTCAAGTACTCTCTGCGCCCACTGCCCATCCTGCGGGTCAACCACGACCACACGAAAGCCATGTTCATGACCTTCTATGCGCACGCCCTCGGAATCATCCACGTGTAAATCGATATCGAAGGCCGACGGAAGCTTCGACGGCGTGTTCAACAGCCCGCGCGCGTTGAGGGCTTGGTTATGCACGACGCTGTTCACCACGCCATCGACGCGTATGCCGTACAGCATCAGCCAACGCCTGATATACGAAGGCGCCCGGCCTGACGAGGTGTAAACCCAGATGCTGCACCCCTGGCGCCGTAGCTCCCGGGTCAGGGAGCGGGTGCCGACACGCAGCGGCTCGCCCCACCAGCGATGGACGCAGGCCGGCAACCAGCTGCTTTCCACGGGCGAGTGATCAAGTTGGCAGGCCAGGGTGTCGTCGATATCAAACGAGATCCGTACGCGTGGCCGTGTGAGCAGACGCGTGGACAGGGCTTGAACGAGTAGGTTGGCGGACGTTCGGCATTTGCCCGCAAAGGTTTGATACCTGCTCATCATTGGCCTCCCTGATAGATTGGTTGCGGTGCGTCGCTCAAGAAAAACACACCCGGATCAGGCGCTTGTTCCTCCAGGAACGCGGCGTACTTTTTCTTGATCTTGGGCAATTCATACAGGGCCTTCACCCCATGTTTGGCCGAGTTGCGGATCACCGAGGAGGGGTTGAAGTAGCCTTCGGCGTTTTCGAGTGTCAGCACGAACGGCGGCAACCCTGCACGCATCAGCAGGTAGCTGACGATCAGCGAGCCACTGCGGTTATTACCTTCGATGAACAATTGCGGTTTGCTGAGGATGCGTACATACACACCTGCTGCACGCTTCCACACCGATTCACTGCGGTAGGCGCAGTACCAATTGAACAAGTCCTTGATGCCACCCTCAACGTTGTTGAAAAAGTGCTCCTCGGTTGCGGCCAGGTGTTGCGCGTATTCCAGGCGGCGTGCCGGATCTCGACCACAGAGCACCGTGGCGTTGATCTCCAGCATCAGGTCAAGGTGGTGCAGATCAAACAGGTCCACGCCCTGGGCGACGTAGTCGTCAACCAGCGCATAACCTGCAAGCACATTCTCCAACACCTCGTCCGTCAGCGGGTCCCGCGGCTCGGTAAACTGCGTGCTGAGCTGGGCAAAGCGGCTCTGCACCTTACGCAGGGCGCGTTCAATCGCTGGCAAATCTAGACGATGCGTTACAGGCATTGGCATTCCCGAGAAGACGTTGGCGCAGGTGCGGCTGTTATCGAACATGGATGGCTCAGCTGAACTTGCCGCTGATGTAATCCTCGGTCATCTGCTCACGCGGGCTGCCGAAAATCTGCGCAGTCGGGCCCATTTCCACCAGGTAGCCAGTGCGCGTGCCTTGGGAAATATCCACCGAGAAAAACGCCGTGGTGTCTGCTACCCGGATGGCCTGCTGCATGTTGTGGGTCACCAGTGCGATGGTGTAGTCCTTCTTCAATTCCACCATCAGCTCCTCCACCCGGCGGGTCGCGATAGGGTCGAGAGCCGAACACGGCTCATCGAGCAACAGCACTTCCGGCTCGGTGGCGATGGCGCGGGCGATACACAACCGCTGCTGCTGACCACCAGAGAGCGACAAGCCACTGACCTTGAGCTTGTCCTTGACCTCATCCCACAGCGCCGCGCCTTGCAGGGCGTGCTTGACGCGGTCGCCCAGGTCGCCTTTGTAGCGGTTCAGCCGCAGGCCGAACGCGACGTTGTCGAAGATGCTCATGGAAAACGGGTTGGGCTGCTGGAACACCATGCCGATATAGCGGCGTACCACCACCGGGTCGACGCCCTTGCCATACACGTCCTGGCCGAGGAAATGCACGTGGCCCTCGAAGCGAAAGCCCTTCACCAAATCGTTCATGCGGTTGAGGCTGCGCAGCACAGTACTTTTGCCGCAGCCCGACGGGCCGATAAACCCGGTGATCTTGTTTTTTTCAATCGGCACATGGCTGTCACGCACCGCCATGAAGTTGCCGTAGAAAATCCTGTCCAGCTTGCAGTCCATGACCACAGGCGACTGGGTGACAAACGGAGCGGCTATTTGCGCAGTTGAGACGTTCAAAATTCAGATGCTCCCGTTCTTAATACTTGGGCTTGCCGAAGATACGGCTGACAATATTGACAACCAGCACAATCATCACCAACACCAACGAGGCCGCCCAGGCGAGCTCAAGCTGGTTGTCGAACGGCATGCCGGAGAAGTTGTAGATCAGCACCGCCAGCGAGGCCGTGGGGTTCATGACCGCGAGGTCGCCGTCGTGGTAGATCCAGTAGTTGCTGAACAGCGCGGTAAACAGCAGCGGCGCGGTTTCACCGGCAGCACGGGCCACGGCGAGCATCACGCCGGTGAGGATCGCCGGCAGGCCGGTCGGCAAAATGATCTTCCAGATCACCTGCGAGCGCGTGCAGCCCATGCCGTAGGCGGCGTCCTTCATGATCTTGGGCACCATGCGCATCGACTCTTCGGCGGTGAGCACCACGATCGGCAGCATCAGTACCGCCAGGGCTACACCGCCCGCCGGCGCCGAGTAAGTACCGGTGGTCATGACCACCAGAGCGTAGGCGAACACCCCGGCCAGGATCGACGGCAGGCCCGTGAGCATCTTGGCGGCAAAGCGCGCAGTGTTCGCCAATTTGCTATCCGGCCCCAGTTCGGCCAGGAAGATCGCCGCCATGATGCCGACCGGCACCGCGATGGCAGCAGCAATGCCGACCATCACAAAGGTGCCTGCCATGGCGTTGCCGAAACCGCCGCCGGTTTCGAAGCCGGTGGGCGGCAGTTCGGTAAACACTTCCAGGCTCAGGCGTGCGCCACCACGGGTGATCAGCATGTAGAGCACGGAAATCAGCGGCACACTGGCCAGCAGCGCGCCCAGCCAGACCAGCGTTGTCAACACCAGGCTGCGCAGGGCGCGGCCTTCGAACTTGCGCTGCAGGCTGGGCACCGCGGTGATTGGGGACGTGAGGTCAGTCATTGTTTAGTACCGCGCTGGGCGTAGAGCATGATCATGGAACCGATGACGTTCACCAGCAGCGTGATAAACATCAGCACGAGCGCGGCGTACATCAACACCTCGATCTCATTCGGCCCGGCTTCGGGAAAGTTCAGCGCCAACAAGGCCGCCAAGGTATTGGCCGGCGCAAACAGCGACAGTGAGATGTTGTTGGCGTTGCCCACCAGCATTGCCAGCGCCATGGTTTCACCCAGCGCGCGGCCGAGGCCGAGCACCAGCGAACCGAAAATACCAGTGGCGGCAGAAGGCACCATCACCTTGAGAATCGCCTCCCAATGGGTAGTCCCCATACCGTAGGCAGCCTGCTTGGTTTTCATCGGCACGCTGGTCAGGGCGTCCTGGGACACGGCGGCAATCGTCGGCAGAATCATGATCGCCAATACCAGCGCCGCAGGCAGCAACCCTGGCCCGCTCAAGGAGGTGCCGAAAAACGGGATCCAGCCCAGTTCACTATTCAACCAGGTGGTCAGTGGCCGGATCGCCGGGATCACCACGTAGATGCCCCACAGGCCATACACCACGCTGGGGATGGCCGCGAGCAACTCAACGATGGTGCGAAACACCGCCGCCAGCTTCGCCGGCAGGAAATCCTGAGTCAGGAAAATCGCCATGCTGACGCCGAAAACCCCTGCAATCAGCAGCGCAATCAGGGCGCTATAGAGCGTGCCCCAAATCGCCGGCAGGATCCCGTACTTGCCTTGGTTGACATCCCAGACACTGCCAAAAAGCACGTCGAAACCATGCTTCTCCATGCCGGGAAGGGCCTTGCGTCCCACCTCGAATACCAAGGCTGCGACCAACGCCAGAATCAGTACCACCCCGATTCGCGCAAGCCCACGGAAGGTGCGATCGACCAGGAAGTCTTTTGCAGAGGGGGGTTGGCAGGCAGAATCCGGGTTAACCGGAACGACGAAAGGTTTGATCATGGGCGAATTCCGGAACAAGGGGGGAAACGCTCCCGGCCTGGCTGACAGCCCAGGCCAAGAGCGACCTCACGGGTGTTACTGGATGTTGGCGGAAGCTTTACGCACCTGATCGACCACCGATTGCGGCAGCGGGATGTAGCCCATCGAGTCGGCGATTTTCTGCCCCTCGGTCAAGCTGTACTCGACCATTTCGCGCATGGCCTTGGCCTTGGCCGGATTACCGTTGTCCTTGCGGAAGATCATCCAGGTGTAGGACGTGATCGGGTAGGACTTGGCACCGTCCGGATCCGGCAGCCAGGCCACCAGGCTTTCCGGCATTTTCACTGCTGCCAGGGCCTCGGCACCGCTCTCGGCGTTCGGTACCACGTACTGGCCGGCCTTGTTCTGCAACTGGGCGAAGTCGACCTTGGCCAGCTTGGCGAAGCCGTACTCAATGTAGCCAATCGCGCCTGGCGTCTGGCGTACGGTGGCGGTCACGCCATCGTTCTTGGGCGACTTGATGAATTTGTCGCTGGCTGGCCAGTTGACAGTGTTGCCCTCCCCCAGCGCCGTTTTGAATTCAGGATTGATGGTCGCCAAATGCTTGGTGAACACCGCCGTGGTGCCGCTGGAGTCTGCACGCACTACCACGGTGATCGGTGTGTCGGTCAGTTTCAGGTCCGGGTTGGCGGCGACTATCTGTGGGTCGTTCCACTTGGTGATCTTGCCCAGGAAGATATTGGAATACACATCGCGTGGCAGCTTGAGGCCCTTGGGGTTGCCCGGCAGGTTATACGCCAGCACGATTTCACCCGCGGTCATCGGCAGCAATTGCACGCCTTCGGCCACCTTGGCGATGTCTTCATCCTTCATGGCCGAATCACTGGCGGCGAAATCGACGGTTTTATTCAGGAAGTCCTGCACACCTGCGCCGCTGCCCTTGGATTGATAATCCACAGTGACGCCAGCGGTCTTCTTGCTGAAGTCCTTGAACCAGGTGAGGTAGATCGGTGCAGGGAAGCTGGCGCCGGAGCCGGTGAGACGCACGTTTTCGGCGGCGAAGGCCATGGAGGAGGCACAAAGAGAAACCGTAACGGCCAGTGCTGCAGACTTCATCAAGCTTTTCATTAAAAGAACTCGTTGTGGTGACGGGCTCCCGAACTGTGCAGCAGGGTTGTTACATTTTTATGAAAATTGAGTGGCAGGCTGCGGATTTGTCCCTAATTGCCACTACAGCGGCGAATTTTCTGACAATCAATAAGTAACAAATTGCGACTCGATTATTGCCGGACGCACGAGCAGAAGCTGCCGATAGCCGGCAGCCTCCCCCTCAGGCTTACTTGCCTTCAGTCAACGCGTTGTAGCTGGTGAACAGGTTGCGGTAGTCAGGGATGTGGTTGGAGAACAACGTCCCCAAGCCTTCGATATCGTTGCGCCAGTCGCGGTGCAGCTCACAGGCCAGGCCAAACCAGGTCATCAGTTGCGCGCCGTTGGCCGACATGCGGGCCCAGGCCGATTGCTGGGTCAGCTCATTGAAGGTGCCGGAGGCATCGGTCACCACGAACACTTCAAAGCCTTCCGCCAGCGCCGACAGCGCCGGGAATGCCACGCACACTTCGGTCACCACGCCGGCAATGATCAGTTGCTTCTTGCCGGTGGCCTTGATGGCCTTGACGAAGTCTTCGTTGTCCCAGGCATTGATCTGGCCAGGACGGGCGATATACGGGGCGTCCGGGAACAGCGCCTTGAGCTCGGGTACCAGCGGGCCGTTCGGGCCGGTTTCGAAACTGGTGGTCAGGATGGTCGGCAGCTTGAAGTACTTGGCCAGGTCAGCCAGGGCCAGCACGTTGTTCTTGAATTTGTCCGGGTCGATGTCGCGGACCAATGACAGCAAGCCAGCCTGATGGTCGACCAACAGCACAGCGGCGTTGTCTTTGTCCAAGCGAACGTAAGGTGTAGACATGGTGGTACTCCTGATAAATGAAGGTGATGCCCCGAGTGGGCGCCCGGTAAAGAACCCAGCGTGTTTACTTGCGCTGTGAGTCTAGTTCTTCGTGATTGTTTGCCACTTCCTGAGCCTTGATGTAGCTCTCGATCAGCAGTTGGTAGTGCGGCATGGCCTGGGTGTAGACATTCGCCCACTCCTGGGCATCCGGGCGGTTCCAGGAACCTTGCAGCTCCGACAGCGTGCCCATGATGTCGATCGGCACTGCGCCGGCTTGGGCCAGGCGCGCGATGGTCAGGTCAGTGGCGAGCTTGGAGTGGTTGCCCGAAGCGTCGACCACCGCAAACACCTTGTAGCCTTCATGCACCGCCGCGATGGACGGAAACGCCAGGCATACGCTGGTCAGGGTGCCGGCGATCACCAGGGTTTTCTTGCCGGTGGCTTTGACGGCGGCGTGGAACTCAGGGTTGTCCCAGGCGTTGATTTCGCCACGGCGGGCGACGTATTGGGCATGCGGCGCGGCCTCGTGGATTTCCGGGATCAGCGGGCCATTGGGGCCTTGTGGAACCGAAGCGGTAGTGATGACCGGGATTTTCAACAGGGTCGCGGCCTTGGCCAACGCGATAGCGTTAGCGCGCAGTTGAGGAACATCAATGTCCTTGACGATCTGGAACAGGCCACTCTGGTGGTCGATCAGCAACATGGCCGTGTCGGCGGGATCAATCGTCGGCTTTTGACCATTGAAGTTTGCAGCGTTACCTGATGCAGTCATTTGCATTTCCTCTTTGCTTGGATAAACCTCCCTGGAATGGTGTGCCGGAACAGTGCCCGGCAGTGTCTGCACTTCCTGTATAGACACGCTCCGACCGGTATCCACGACTTGCGCCTGTAGGACACCTGCGAAAAAACAATGGAGCCACCTTAATCATCAGGTTCAGGGTTAGGTAGTGGCTGAACCGGGCCGCTGCATCTCAAAAATGGAACGATGTGCCGCCCCTTCCACATTGGATCAGGCTCGCCTCAATGGCTAGTCATGCCAGCCATGTGCATCATCCAGCGCAAGCCACTCGCAAGGATGCCGAGGGCGAGCACGCTGGCGAACCAGATAGCGATCAGCCAGAACACCCGCTGGTACCAACGGCCAGCAGGCCGCGGCTTTTCACCCTTAGTGGTAGCCATCGCCAATCCTCACTTTGCCGCGGAATACGTAGTAGCTCCAGCAGGTGTACATCAGGATGATCGGCAGGATGAACAGCGTGCCGATCAGGATGAACAACTGGCTCGAAGGCGGCGACGCAGCGTCCCACAAGCTGATGGATGGCGGCACAATGTTCGGCCAGATGCTGAAGGCCAGCCCGATATACCCCAGGAACACCAGCATCAGGGTGAATACGAACGGCCAGTGCGAGTGGTGTTGGCGCAACGTTTTCAACAGCCCCACCAGTGCCAGTACGCCCAGCAGCATCAGGCCGCCAAACACCACAATGTGCGCCTGGGCAAACCAGCGCACGGCGATTTCCGGGTGCAGCCACGGCGTCCACACGCACAGCACCGCCACCACCGCCATCAGCGCGAAGGCCAGATAGCGGCTGAACAGGCGCATGCGCGATTCGAGCATGCCTTCGGTCTTGACCAGCAACCAGGTGCTGCCCAGCAACGCGTAGGCCACCACCAACCCAACCCCGCAGAACAGCGGGAATGGCGAGAGCCAGTCGAGGCTGCCCCCGGCAAACTGGCGATTGACCACCGCAATGCCGGCGATGTAGGTGCCGATCACCACGCCCTGGCAAAAGGTCGCCAGGAACGAGCCGCCGATAAACGCCATGTCCCAGATATGCCGCTTCTGCGGGCTGGCCTTGAAGCGGAATTCAAACGCCACGCCACGAAAGATCAGCCCGGCCAGCATGAAAATCAGCGGTAGGTACAACGCCTCCAGGATCACCGAGTACGCCAGCGGAAACGCCCCATACAACGCCGCGCCGCCGAGTACCAACCACGTCTCGTTACCGTCCCATACCGGCGCCACGGTGTTCATCATCACGTCGCGCTCCTGCTCGTCCGGGATCAGCGGAAACAGGATGCCCAGGCCCAAATCGAAGCCATCCATGATCACGTACATCATCACCCCGAAGGCAATGATCACGCCCCAGATCAACGACAGGTCTATACCTACAATGCCCATGTGCAATCCCTTTGATCAGTTGGTGTGGTCGCCGGACGCGAGCGTCTCGGTGACAGCGGACAGAGGACGGCGCGGTGTGCGTTCCTGGCCGGGGCCGCCCTGTGGCGGATGGTCGTGATGGGGCTGCGGGCCCTTGCGCACCAGCTTCATCATGTAGCCGATACCCACGGCAAATACCGAGAAGTAGATCAGCACAAACAACGCCAGGGAGATGCTCAGTTGCGTGACGCTGTGATTGGACGCCGCGTCTGCGGTACGCATCAGCCCGTAAACCACCCACGGCTGGCGCCCTACTTCAGTGGTGATCCAGCCGGCCAGCATGGCGATCAGCCCGGTCGGCCCCATGAACAGCACCAGGCGCAGGAATAACCGATTGCGATACAGCGCGCCGTTACGGCGCAACGCCAAGCCCAGTATCCCAGTGAGGATCATCAACATCCCCAGCCCGGCCATGATCCGGAAACTGAAGAAAATGATGCTCGAGTTCGGCCGGTCTTGCTTGGGGAAGCTCTTGAGCGCCGGGATCTGTTTGTCCAGGCTGTGGGTGAGGATCAGGCTGCCCAGGTACGGGACTTCTATCGCGTAGCGGGTCTTTTCGGCCTCCATGTCAGGGATACCGAACAGCACCAGCGGCGTCGCGCCGTTACCGACGTTTTCCCAATGCCCTTCAATCGCAGCAATTTTCGCCGGCTGGTGCTCCAGGGTGTTCAAACCATGCGCATCACCGACGACCGCCTGGATCGGAGCCACGATCAACGCCATCCACAACGCCATCGAGAGCATTTTACGCACTGCCGGGGTGTCGTTTTTACGCAGCAAGTGCCAGGCCGCCGATGAGCCGACGAAGAACGCCGTGGCAACAAAGGCAGCGATTGCCATATGCGCCAGGCGGAACGGGAACGACGGGTTGAAGACGATGGCGAACCAGTCCAGCGGCACCACCCGGCCATCCACGATGGAGAAGCCCTGGGGCGTTTGCATCCAGCTGTTGGACGCCAGGATCCAGAACGTCGAGATCAACGTCCCGATGGCGACCATCACCGTGGAAAAGAAGTGCAAACCCCGCCCCACCCGGTTCCAGCCAAACAGCATGACCCCAAGGAAACCCGCTTCCAGGAAGAACGCCGTCAGCACCTCATAGGTGAGCAACGGCCCGGTGATGCTGCCGGCAAAGTCCGAGAAGCGACTCCAGTTGGTGCCGAACTCGTACGCCATGACCAGGCCCGAGACCACGCCCATGCCGAAGTCGACGGCGAAGATCTTCGACCAGAAGTGATACAGGTCCTTGTAGACCGCGTTGTTGGTTCTCAGCCACAAGCCTTCGAGCACCGCCAGGAAACTGGCCAGGCCGATGGTGATAGCGGGGAAAATAATGTGAAACGAGACCGTGAAGGCGAATTGAATTCGCGCAAGGTCCAGCGCCTCGAGATTTAACATGGCAATACCCTTATGGAAACTTGATGCGCACGCGCACCCAGACCGGCGTGCCTCAGGCCTGGTGGCCTGGGGCAAACGGATGTGCAGTGATCAGGGAAACCCAGGGCGCCATACTGGCCGCCCCGGTACGACTCAAGCGCCGTGGGACTGGATCAGATTGCTGACCGGCGCGGGTTCAAGCCGGATGGCGATGAACTTCGACGTCGGGGTAAAGGTGCGGTCGCCATAGCTTTCCAGCGGCACCAACGGGTTGGTTTCGGGGTAATAGGCGGCGGCCTGCCCGGCGGGAATGTCATAGGCGATCAAGGTGAAGCCGCTGACCCGACGCTCACGGCCATCGCCCCACAGCGAGACCATGTCGACTTTCTGCCCCGGCTCGTAGCCCAGTTTGCGGATGTCCTGTTCATTGACGAACACCACATCGCGCATGCCATAGACGCCGCGATAGCGGTCATCGAGCCCGTACAGGGTGGTGTTGTACTGGTCGTGGGAACGCATGGTCTGCAGGATCAGCTCCGGCTTGACGTCCAGGTTGCGCACGCCTTCGCTGACCAGGTGCGCCGGCAACACGCTGGAGACAAACTGGGCTTTGCCGCTGTTGGTTTTCCAGATGCGTCGCGCTGCGTCGTTGCCCAGATGAAAGCCGCCCGGGTGCAGCAGTTTGGTGTTGAAGTCCTTGAAGCCGGGAATGGTGTCGGCAATCAAGTCGCGGATGCGGCCGTAGTCGGCCACCGTCCACAGCCAGTCAATCGGGTGATTGCCCAGGGTCGCATTGGCGATCCCGGCAATGATTGCCGGTTCCGAACGCATCAGCGGCGATTTGGGTTTCAGCTGGCCGTGGGAGATGTGCACCATGCTGAAGGTGTCTTCAACGGTCACGCCTTGCGGGCCTTGTTCCTGGATGTCGATATCGGTGCGGCCCAGGCACGGCAGGATCAAGGCTTCGCGCCCCGTCACCAGATGGCTACGGTTGAGCTTGGTGGCGATATGCACGGTGAGGTCGCACTTGCGCAGTGCCGCGTGGGTGCGCGGGGTGTCCGGCGTGGCTTGGGCAAAATTGCCGCCCAGGCCGATGAAGACCTTGGCGCGCCCTTCTTCCATGGCCGCAATCGCCATGACCGTGTTGTGACCATGGCGGCGCGGGACCTTGAAGTCAAAGCGTGCTTCCAATGCGTTGATCAATTCCGGCGGCGCCAGTTCGTTGATGCCCATGGTGCGGTCGCCCTGCACGTTGCTGTGGCCACGCACGGGCGATAGCCCCGCCCCTGGCCGGCCGATATTGCCGCGCAACAGTTGCACGTTGATGATTTCCTGCACGGTCAGCACCGAGTGTGTGTGCTGGGTCACGCCCATCGCCCAGCACATGATCACCCGCTTGGCGCGTCGGTACATGCGTGCGGCCAGCTCGATATCCTCAAGGCTCAGGCCCGATTGCGCGACGATATGCTCCCATGAGGTGGCGTCCACTTGCGCCAGATAGTGCTCCAGGCCCGAGGTGTGCTGGGCAATGAAAGCGCGGTCGAAGACTGCCTCGCCATCGTTCTCCAGGGCTTCACGTTCCCATTTGAGCAGGAACTTGGCGATACCACGAAAGGCCGCCATGTCGCCGCCCAAGGCCGGGCGAAAGTACGCCGACGAGGTAGGTTCGGAACCGTTGGTGAGCATCTCCAGGGGATGCTGCGGGTGTTGGAAACGCTCCAGCCCACGCTCCTTGAGCGGGTTGAAACAGATCACCTGGGCTCCGCGCTTTACCGCCTCGCGCAGCGGTTCGAGCATACGTGGGTGGTTGGTGCCGGGGTTCTGGCCGATGACGAAAATCGCGTCGGCTTCTTCCAGGTCATCGAAGGTCACCGTGCCTTTGCCCACGCCAACACTGTCGTCCATGCCCAGGCCGCTGGCTTCGTGGCACATGTTCGAACAGTCGGGAAAGTTGTTGGTGCCGTAGGCGCGAACGAACAGCTGATACAAATAAGCCGCCTCGTTACTGGCGCGGCCCGAGGTATAGAACTCGGCCTGGTCCGGCGACTCCAGTTCGTTTAGGTGCTTGGCGATCAGGGCAAAGGCATCATCCCAAGTGATTTCGACATAACGGTCCAGGGAGTCGTCATAGCGCATCGGGTGTGTCAGGCGGCCCTGGTATTCGAGCCAATAGTCACTTTGCGCTGCCAGCGACGACACCGTGTATTTGTTGAAGAACGCCGGATTGACCAGGCGCCCGGTGGCTTCCCAGTTGACCGCCTTGGCGCCATTCTCGCAGAACTTGACCATGCCGCTTTCCGGCGACTCGCCCCAGGCGCAACCGGGGCAGTCGAAACCGCCGTTCTGGTTGGTCTTGAGCATCGCACGAATGTTCTTGAGCGCGTTTTCACTGCCCAGCCAGTTTTTCGTCACCGCGATCAGCGCGCCCCAACCGGCGGCGGCCCCCTTGTACGGTTTATAACGTTCAACTTCGCTCATGATGTTTCTCCAGGACTTCACGCATAGGCAGCGCCTAACTTAAAGCCTTTATTGATGGTTATTTTCAGGCATTGCAGAACGCAAACAGTGTTTGCACCGATCTTTCCACGGTCTAGAAATCGGTTTACATATTCAGGCTAGGCCCTGCAAAAACATCTGTCTAATCACAAATAACGACCACGCCATCGACACCATCTATCAAGATTAAAATCTTTATTTTTCATAGTGATACGAACCTGGAAAGCCCCAATAAAATCGTTATAGATTTCATCGATCACTCAGTTGTTAATAGTGATTAGACGCCCTTGAAAAACAACTTTAGGCTTGAATCAAATAAGGCTCCCATCTCTGTCGAGCGCTCAAAAACAACGCCATGGCTACGCTCTTATTGAGTCGCAGCCGGAGGTTTCCATGACCGATAAAATCCTGATGGATAGTTTTTCTCGCCGGGTCGACTATCTCAGAATGTCGGTGACCGACCGCTGCGATTTCCGTTGTGTGTATTGCATGGCCGAGGACATGCAGTTCCTGCCGCGCCAACGCATCCTCACACTGGAAGAGCTGTATCAACTGGCTGAAAGCTTCGTCACCCTGGGCACTCGCAAAATTCGCCTGACCGGCGGCGAGCCGCTGATTCGCCCAGGTGTGGTTGACCTGTGCCAGCGCATCGCCGCCCTCCCCGGCCTGCGCGAGCTGTGCATGACCACCAACGGCTCGCAGTTGGGCAAGCTCGCAGCCCCCTTGTTCGACGCCGGCCTCAAGCGCCTGAATATCAGCCTCGACAGCCTTGATCCCCAGCGCTTTCGCGAACTGACGCGCACCGGCGACCTAGCCAAAGTCATCGCCGGTATTGACGCTGCGAATGCTGCGGGTTTTCAACACACCAAACTCAATTGCGTGGTGATGAAAGGCCGCAACGATCACGAGATCAACGACCTGGTAGCGTTCGCCATCGAGCGCGGCGTGGATATCAGCTTTATCGAGGAAATGCCCCTGGGCGTGATCAGCGAACACAGCCGTGCCGAGGCTTTCTATTCCAGCGCGCAAGTGCGCGAGCGCATCGCCGAACGCTACACCCTGATCGACTCGGCCGAATCGACCCAGGGCCCTTCACGCTACTGGCGCCTGGCCGAAGCACCGCATATTCGCCTGGGCTTTATTTCCCCCCACAGCCACAACTTCTGCGGCACCTGCAACCGCGTGCGGCTGACCGTTGAAGGCCGCTTGCTGCTGTGCCTGGGCAACGAGCATTCGGTCGACCTCAAGGAGGTGCTGCGCCGTTACCCGGGTGAACCGCAACGGCTGGAGCACGCCATTCTCGAGTCGATGAAGATCAAGCCGTACCGACACAACTTCGAGCTCAACGATGACGTGCAGGTGGTGCGTTTCATGAACATGACCGGCGGCTAGCTGGCCGGCTTCTCTTTCTTTGTACTCAGTTGACCCGAGGTACCCCATGCACAAACACTCGCCTACCCTGACCCATCTGGACGCCGCAGGCCGAGCCAGCATGGTCGACGTCACCGACAAAGCCGCCACCACCCGCGAAGCCCAGGCCCAGGCTTGGGTGCACATGTTGCCGGCCACCTTGCAACTGATCCAGGCCAACGGCCATCCCAAGGGCGACGTGTTTGCCGTGGCACGTATCGCCGGGATCATGGCCGCGAAGAAAACCCATGAGCTTATTCCGCTGTGCCATCCGCTGATGCTCAGTTCGATCCACCTCGAACTGCGCGCCATCGAGCCTGACAGAGTGCAGATCCTCAGCACCTGCCGGCTCAACGGCCAGACCGGCGTCGAACTCGAAGCCCTGACCGCCGCCAGCGTGGCAGCCTTGACGATCTATGACATGTGCAAGGCCGTGGATCGGGGCATGGTCATCGACCGAATCCAGCTGCTGAAAAAACACGGCGGCAAGTCAGGCACCTTCATTGCAGGAGACGCCCAATGATTCTGATCAACTACTTTGCGCGCTACCGTGAACAACTGGGCGTTGGCGGTGAAAAGCTCGTATTGGATGAGTCCCTGCGCACCATTGCAGACGTCAGGCAATTGCTATGCGCCCGCGGTGAGACCTGGCAGCAGGTGCTGGGTGAAACCAGCCTGATGTGCGCGCTGAACCAGGAACTCTGCACACCGCAAGCGCTGATCGAAGACTTCGACGAAATTGCGTTCTTCCCCCAAGTGACCGGAGGCTGACCCATGCCGGTTCAGGTGCAGACCGAACTGTTGGACCTGGGTGAACTGACCCGCAGCGTACACGCCGAAGACCCCGGCGTTGGCGCCGTGGCCACGTTCGTCGGTTACGTACGCGATATCAACCAGGGCGATCAGGTCAGCGCGTTGTTCCTTGAGCACTACCCGGGCATGACCGAGCGCTCACTGCAGTTGATCGTTGATCAAGCCCACGAACGCTGGCCGTTGCAGCGGGTAAGCATCGTTCATCGTGTGGGCGCGTTGCAAGTGGGTGAGGCCATCGTCTTCGTCGGCGTCGCCAGTCAACATCGCCAGGCGGCCTTTGAGGCCTGCGCGTTCCTGATGGACTACCTCAAGACTCGGGCGCCGTTCTGGAAGCGGGAGCAAACGCCAGCTGGAGAGCGTTGGGTAGAAGGACGGGAAAGTGATCGACTGGCGCAGGAGCGGTGGGCGCTTTAGATCTGAATGTGGAAGCGTACATCGCCCTGTGTAGGAGCGAGCTTGCTCGCTCCTACAACTGGCATTAGCGTGCCCGAATCAGAACAACTCAGAGAACGGTATAAACCGCGCCGTATCACCCATCTGCAACCTGCTGCCCTCGCAAATTTCAACCAACCCATCCGCCCACGACGCCCCCAGCATCACTCCGGAACTCTGGTTCGGATACAGCACCGCCCTGCCCGCCTCGATCCTGGCTCGCAGGTACTCGCGGCGACTGCCGGCCTTGGGCCAGTCAAACCCCACATTCACCTCAAAGCTCATCGGCGTGACATCATCGACGCCCTGGATACGCAGTAGATAAGCCCGGGCCAGCAAGCCGAAGGTCACCAGTGCCGAGGCCGGGTTGCCGGGCAGGCCAATCACCGGTACTCGGCCAAACGAACCGACGGTCAGGGGTTTGCCCGGTTTGATCGCAAGTTTCCAGAACAATGGCTTGCCGCATTCACGCAGTACCTGGCCGAGGCAATCGGCATCGCCGGCCGACACGCCGCCGGTGGTCAGAATCAGGTCGGCCGCCTGTTGCAGCTGCTCCAGCTTGAGCCGAGTCAGTTGCGACTGGTCGGGCAGAATGCCGCCGTCGATGACCTCACAACCCAGTGCCCCCAGCCAATGGCTGAGCAAAGTGCGATTGCTGTTGTAGATGCAGCCAGGCTTGAGCGGTGTGCCCGGCTCGGCCAGTTCATCGCCGGTGGACAGCAGCGCCACCCGTGGCCGGCGTACCACCGACACATGGGTACAGCCCTGGGCCGCCGCAATGGCCAGCTCGAAAGGGCCGAGTCGCTTGCCGGCCTGCAGTAATACCTCACCGGTGCGGTTTTCCTGGCCTTGGGTGCGGATATTCTGGCCCTCGCGCAGCGGCTGGGTAAAGCGCACACGCGCATCGTCCAGCACCTCGGCGTTCTCCTGCATTTCGATGCAGTTGGCCCCGTCCGGCACCGGTGCGCCGGTGAAGATGCGCGCACAGGTACCGGGCTGCAGCGGTTCAGGCGCTTGACCGGCGAAGATCTGCTGCGACACCGGCAGTGGCTGGCCGTGCCAGTCTGTGAGGTTCAGGGCGTAGCCGTCCATGGCACTGTTGGGCCAGGGCGGCAGGTCCAGGCTCGCCACCAGGTCATTGGCCAGCACCCGTTGCCGGGCATCGCTGAGCAGCACCGGCTCGCTGTCGTGCAGGCGGTGCTCCTCGGCCAGGGCCAACAACGCAGCAATGGCCTCCTCCACCGACATCAGCGCGGCGCGGCTCATCCTCGCGTGCCGCACAGAGCCACCGGCTTGAGGTGCGGCACGAAGTTACATGGTCGGTGGCGCGCATCGAGCTGCTCGGCCAGAATACCTTCCCAGGCAGTACGACAAGCACCCGTCGAGCCCGGCAGGCAGCACACCAGCGTGCCGTTGGCCAACCCGGCCAAGGCGCGGCTCTGCACCGTGGACGTACCAATATCAAGAATCGAGATCGCACGGAACAGCTCACCAAAACCATCAATGTGCTTATCCAGCAAACAGCCCACCGCCTCGGGGGTGCTGTCGCGGCCGGTAAACCCCGTGCCGCCGGTAATCAACACCACCTGCACGCGCTCATCGGCGATCCAGGCCGCCACCTGGGCGCGAATTTTGTACAGGTCATCCTTGAGCAGGTTGCGCTCCAACAGGCTGTGCCCAGCTTCCAGCAGGCGACTGACCAGCAATTGCCCGGAGGTGTCATTGGCATATTCGCGGGTATCGCTGACCGTCAACACGGCAATATTCAGGGGTACAAACAATGCATCCGACGTGACGCTCATGTGATTCTCCGGCAGGCAATTATCAAAACAATGGCCTGAGGCTAAAGCGCTGAAACGATGGCTGTCTAATCGTTACGACTGACCGGGTTATCGAGCGTTTCTATCACGGCTTTTACTGCCGGCCCTGGACTGCTATCGAGTGCATCAATCACTCTGTCAATACAGGTGATTGGACGTGCCTGCCGTTACAATGAGATCGTCTGCTCATTCATTCGCCGGGTTGCGCGGGGTTCCAGCACCTTGCGCCATGAACGGCTTTTCACTTATTCCCAGGCAGGTGCATTAATGGACATAAAGCAACTCAAATTCCTGATCGCGCTGGAGCAGACCCGGCACTTCGGCCAGGCTGCCGCACGCTGCCATATCACCCAGCCGACCCTGTCGATGCGCCTGCGCAACCTGGAAGATGAACTGGGCCTGGAGCTGGTCACCCGCGGCCAGCGCTTTGAAGGCTTCACCGAAGCCGGCGAGCGCGTACTGGCCTGGGCCCGGACCCTGCTCGCCGCCCATGACGGCCTGTTTGCCGAAGCCGCCGCATGCCGTGGTCAACTGGTCGGTAACCTGCGCCTGGGCCTGGTGCCCCTGAGCGGCTTCAACCCGATCAGTTTCATTCAGGACTTGTCCCACACCTTCCCGGAACTGAAGTTCAGCCTCACATCCATGAGTTCGGACAGGATCATCGAAGCGCTGGGCACCAACCAGCTGGACCTGGGTGTGTGCTACCTGGACCACGTCAATCCCAACTATCTGGATTTTTTCGAAATGGGCGAGACCCGTGTCGGGCTGCTCTACGACACCCGCCACTTCCATTTCGAAGGCACCCAAATGAGCTGGGAAGACGCCGCCGAACTGCCACTGGGGATGATCAGTAACGGTATGCACTACCGCAAATCCATCGACCTGAGTTTCCGCAGCCGTGGCCTGGATCCGCAGCCCATCCTCGAAAGCGATTCCACCTATCAACTGTTCCAGGCGATCCACGAAGGCTTCTGCTGCGCGATCATGCCGTTGGACAGCGGCCTGGAAAGCCCGATCGAGAACCTGGCGTTCATCAACCTGCCGGACGCCAGCGTCCTCGCGCCCCTGGGCATGGTGATGCGCAAGACCGAACCACGCTCGGCCATTGCCGAGAAGTGTTTTGCCGAAGCCAGGAAGTTGTTCGAGGCCAAGACCGGGGTCTGACGCGCACAAAAAAGGCGCTCCGTAGAGCGCCTTTTTACCGCCGTTTGCGTTACTGCACACTTACCTGACGCAGTTCAGGCTTGGTTTCGCCACCAATCGTGATGCGTTTGGGCTTGGCCTCTTCAGGCACCTCGCGCTGCAGGTCGATGCTCAGCAAACCATTGGTCAGGGCTGCGCCGCGCACTTCGATGTGGTCCGCCAGGCGGAACGACAACCGGAAGGCACGTTGAGCAATGCCTTGGTGCAGGTAAGCGACCTTATCGTCGGTTTCGCGTTTACCGCCGGAAACCGTCAAGACGCCCCTTTCGACCTGGATATCCAGATCCTCCTCGGTCAGGCCAGCGACGGCGATGACAATGCGGTACGCGTCGTCACCGTGCTTTTCCACGTTGTGAGGTGGATAGGAGTTCGGAGCCTCGCTACGCAGCGCCGACTCGAACAGGTCATTGAAGCGGTCAAAGCCCACCGATTGACGGAACAGTGGGGCCAACGAAAGGGTAGTAGCCATTTTAAAATCTCCTGAGTTTCTCCAAGTGATTTAGTACGCGCCCCGCATTCGGCATCGCGTGATCAAAAATTTATGGACGAGGAAACGGAATTCAAGAGGGCTGCAAGAAATTTTTTCTTGCGCCAATGACTATCGCAAAAACCGCAGTGATACCGCATGTGCTCTAATCTGAATGCCAGGCGTGCTTTAACCCGTGAGCGCCTGAGACAGCCCTTGAGGTAAAAAAAATGAAAATGACATTCCCTGCCCTGGCATTGGGCATCCTGATTTCCCAAGGGGCCCTGGCCGCCGGAGATGGCACTGCCGCACTGGGCGGCGGTGTCGGCGGCGCGTTGGGCAATGTGGTAGGCCAACAGCTCGGCGGGTCCACCGGTGCGGCCATCGGCGCAGGTGTGGGTGGCGCAGCGGGTGGCGCGGTCGGCGCGCAAAAGGGCAATAAAACCGAAGCGGCGATTGGCGGCGGTTTGGGCTCGGCAGGCGGGTCGGTGATTGGCAATCGCCTGGGCGGCACCACCGGTTCGACCATCGGCGCAGGCGTCGGTGGTGCAGCCGGTGGCGCGCTGGGTAATAACCTGGCCGATGACGAGAGCGATCATCGCTCAGGCGGCGCCAAGCACAAAGGCAACAAGCATAAGCACAAGAATAAGCATCATTGATCGGCTTGCCATAATGCCAGGTGTAGGAGCGAGCAAGCTCGCTCCTACGTCGGGCCAATATCCATTTACATCGGCGTGCTGCTCACTACCCGCAACGCCAGCCCTTCATAGGCATCCAGCGTAATCGTGAACGTGCCCTCCTCTGTCAGGTCCCCTTCTACACGCTCATTGATGATATCCACCACCGGCCCCGGTGCGATGTTAGGCAGGTGCAGGGATTCGGTGATCGGCGTGGCACCAAAGTTCAGCGCAGTAATCTGCGTCCCCTTGCCCGCCGGCAGTTCGTGAACCATGACCAGCAACCCCGGATGCTCGACATCCGGTATCAGGATCTGACGGCTCGCGGCGATGTCGTAGGCGCGGCGTACGCTGAGGATTTTCTGCAATTGCGAAGCGAATGAGTCCGGGTCCTGCAACTGGTGGTTCAGGCTGCCGTACAGGCTTTTGGAGCGCGGCATCTGCCCGGCCGACAGCTCGGCCTCGGGGTTCAGGTCGACCAGATCGTAAGCGCCGCGATGTATCCAGCGGGTATCACCATCGGCCATCAGGTGCGCCACGTCTTCGGCCGCCAACGGCAGCGCGCCCACCAGGTCCCAGCCGGATAACGCGAACACCCCAGGCTGCATGGCGTTATACATCACCAGCAGCAAATGGATCTGGCGAATCTGCTGGATATCCGCAGCGGTAATCGCCTCAAGGTCACGAATGCCCAGGGCAGCAGTGATGATGCTGACCGTGGTGCAGGACACGCCATTGGTGACGAACTTGAGGTTGTACGGCGCATGTTCACCGGTCAGTCGTTCGTACATCTGCTCGCGGATATGCTCGCGCAGGATGTTGCCGGGAAAGGTCTGGCCCTGGAACAGGAAGGTGTCATGGGCGTGCAGCGTCCAGAAGTGCACCAACTCCAGAGTCAGTTCGTCGTGGTTCTGCAGCGCGTGGATCAACGAACCCGGGTCGATGCCCAATGTGTGCATCTGGCGCAGCATCAGGCGCAGGAATTCAGTGTCGCCCATCAGCAACGCGTGCTGGTAGGCTGGCCGGGTGATGAAGTCGTATGACAGGTCGGCGCCGCCGTGGGACATGGAGGCAATGTCATCCACAGTCAGGTTGAGTTCCTGGAAGCTGAAACCACCGGCCTTGCGAATTGCGCCGCCGAGCAACTGGTTGCCGGTGATCGACAGCGGATGGCTTTCCGACCAGGCCGTACCGTCCAGCTTGCGCTCCACGCCGAGAAAACCGTTGGCGTCCAGGCGCAGGATCTTCGCGCCCGTCACATCAATGGCGTGCAAC
This sequence comes from Pseudomonas sp. B329, assembly GCF_023127835.1. Taxonomy (NCBI): domain Bacteria; kingdom Pseudomonadati; phylum Pseudomonadota; class Gammaproteobacteria; order Pseudomonadales; family Pseudomonadaceae; genus Pseudomonas; species Pseudomonas sp. B329. The sequence goes on along the minus strand of NZ_SPKP01000030.1, from coordinate 37,882 downwards.
GCATCACCGATGATCATCTGCTGCGCGGCGAACGAGGGGTCCAGCCAATTGAGCGACGGCTGGCCTTCCTTGAAGTAATGCAGGTACACCCATCGCCGTGGTTTGCCATCCACGCCGACCACCTCTGGCGTGGCGCTCCAGTCGGTTTCCTTTACCCCGGGTTCGAAGAAGATCACCCGCTGCAACTGGCCAACGATGTAGTGCTTGTCGCGCAGTGCGTCCACCTGCACCGGGCTGAGGTTCTGCGCATCACGGCCCTCGACCACGTCCGGCAGCAACGGCCAATCTTCCTCACGGATTTCCACCATGTGGTACAGCCCGGGGTAGTCCTCGTAGGCCATCTCCGCGAGGCGAAAGTCTGCGCCCTTGCCGGTGTGGGATGGGATTACATCGTCGATGATCACCGCATTGTGCGCGGCGGCCATGCGCGTCAACGCCTGTAACTGCGCCTCGGTGCCCAGTTGAGGGTCGATGTCGAAGCTGATGCGGTCGAAATTGCCGTCGATGGTCGGGGTGTGTTCGGTGCCAGCCAAGCCACCGGACTTTTTCAATGGGCCGTTGTGAATGCCTTGAATGCCGATTTTCGACAAGGCATGCCAGAGGGTTTCATCCCCCAGCGCTTCGAGCACCGTGCCGCCTTCGCGGGTGACAATCGACGCCGGGTAGGCGGTGAACCACACTGACGACAAGGCTGATGCATCACGCGGCCGGGTATGCGCGTAGGGCTGCTGCCACAAGCGCCCTTGCCCGGAGTAGAGCTTGGCTCGCTGCCGCGCCGCGTGCAGCATTGATTGTTGCACCAGCCAGTTCACATGATCGTTGTTCGCCGCGGTCATAAGCTCGGTACCTGTGGTCGTTAAAGGTTACTCGTAAGCATATGAGGGGCCTGCGCGCCATTCGTTGCATTGAAATAGAGCCAGGGCCGGCAGCAATCTAAAATGTGGATAGCGGTGTGTCAGTCAGCATATGTTTATCTGACCCACAGCTATCGGGAGCAAGTCGAATCGTCGCACCGCCCCTCCCACACTGGATTTTCGTCTGTCTTGTCTCTTGGCGTTGTCTGCCGATACTGCCTGGGGGTGAACCCGGTCGATGCCTTGAACTGGCGGGTAAACGCGCTGTGGTCGGTGTACCCGCATTGCAGCGCCACCTCGGTAATCGGCAGCTCGCTATGCAACAACCGCCGGGCATGTTCCAGGCGTACCTTCTGGATCATCTGCCGGGGTGTCAGGTGGAAAACACGCTTGCAGTAACGCTCCAGCTGCGCCACGGAAATCCCGGCGATACGGGTCAACTCACCCAAGGTGACGCGGCGGTTGAAGTGGGTGCGGATGTGTTCATCCACCGCCGCCAGGCGTTGATAAGCCGGATGGGTTTCGCTGGCCGATTGCAGGTCTACCGAAATCCCGGCCAAGCCAATGATTGCACCGAGCCGGTTGTACAGCGGCCATTTGTGCGTGAGGCACCAGCCGGGTTCGCGGGTGCCGTAGAGGTGTAATTCAAGCTGGTCTTCCAACACCTGCCCCCGTTCGAGCACACGCCGATCCTGCTCGGTATAGCCCGGCCCCAGTTGCGCAGGGAACACCTCGGCGCTGGTCTTGCCCAGCAGCGGTTGCAACTGCCTCAGGCCGCAGCGCTGCACCAGGGTGCGGTTGGCGAGCACGTAGCGGGCGTCGATGTCCTTGATAAAAATCGCGGCGTTGGGCAGCACGTCGAACATCGGTAATAACTGCTCTACCCCGTTCAATAGCTGCTCGATGCTGTCGGGGCGGCTGCCGTGGAGAAGGCTCGCAAACGCGCTGTGCAACATGACTTTCACCGCCCTTTTATTGATCGACGGCCAGCAGATTGCGCCATGTGCCGGGCGCTGTCGAGTGCGGGAAATTGTGCTGAATTCGTCATTCATCCCCACGTAAAACATCAATCGCCGCCGGGCTGGCGGGTTCACGATAGCGCCACTGCATGCCTATCCAATAACTCACAAGAAGGCGCCGCTATGTCAGGCCAAGGCAAGTTCAAGAAACAGCTGTCACTGATGGACCTCACCTTTATCGGGCTGGGAGCCATCTTCGGTTCGGGTTGGTTATTCGCCGCCAGTCACGTGTCGGCCATCGCCGGCCCGGCAGGGATTTTTTCCTGGTTGCTGGGTGGGTTCGCCGTGCTGTTGCTGGGCATTGTCTATTGCGAACTCGGCGCCGCCCTGCCCCGCGCCGGTGGCGTAGTGCGTTACCCGGTGTACTCCCATGGCCCGTTGCTGGGCTACCTGATGGGCTTTATTACGCTGATCGCGTTTTCCAGCCTGGTGGCGATTGAAGTGGTTGCCTCGCGCCAATACGCCGCAGCGTGGTTTCCGGAGTTGACCAAGGCTGGTTCCAGCGACCCGACCACCCTGGGCTGGCTGGTGCAGTTCGCGCTGCTATGCCTGTTCTTTATCCTCAACTACCGCAGCGTCAAGACGTTCGCCATCGCCAATAACCTGGTGAGCGTGTTCAAGTTCATCGTGCCGTTGCTGGTGATCGGCGTGCTGTTCACCTTCTTCAAACCGGCGAACTTCCAGATGCATGGTTTTGCACCGTTCGGCCTCTCGGGCATTGAGATGGCGGTGTCGGCTGGCGGCGTGATCTTCGCCTACCTGGGGCTGACGCCGATCATTTCGGTGGCCAGCGAAGTGAAGAACCCGCAGCGCACCATTCCCATCGCGCTGATTCTCTCGGTGCTGTTGTCGACTGCCATCTATGTGCTGCTGCAAACCGCGTTCCTCGGCGGTGTGCCCACCGAAATGCTCGCCAATGGCTGGGCCGGCATCAGCAAGGAGCTGGCCCTGCCGTATCGCGATATCGCTCTGGCGCTGGGTGTAGGTTGGCTGGCTTATCTGGTGGTGGCCGATGCGGTGATCTCCCCCAGCGGATGCGGGAATATCTACATGAATGCCACCCCGCGCGTGGTGTATGGCTGGGCGCAGACCGGCACCTTTTTCAAGATCTTCACGCGCATCGATGAAAAGTCCGGCATCCCGCGCCCGGCGCTGTGGCTGACCTTTGGCCTGTCGGTGTTCTGGACCCTGCCGTTCCCTTCCTGGGAAGCGCTGATCAACGTGGTGTCCGCCGCGTTGATCCTGAGCTACGCCGTGGCCCCGGTGACCGTCGCCGCTCTGCGCCGCAATGCACCGGACATGGCGCGGCCGTTCCGGGTCAAGGGCATGGCGGTATTGGGTCCGCTGTCATTCATCATCGCCGCGCTGATCGTGTACTGGTCAGGCTGGAACACGGTGTCATGGCTGTTGGGCCTGCAAATCCTGATGTTTGTGGTGTACCTGCTGTGTGCACGCTGGGTACCGACCGCGCACCTCAATCTCAAGCAGCAAGTACGCTCCTCGGCCTGGTTGATCGGCTTCTACGCCGTGACCATTTTGCTCTCCAAGCTCGGCAGCTTTGGCGGTATCGGCGTGATCAGCCACCCGTTTGACACGCTGGTCGTAGCGGCCTGCGCCCTGGGCATCTACTACTGGGGCGCCGCCACCGGTGTGCCGGCCCACCTGGTACGCCTGGAGACCGAAGACGATGAAAGCGAAGCGGTCCCTGACAGCCACTACGACACTCCCCTCTCGGCGGCCACTCACTGATGGAACCTTCCATGAAGCGACTGCATGTAATCGATTCCCACACCGGTGGCGAACCCACGCGCCTGATCATGAACGGCTTCCCGGCTTTGGCGGGCACCACCGTCGCCGAGCAGCTTGAAGATCTGCGCACTCATCACGATCAATGGCGTCGCGCCTGCCTGCTGGAGCCACGGGGCAACGATGTGCTGGTCGGTGCACTGTACTGCGCGCCGGTCACGCCGGGCGCCACCTGTGGAGTGATTTTCTTCAACAATGCCGGCTACCTCGGCATGTGCGGCCACGGCACTATCGGCCTGGTCGCCTCCCTGCATTACCTCGGCCTTATCGCGCCAGGTGTCCACACCATCGACACCCCGGTAGGCCCGGTGGCAGCCACGCTGCACGAAGACGGTGGCGTAACCCTGCGCAACGTGCCCGCCTACCGCTACCGCCAGCAGGTACCGGTGCAGGTGCCTGGGTATGGCGTGGTGCTGGGCGACATCGCCTGGGGTGGCAACTGGTTTTTTCTGGTGTCGGACCACGGCCAGGCCCTGCAGATGAGCAACGTTGACGTCTTGACCGACTACACCTGGGCGATGCTCAAGGCCCTTGAGGCCCAAGGTATTCACGGCGCAGACGGCGCGTTGATCGACCATGTCGAACTGTTCGCCGACGACGCCCACGCCGACAGCCGCAACTTCGTGATGTGCCCCGGCAAAGCCTATGACCGCTCCCCCTGCGGCACCGGCACCAGCGCCAAGCTCGCGTGCCTGGCCGCCGATGGAAAACTCGCTGCGGGGCAGACCTGGGTACAAGCCAGCATCACCGGCAGCCAGTTCCAGGGCCGCTATGAATGGGACGGCGAACGCGTGCGTCCCTTCATCACCGGCCGCGCGTACATGACTGCCGACAGCACCTTGCTGATCGACGAGCAGGACCCGTTTGCCTGGGGCATCTGAGCCTTTTATTTATTAACCTGAATGGAGTTAGCACCATGAGCGACAACATCTTCACCGGCTGCATGCCCGCCCTGATGACCCCCTGCACCGCCGAGCGCCAACCGGACTTTGACGCACTGGTCGCCAAAGGCCGCGAGCTGATTGATATCGGCATGAGTGCGGTGGTGTATTGCGGATCCATGGGCGATTGGCCGCTGCTCACCGAGGCTCAGCGTCAGGAAGGCGTGGCGCGTCTGGTCGCGGCCGGCGTGCCGACCATCGTCGGCACCGGCGCGGTGAACAGCCGTGAGGCGGTGGCCCACGCGGCCCATGCCGCCAAGGTCGGCGCCCATGGCTTGATGGTGATTCCCCGCGTGCTGTCCCGTGGGGCTTCGGTCACCGCGCAAAAGGCCCACTTCGCGGCGATCCTCAACGCTGCGCCCAACCTGCCGGCGGTGATCTACAACAGTCCCTACTACGGCTTCGCCACCCGCGCCGATCTGTTCTTCGAACTGCGCCGCGAGCACCCGAACCTGATCGGCTTCAAGGAGTTCGGCGGCGCTGCCGACCTGCGCTACGCCGCAGAAAACATCACCTCCCAGGACGATGACGTGACCCTGATGGTCGGTGTCGACACCCAGGTGGTGCACGGTTTCGTCAACTGCAACGCCACCGGCGCGATCACCGGCATCGGCAACGCGCTGCCACGGGAAGTCCTGCAACTGGTGGCCCTGAGCAAAAAAGCCGCCAAGGGCGATGCCAAGGCCCGTCGCCAGGCGCGCGAGCTGGAAGCCGCGCTGGCGGTGCTGTCGTCGTTCGACGAAGGCTGCGACCTGGTGCTGTATTACAAGCACCTGATGGTGCTCAACGGTGACCAGGAGTACGCCCTGCACTTCAACGAAACCGATGTGCTCAGCGCTGCCCAGCGCCGCTATGCCGAGCAGCAGTACGCGCTGTTCCGCCAGTGGTATGCCAACTGGTCGGCGGAACAGAACGTCGCTTGATTTTCTGTAGGAGCGAGCTTGCTCGCTCCTACAACACCCCTCTGTTTTTCAGGATGCCCCATGACTCTGACAGGCAAGATGCTGATTGGTCAGCAATCCCTTTGCGGCCATCGCGATGCGATCCGCGCTATCAACCCCGCCACCGACACGCCACTGGAACCCGCCTATGCCGGCGGCGATGGCGAGCAGGTCGAGCAGGCCTGCGCACTGGCATGGGCCGCGTTCGATACTTACCGCGAAACCACCTTGGCAGACCGCGCCGGGTTTCTTGAAACCATTGCCGATAACATCGAAGCCCTGGGCGATGAATTGATCGAACGCGCCAGCGCCGAAACCGGCCTGCCCCGCGCACGCATTCAAGGTGAACGCGGTCGTACCTGCGGGCAACTGCGCGCCTTTGCCCGCACTGTACGCCTGGGTGAATGGCTCGACGTACGAGTCGATACAGCGCAACCCCAGCGCCAACCGCTGCCCCGCGCCGACCTGCGCCAGCGACATATCGCCCTGGGCCCGGTCGCAGTGTTTGGGGCAAGCAACTTTCCCCTGGCCTTCTCCGTGGCGGGCGGCGATACCGCATCGGCACTGGCAGCCGGTTGCCCGGTGGTGGTCAAGGCCCACAGCGCCCACCCCGGCACCAGCGAACTGGTGGGCCGCGCCGTTGCCCAGGCGGTCAAACAGTGTGGTTTGCCCGAAGGGGTATTTTCACTGCTCTATGGCGCGGGTAACGAGGTGGGTATCGCACTGGTGACCGACCCGCGCATCAAGGCCGTAGGCTTTACCGGTTCGCGCAGTGGTGGTGTCGCGCTGTGCCAGGCTGCCCAGGCACGCCCGGAGCCGATCCCGGTGTATGCGGAAATGAGTTCGATCAACCCTGTGTACCTGTTTCCTGCCGCGCTTGAAGCACGGGCCGAGGCATTGGCCGAAGGTTTCGTCGCGTCACTGACCCAAGGTGCCGGCCAGTTCTGCACCAACCCTGGCTTGGTAATCGCCGTGAAAGGCAGCGCCCTGGACCGATTTATCAAGGTCGCCAGTGATCTGCTTCCACGTTGCCCGGCGCAGACCATGCTCACCCCGGGCATTTTCAGCGCCTACGAAACCGGCGTGAGTGCATTGTCCCGGCACGCCCAAGTCGCCGCCAAGGGCCTGGCGGGAGCTGGGCCGAACCAAGGCCAGGCCCATCTGTTCGTAACTCAGGCCCAGGCATTCCTGAGCAACGAACACCTGCAGGCCGAGGTCTTCGGCGCCGCCTCGCTGGTGGTGGAATGCGGCGATGCCGAGCAAGTGCGACGGGTATCCGAACACCTGGAAGGTCAACTCACCGCGACCTTGCATATAGATGACCTGGATCTGCTACAGGCCCGCGCACTGCTGCCGGTACTGGAACGCAAGGCCGGGCGCCTGTTGGTCAACGGCTGGCCGACCGGCGTGGAAGTCTGCGATGCGATGGTGCATGGCGGGCCGTTCCCGGCGACCTCGGATGCGCGCAGCACCTCGGTGGGCACGGCGGCGATCCAAAGGTTCCTGCGGCCGGTGTGCTATCAGGATTTCCCGGATGCGCTGCTGCCCGCTGCGCTCGGGCACGACAACCCGCTAGGGCTGCGGCGCCTGCTTGACGGCCAGAGAGAGGCGTAGCCATGGCTCAGCCCAATCAAGCAGACATTGTGGTGGTCGGCGCCGGCATCATCGGCGTCGCCTGTGCCTTGCAGCTGGCGCGCCAGGGCCGCCAAGTGCTGGTGGTCGACACGCAGGCGCCGGGCATGGGCGCCTCCTACGGCAATGCCGGTCACCTGGCGACAGAGCAGGTATTTCCCATTGCTGACCTGTCGATCCTCAAGCGCTTGCCGGCCATGCTGCTGGACCCCATGGGCCCACTGCGCCTGGACTGGACCTACCTGCCCCGCGCCCTGCCCTGGTTTATTCGCCTATTGTTGAATCTGCGACCGGCAAGCTACCAGCGCACCGTGGCCGGCCTGCGTGCATTGAACGAAGGCAGCCTGGGTGCGTGGCAGCGCTTGCTGCACTCCATTGGGCAAGCGCATTTGTTGCGTGAAGACGGTTCACTGCTGGTGTTTGAGCGCGCCGAATCCCGCGCTGCCATCGATGCGTTGCAGCAGCGCATGACTCAGCAAGGCGTAGCGGTGAACTTCTGGAGCGGCGATGCGGTGCGCAAGGCCGCGCCACAACTGAGCGACGCGATACAAGGCGGATTGTTCTTCCCCACTACCGGGCACTTTCTCGACCCGTACACCGTGGTGGGCGAACTGGTGAACGCGGCCAAGGCCGAGGGTGTGCAATTTCTGAAGCAGCGCGTGTTGGATGGACGCCTGGAGGGCAACGGCGTTTCATTGATGACCGACCAAGGTGTACTGACAGCGCGCCAAGTACTCATCGCCTGCGGTGCGCACTCGGCCAAACTCACCGCCGCACTGACCGGCAAACAGGTGCCGCTGGACACCGAGCGCGGTTATCACCTGATGCTGCCCCACGAGCATCAGCGCCTGCCCTTTGCCGTCACCTCGCTGGAGCGCAAGTTCATCATGACCCCCATGTCCGGCGGTTTGCGCCTGGCCGGCACGGTCGAATTCGCCGGCCTCGACCGCCCGGCCAATATGCAGCGGGCCTGGCAGCTGCATCGCTTGAGCAAAGGACTGTTTCGTCACGACCTCAGCGACCGTGGCGCCACGCCGTGGATGGGGTTTCGGCCGTCCCTGCCCGACTCGCTGCCGATCATCGACCGGGTGTGCGACGGCAAAGTACTGCTTGCGTTCGGGCACCAGCATTTGGGGCTGACACAGGCGGCGGTGACCGCCGAAAGGGTTGGGCAACTCGCGACGGGAGAGCGGGTGGCTGAGTTACGGCCCTATCGATTGGAGCGGTTCTAAGCCTTGTCGCTGCATGAGCGAGGCACTGTATAAGGCATCAGCGGTGTCTTGGATTTCATCGTGCATCCATAGCTTGTCCAGCCAACCGATAGGGATAGCGTGCACACCATAATATGCACCTGCCAATTGACCTACGATTGCGGCGGTGGTGTCAGCGTCATCCCCCAGATTTGCGGCAGCAAGCACAGCCTCAGCGAAACTGGCAGTGTGATCGAAGCACCAGAATGCGGCCTCCAGGGAAGCCACCGCGTAACCTGAGCCGACGATTTCGGTGTGCGTTTTATCGCGGTATTCGCCGCGTGCGATAGCCGTGACCTTTGGAGCTGACAAAGAGGTGTTTGAGAAGCTCAGCACTTCACCTTTCGAAACACCGCTCAGTGCGTTACCGATGGCTTCTGCCAGCAGTTGGCAACACTCGATGGCTTCCTGGGCAGCATGGGTTGTGCGTGAGCTTTGCGCAGTGAAACGGCGGATGTTCTCCAAGTCTGGGAAATAGAACAACACCACAGGCGCAAGGCGCATCATTGATCCATTACCGGCGGAATAGGGATTCGTTGAGCCCGAAAAACCGTCGCCAGTTTGCTGAAACATCGCCAACGCATCGCGAATCGTCATCCCGATATCGAAACACTCACCGGTAGAGCTCAGATACCCGCACTTCCACCAATTCAGATAACGTCCCATCTGGTCGTTCGCATCGAAGCCGCCCTTGTGCAACAAGCTTTCGGCCAGACACAGCGCCATGGACGTGTCGTCCGTCCATTGGCCAGGCTTGAGATTGAACGGCCCGCCTCCAAGCATATCTGTGACGGGAGAAAAGCTGCCGCGGGGCATGAATTCAACCGTGGTTCCTACTGCGTCGCCGCACGCCAGCCCAAGCAAGCTGCCGCGATAACGATCCATAAGCGTTATGACCATTTACATTCCTTCAGAAGGCGCTTCAACTCCTGCCACGTTACCTGACCAACCGCTTCTCCTTGGAGGGGCGATATCCGAAATACGCGCTGTAGCACTTGCTGAAATGGCTCGGCGAGACAAACCCGCAAGCCACCAGCACATCCACCTGTGACAGCTCCGTATGCTGCAACAGGCGCCGCGCTTCGGTCACACGCAGTTCCATGTAGTAGCGTTGTGGCGTAGTTCCCAGTTGCTCCTTGAACAGGCGCTCCAGTTGGCGGCGGGAGCGACCGGCATAGACGGCAAGTTGGTCGAGTTCCAGGGGTTCTTCGAGGTTGGCGTCCATCAACTTCACTACTTCACGCAGCGGTGCGCTGACACAGACGTTTTCGGTGGGTTTGATACGGCGATAGCGCGACTCTTCGAACGCCAGGATATCTTCGATACCTTCGACCAATGCTTTGCCATGCAGGCTCTTGATCCAGTCCAGCGCCATGTGGAAAGCACCGGAGGGGCTGGACGCAGTGAGGCGATCACGGTCGATCACATAGGGCTCGCTGGTGACCTGGGCGCCTTTGGATACTTCCGCCAGCGCCGGACGGTGCTCGGGGTGAATGGCGCAGCGATAGCCCTGCAACAGGCCGGCGCGACCGAGAAACCACGAACCGTTCCACAAACCCGCCAGGCTGACACCCGCCTCGGCCGCGCTGCGCAACAGCTGGGTAAAGGGTTCGCTGGCCTTGAGTTCGGTGCGAAAGCCCCCGCAGATGACCAGCAGGTCCAAGTCCGGCAAGACCGCAGGTTCCAGGCTCGCATCGGGGCGGATGACCAGGCCCAGGTCGCTGATGACTTCGCCTTCGCCCCAACCGAAGGTGCGCGAAGCAAATAGCTCGGGGCGCAACAGATTGGCGGTCACCAGCGTGTCCAGGGTCTGGGTGAAAGCGGGCAGAGAGAAGTGTTCAAGTAGCAGGAAACCGACGCGGGTCACCAACGCTGCTTGCCGGGAGGGATCGTTGAGGTAGCGCAGGTTCTTGCCTTGCATGCCACCGCTGAACTGGCGTCTTTCCATCGAGGGTGGACCCACTCTTATTGTTGATGCAGTGGGCGCTATCTTAGGGGCAAATGCGGTGGCTGTCTCAGGGCGCGGCGCTGATCTTTATAAAAACTGTTGGCTTGAAAAGGCCCGGCGCAGGCGCTAACGGGCAATCTGATACGGTTTTTTCTTTTCTATCTGCGCCTGTATTGAAAACCGCTCCAGGCGGACAATAGCCCCATCCCGACATTCCTGTCGTCCCCCCTTCCCTTCGGAGGCCTTATGACCAAGATGGCAATTTTCCTGTTCGGCTTTTTGGTGCTGACCATTGGTATCGGGATGCTGGCGACTATTTCGCCGGTGTAGACGCATTTCAATTCAGGAGCGCGTTTCACAAAGCTTTCACAGACGTGCGCCTATTGTGCCTACAGCTCCTGAAAACATCCCCTTTAGCCCGCCCCCCATCGCGGGCTTTTCTTTGTCTGTAATTTCCCTTGTGTACCGGTATGACTACCCTGTCGTACACGCTTAAGCTTTTTACCCCACACAGAGTGCACGCTTTTGATAGACGACCTCGACGGCCCCAGGACAGCGCAACAGGAACTGTTCTACGACCTTGAAGACGCCAGCGCGGTTATCGGCTGGTCGGTGGTGCAACTGACGGCATTGGCAGCTGGCGGCGCATCCAATAACGTAGCGACGTTAACGAAAGTCTGCGCGCTACTCACAGCTCAGCAGCAAAGGCTTGAAGCCTACGCAAGTGAAGTCAAGGCCCAGAGAATCAATAGATCCGAGGCCAGTGGCTGACGCCGAGCCTCGGAGCATCGAACTGAAACCGGCGCGAATGGCTGGCCCGGATTTATGCTCAATCAGCGGTTTTGCGCGGAAGGCTGCTGATTACCACCTTGTTGTTTTTTTACACGCTTGCGTGACCTGAGCTCGTATTGATGGTGAATAAACCAGGCAATCAACAGCACGCCCGTCACGGCGAAAACCAGGGTCAACAGCTCTATTGCGGTGCCTTCGTGTGAAAACATTTTTTCGTCCCTCATCCTGAAGTCGTTTGACCGAAAAAAGCCAAACCGAAATTGCTTGTAATAATTCAAACATTTTCAGGGTAGTTGGCAAACACACACGTGACAACCCCAACCGAGCTGGAACCGTTGATCTAGACCTGTCACTCGTCGAAAACCGGCCATTTTCCCGAACGTCACCGGCTTTAGGTCTCGGTTACTGACTAGTCCCGGAAGCGTCCTGCTCGACCACCATATCCAGTACGTAGACCTTCGAAGGCGCGTCTGCGGGCGGATTCTTCCATTCGTATTGCTTGACCCGCAGTACAGTGCGCACGCCGTCATGATGCTCGAAGCCTTCGATAGACTGATACAGCGGATGCCACGCATCCTGGGTCGCAAGTTGCAGGCCGGCGTCGTCATAGCGTCGCTCGCGCACTTGAAGGCACTGATAGTCAGGAATCATCGGGTGACTGCACTTGACGGTCTTGGCGGCCACCTCCAGGAATTTGACCTCACCCTTGCTCCCGTAACGCGTCTGCGGCGTAGCCTCGCCCTGCAGCTTGAGCACCGAGCCGTTGGCGGTAGTCAGTTGCAGCATCGGCGCCGTGTTGTCGCCGGTGATGACGGCGCGCAGGTCGCCCTTGAACAGTCGAGCGACCTCTGCGTCAAGGTCCATCAGGCTCTTGTCGCAAGCCATAAGCGTTGAAGCCAGTGACTGCACTTTCAACACCCCATCCTGATACTGATAGCCGCCGAACTGGCCGTTGCAGCCACCGCTGATATTCAGATTCTTGTCACCGAAGGAAACGCGCAGCTTGCGTTCGATGCCTTTGTTCAGAGCGACGAGTGGTTTACCCGAAGCATCATTGGCCGAAACCAGGTTCCAGTAATAGGCAGGTAAAGCTGGCTGGGCTACAGCAGCCGAGGTAGTCGTGAGCATGGAGGGCGAGTCCTCATGGCTTTTGGAGGTGGAGGTACAGCCCTGGATCAGTACAGCGCAAACGGCTGCAAGAAGAATGTTCTGTTTCATGGTTGTCTCGGTCAGCTTTGATAAGTACGGACATAGTCCTGCGCTTGCCACCATACGCACTGAATAAGGGCGCTGGAAGCGCTGCCAAATCACAGGCAATAAAAATCCGTGGCCTCATTGCGCCGACTCACAGGCCTTCAACGGCTCCTTGGGGTGCAATGCACAGATGTCAAAACCGTCACGCCGGGTATAGCCCGCACGCTTCATACATACAAATCGCTGGGCCATCTCTTGGAAGCTGGCCTTGGGATCAACGCCGGAGCCATTCTTTTCACCACACGCCAACATGGACGCAACAACATCCTGGTGACTGGCGCCGGGTTTCTCCCACAACTCGGCATCGGCTGATTACTGCTGCCTGCAACCGACACAAGGGCGAGCACATAGGGCTATTTTTTGGACGCCCCCGTATTTCTCCAGGAAAATTAGGTCCTTGCGTTCTCATAATTTGGCGGTGGCTTCCGTAGGCCAACCGTGTGGCGGGCCTATTCGATGTCTACCGGGCATCTAGATCGATAGGGGCGAAAGCGACAGGCAGTTGCACCTTCACAGCGTCCCGTTGTGCCAGGGGGAGCAACATGGCCATGCTCTGATCGAAAGCGTCCAGTATGCGCGGCATAGCGGTCAACGGTTGGTCCAAGGGCTCAAAAAAATTATCCCAATGGATCGGGATCACGATTTTAGCGCCCGTCTGGACAACCGTCTCTTGCCAATATTGAGCGACAAACTCCGGGGTTTGTTTACCTAAAGTTCCGATGCCGAGAAACACCACATCTGCCCTGACATCCTTGAACTTGCCTGGACTGTAATTACCACTGGCGATCACCAGAAGACGGCGGCTGCCATGAGTGATCAGGTATGAGAAGTTTTCGCCAACTTTGAAATCCCCCTCCGGGACAGGGGTGTGCAGCGGATGATCTATGAAGCCTGGGGAGGTGGGATGTGGTGAATGCGGGGTCTCGAAGGCTTTGATTTGAAATTGACCAAACAAAAAAGAATCTCCGTCTTTGATCACCTTGATACGCTCAGGAGGTAATCCGGCACCCAGAACGGCGTTGGCAGTCGATTTTGTACCCAATACGGTAGCGCCTGTTTTGAGAGCCACCAAGCCACTGTCCAGGACATGGTCGTAATGCGAGTGCGCGACGAATATCGCTGCAAGCTTGGAAATGCCAGCGCTGCGCAAACTCGCATCGATGCGCTGCTCATTAGGCTGTATAGGCGTCAGTAGCACCGAAAAAATACTGGGCCGTGAGAAAAAACCGTCCTCCATGATTGCTGTCTCCCCATCATCGAAGCTCAATGTGCCAGCCCCCAGAAAACGCACCGTCAAGTCCGGAGATCCTTGACCGCCTTGCGGTCTTAGCGAAGCAAAGGGTTGAACCGAGGGTGATGAAAATTTCCATGCCCCCCAGAGCGCCCCTGCCACCACTGCAATAACAAATGCACAGCCCAACATTTTTTTGCTACGACTCACGCTTCATCTCCCGATATTGAAATGGACAGGCATCGCTCGCCTGCATAGGCGGATCTAAATTTTTGTATCTAAGCCGCTAGGAAATAGTACGCCCGGCCTCAGCATCGTGGATGCAGCCAAAATATACATCACCAGTTCACACCAAAACCGGCTGTATATCTAGCACTGTCCAAGTTGCTATTATCGGACTTACCCGCGACTACCGCGTGTTCGTACTTCAAATTTAAGGAAGCCCATTCTGTGACGCTGTAGCGCAAACCTAGCTCAGAGTCATAAGCATAGTATGCTATATCACTGAGCGGCCTTCCCAGCTCACCCGATGTGAAAAATTCAAACTTTCTTCCGACTAGATATCGTTTGAAGTCCCAGCGGGCAGATGTGAAGTAAAACGTATTACTGCCACCGCCTGAGTACCCGAATCGCATACGATTTAGCAGTGCAACAACGGTAAGATTGCCTAATTGATCGTCCCAGAATTGGTAGCCGGGACCGGTGCCAATTTTTCGCCTAGTTTGTAGGTTTTCGATCTGGTCTTTTTTGTAACTCAAGCCGCCTTCCCAAAGCCATCTATCGGTGAGGAAACGAATCACAGAGTACTCGGCACTCCAGTTTGCCGTACTTGCAACCTCATCGTCGTCTTCGCGGACGTGAGCAATCGCGCTATGGCGCCAAGGGCCACTGACAAAACTTGTTTGTGCTGCCAGGTTAACATTATCCTTCTCTGTCTTAACCTTTTCAGCATGAAGCGCAAGGTCAATATTCCCCTTCCAGATTGCAGCCTTGAGGTTGGGTTGGGGTTTCATAATCTGATCGATATTATTAAGGTCGACGAAATTCAAACCAACGCCTACAGCAGGCTGCACATTACCTCGCGGACCGGCCCGAATCGATTCAACCGTTCCTTGCAACTGGCCCACTTGCCTTACCATGAGCGGCTGCTTGCTTTCCAAAGTCTGAATCTGATCCTTACTGATCGTTATATCGCCTCCGTAACTCGTACTTAGAACAAGATTTGCGCCCTCCATCAAAATAATGTCTCCGCTGATATGGTCACCATTTTTCAGCATTACATTGTCCGCAGATGCGCATGGTGAAAGAACGCTCACGCAGACATAGCACGACAACATCACCGCCGCTAATCGCATGACGAACCTACCGCGCTTGGGATACCTACCATATATTACAATTACCGTGCTTTACGTTACGAAGAACCGCCCTCCGTTCGCTCTGTAGCATGAAGTCAGCATCGCAATTTCAATGCCGTCGTTAGCCGCGAGATCTTAGTGTCTAAATAAAGCTATTTAGCCAGGGGGATATTTATTAAAAGCGCTCACTCTTTGCATCTCAAAGGCAAGCTTATCGGCAACGCGAACAATGCCTGTGCGTTCTTTGATTGCTGCCAAATTGGTGCCGGCGATGCACGATGAATAGTCATCATCTTATAAGGTATTCCATGTGGAAGCTGTACAGCGATTGGTGAAAACCCGATCTACACGGGCGCCATTAAAGCGCCAAACTCACGCCGCGATAAAATGAACTTTTTCACGTGTACTTTCCCACCTCCTGCATGAACGCCAAATTTAACCGACAGTTGGCATTCGCACTAACGCTAAAGGAAACAAGCTATTTTATCCATGGCTTGTTTCGCTTCAGGTATCGGGAAGATTGGCCATACGTGAATCATTCCTCGCCCTATATGCAACTGAACCTCACCTCCGAGTGCCAACGTTTTCTCAGAGAAATTGATTGCATCGTGGTGAGCAATGTCGCGCGTGCCAGCGAAAATAAGGATCGGAGGTAGATTTTCTGGATCTCCGTTAATCGGGCTTACGTAGTCGTGGTCCGTGCCGAGACCTCCCGCATACATCATGCCGGCCGCTCTTAAACCTCTCGCGCAGAGCATTGGATCTGACTTCTCCGTTCTTGATATCAACTCGTTACTCAAAGTGACATCCATCCATGGGCAGATCAATACTAGTTTTGTAGGTTGAATACATCCGATGTCCGTCAACGCGTAGCAGAGGGCAACTGCAAGGCCGCCGCCAGCTGAATCGCCCATTACATTCATTGCGTGACATCGAGCGTTAAAGCAAGCAAGCTTATATATAGACAACATGCGAAAAATAACGATTTTACATTTAGTCTCTGGTGCAAGAGGATAAAGCGGCACTATGATAATATAGCCATATCTTTCGACTAACGTTTGAAGGAAGCGCCAGTGCAAAAATGTGATAGGCCAAACGTAAGCACCACCATGAAGATAGAAAATATGTTTTGAGTTTGCTTGGTCATTTTTAGGGGCTAGCCTGTAGACTTCGATACCATCAACTATCTGGAGTTCGATAGAGATTTTTTTGTGCATTTTAATAGTTGGTCTTGCAGGACCCTGCTCTCGTGATTTTCGAAAACTCTTGAGCACTTTGTCCAAGGAGCCATAAACTGATTTTCGCCTGATCAACAAAAGATAGGCTATCAGTGCGCGACTTCTAAAACTAGGCTTTTGAGGATTAGTTAGCGAGCCCACAGTATCACCCAGTATAAATATAAAAGTTAAATAAGTAATCGTTCAGACCTGCGCTGATCAACGAGTCAGCATTGGCGAACGGTACATCGCGGAACACTGCCGCCCATTCTCCAATGCCTGCTATTACCGCTTTTCATCGCACTATAGTGAGTTGGCCATCAAGTGATTGGCCACCGCTCGATAGGCGGGCAAGGTAGTCGGATCGAAGTTCAAACTGCGAGCCAGGGGATGCGAGGCATAACGCACAATGACCATTTTCGCCTTGGGGTCGATATACATGCTTTGTCCGTGAAGCCCACGCGCCGAGTAGACGCCATGAGTGTCGTGGGACACCCACCACATGTCGCGATAACTCCAGTTTGGCAGTAGCTCATAGCCCGCCTTCGCGAAGTCTTGCTGGCTGGCGCCCCCGCGAATATCCGCGATCACGCTCTTGGGCACGATCTGCTGGCCGTTAAACTTGCCGCCCAGGCGCATCATCTCGCTGAAACGGGCCAAGTCGCGCAACGAGGTGTTGAAACCGCCACCGGTAAACGCGGTACCCACTTCATCGACGATCAAGTAGGCGTCCTGCTCGGCGCCCAGCTTGCTCCAGATGCGCTCTTGTAGATTGACCGCGATGGGTTTCCCCGTTGCGCGCTGGATCACCCAAGACAAAACGTCAGTATTGACCGTCTTGTAAGCAAAGGCCTGACCGTGCTCGCCCTCTTTGCGCAGTTTCATCAGGTATTCGGTCACCGTGGTAGCGCCGGCGTACCCCTCCGGCCGCGGCGTCATATGGGCGGCTCGCAAGTACTCCCAGATTTCCGCTTTGGGGTCGGCGTAGTCTTCCGAGTAGCGAACACCGACTGTCATATCCATTACCTGGCGTACCGTGGCATCGCCAAATGCACTGTCCTTCAACTCCAGAACGTAGTGGCTGACCTTCGCCTGTGGGTCGATACTACCTTCCTCGACCAGCATCGCCCCCAAGGTGCCGATAAAAGATTTGGTGACCGACATCGCAATGTGCTGGCCCTGATCAGTCAACGCGCCGAAGTAGCGTTCATAGACCACCTGCCCACGGTGCAGTACCAGGATCCCATCGGTGTAGTTGGCCTTCAATGACTGTTCCCAGGTCATAGTGCGGTCGCTGCCCAGTGGAGTGAAGACCAGGGCGTCGATGTCTTCGCGTTCGGCGCGAGGTAACGGGCTGGCTGCTCCCTTTCCACGCGCGACCTGCACGCTTGGCAACAGCTCGCGCAGATGCGAGAACGACCAGCGCGTCTGCGGGAACTGCAGGATGCTGCTGAACCCCACGACCTTTTCCGGCGCCGGCGGTGAACCTTGCATCCAGCCTATGACCTGTGGATCGCTGGCGTCGGCACTGAGGAACTGCGGCTGGACGTCAGCCTGAGCCTGGGAACATGACAGGGTCGCGCTGCCCAGCAAGGTTTGCAGAGCGTCTATTTTCACTTGCATGTTTGTCTCCTTCGCACGCTTGATTACTCGGATTGCGTCGCAATCGGGTGGCCGGCAGGCCTTTTCCATTCACGGCAACCAATTAGGCCTAAGGCCGCAAGATCACCACGGAGCTCTGTACTCAATTGCAGATCGTGAATGCCTTTGAAGATCTTCGAGAAGGTCTCACTCTTTTTTAAAGTTGAGCCGGCCGTCATCGTTTCAGGACATCGAAACGCAAACGGACAGGCTGCCAACCAAGCGCAAACTCTGGCGAAGTTTCTGGGAGTGAGGTACAACCGTCCAATGCAAATATGAAGAGTGATTGATGCATTGAGCGACTTAATTGACTTGAAGCGAATTCGTCACCTGGTCTTGCTTGGAGAGGAACTACACTTCTCCCGGGCCGCAGAGCGAGCCCATCTTTCGCAGACGGCGTTCAGCCGTAGCATCCAGTCGCTGGAAAAAGACCTGAGGGTACGCCTGTTTGATCGGGACACCCGTTCAGTGACGCTGACATTCGCCGGTCACCAGCTCATTGCTCGGGCACGCGAGATGCTGGCGTGCGCCGACAAGCTGGTCGCGGAGGCCAGCGACATCGCCGGGGGGCAGGGAGGTGAACTCAACTTCGGCGTCGGCATGATGACCGCCAACACCACCCTTCCCAACGTGCTGCTGGCCTTGCGCAAGAGTTCGCCCAAGCTGGTGGTGACCCCTGAGGTCAATTACTGGCATCACCTGGCCAACCAACTGGCACGGGAAGACATCGAGTTTGTCGTAGCGAGCGTGCGGGTCGAACAGGGGGTGGACCCACGCTTTGACGTTCGGAGTTTGCCGCCACAACCGGCCTCTATCTTCTGTCGCCATGAGCACCCACTGGCTCGACAGGTCGAGCCAGTGACGTATCAGCAGCTACTCGCCTACCCGTGGGCTGCCGTGACCACGGACGACGTGCACGCCCGGGCGCTGTTCGGAATGCCCTCGACGACACTGCTGCCGTGGACATTGGTGTGCAATGAGCTGAACTGCCTGCGTCAGGCCACGCTGACTAGCGACGCCCTACTGCTCACTTGGCAATCTTGGCTAGCGCCTGATCTGGGGAGTGGGGTGCTGATTGATCTAATCCAAAAAATCCAGCCCGCGATCCCCACACATCTGCGCTATATCCCGGAAACCATCGTGTTTCATGCCGGCCGCACGTTGTCACCCATCGCCAGAAAAACCATCGCACTGATCGTCGACGAGGCAGAAAGACGCCGACCTGTCGTAACTCAGCCAGCGGTCATCTCAGACTAACTTCAGACTACGGTCGAGTTCCATCTGAGCAAACGAAGCGCTGGCCTGCATGAGAACCGAACTTTCTCTCTTTCCCCTCCGTTGTATGCAGGGCTGGGGGGAGTTGGAGGCTGCTTTCGACATGGATCAATCTGCTGGAGCAAAAGGCCAACCACACCCTCCCCTGGCATTGTTCTGCCCCCTCATTGCGATCAACAATGAGTAGGGTTGCGGAACACTTCTCAAATCACAGGCAATAAAAAACCCCGTAGACGTTAATCTACGGGGTTTCTAAGAGTGGAGGCCGAGGTCGGAATCGAACCGGCGTAGGCGGATTTGCAATCCGCTGCATAACCATTTTGCTACTCGGCCTCAAACGATCAATGTCCTTGTCGCTGACATTCACCGCATACAAACTTGAGTGGGCTATGTGAAGCTTGCCTATACTCTAACTCATTGAATACATTGAAGTTTTTAATGCTTCATTGCGTTCGATGGGCGCCATTATGTACTCATTTGCCTATGCCTGCAACCCCTTGATTTCAAAAAATATTCTGCTCTGGCATCAAGGGGTTGCGGGCCTGCCCTACTCCTTCACGGTGTGGAGTTGGTACTGCGGATCGGCCTTGATCTGAGCGTCGGTGAACGGCAACGGGCGCAGTTTTTTCTCGGAGAAGGCCTGGGTCTGGTCCTTTGAGTAAGGGGACGCCGGGTTGCTGGATTCGGAGAACGCCAGCACGCCGACTGCGTTGGGGCCGTTGTTATCAAAGGTGACGATTTGCAGGTAACTGGTGCCGCTGACGACCTCGCGTTTGCCATCTTCGCGGGGCACGGTTTGCATGGCGTTGTAGACACCCAGTTCTTGCGGGCCGCCGTGGATGGGGGTTTGGCCGCTGACCTGGATCTCACCCCAACGGCTCAGGCCGAGTTGGTTGACGTCTGCGCTGGACGCCAGCATGGCTTCACGCAGCGCGGCGGCCACCGGCGCGCGATCGATGGCGAGGCCGCGGGGCGTGGTCAGGGGGTGGGCCGGGTCGAAGGCGACACGCCAGGCATCGGGAGTTTGCTGCAGGTGCTGCATCAGGTTGATGAAGTGCACCAGGCCGATGCCGCTGTCGAGGTTGGCGCGCCGATCCCAGGTTTTCAAGCTGGTGCACAGTGGCTGGAGCGCGGCGGCGTCGGTGCCAAGTTGCTTGGCGCAAAAATCGAGCAGGTCCGGCATGACTTGGCCCGCCAGGTACACCTCGTTGTCCATGACCATGTTTTGCAGGTCGCTGACGCTGATCGGCTGTTTGTCCAGGGATTGCAGGCGTTGCAGGGCGAAACGTGCGCGTGGACTCAGGCCAATATTGTCCTGGCTGATCACCGGCGAGAACCCGCTCAGCGGCGCCTCGGGGTTAGCCATCCAGGCAGAGTCGTTGGAGTGCTGTACATAGTCGGTGCGTTGCAACTGCGGCAACTGCGCCGCCGGGAAGATCCCTGCTTGCGCAGCCTTGGGGTCGATGTCCCAGGCGCAGGCGCTGCGGCTGCCATCGAGCATGATCATTTGCAGGCCGGCCCGTGGGTCGCTGCATTGCGCCAGTTTGGCGGCGCTGACGTTGGGTACTACCGACAGGTTCATGTACAGGCTCTGCCCCTGATCATCGGCAGCCAGGGTGTTGACCCATGGGATGCCCTGAAGGGTGTGCACCGCAGTTTGCAGCTCAGTGATGCTGCCCGCACGGTTCATGGCATGCCACTGTTGCAGCACGCGGTCGTTGCCCAGGTTCGCGTCGCGCAGGCTGAAGGCGTATTTGTTGTCCCAGTCCAGCTTGCCGGGCCATTGCACCACGGGGCCGAACTGCGAACTGTAGACGGTGTGGGCAACGTCCTTGAGGCTGCCATCGGCCTGTTTGACCTGCACGGTCAGCGTGGTTTTATCCAGGGCAACGGACTTGCCGTCAAGCATATAGCGCGTGGAATCCTTGGGGTCCAGGGTCAGCCGGTACAGGGTGAAGTGCTTGGAGGTGTCTACGGTATGCGTCCACGCCACGTGCTGGTTGAAGCCAATATTCACCACGGGCAACCCTGGCAGTGCGGCACCCATTACATCCAGTTGGCCAGGGATGGTCAGGTGCATTTCGTAGAAACGCATGCCACCCACCCATGGGAAATGCGGGTTGGCCAGCAACATCCCACGGCCATTGAAAGAACGATCACGCCCCACCGCGACGGCATTACTGCCCCGGTCGAGGCTGAAGCGTTGCTGATGCGCGGCGTCCTGTGCAAATGCCTGCGCGCCGGGTTGCACACCGGCGATGGCTTGGGGCGGCGTGGCGCCCACCAAGGCTTCGGCGAACTGGCCAACGCCACCTTCTACCAGCAACCGGCGCGTCAGTTTGACCAGATCCTCTTTAACCAGCGGTCGTACCCACGCCGCCTGGCATTGTGCGGGCGCGCCCTGCTCCTTCAAATAGCGGTTATAGCCGGCCACGTAGCCTTCGATACGCTGGCGGATCTGCGGGGTCTGCGCACGCCAGAATGCCTGCACCGCGCCGGGTGTATTGAGCCAGGTAAAGAACACATCGCTGGCAAGGTTGTTGCGTTCCTCCAGGGTTGCCTGCTCGGGGCCGAAATAGCGCGCACGCTCGCCGTTCACCGTGACCACTTCATTGGCCAGCAGGCACAGGTTGTCCTGGGCATACGCGTAACCGATGCCAAAGCCCAGGCCGCGCTCGTCATTGGCGCGGATATGTGGCACGCCGTAAGTGGTACGGCGAATATCGGCCGACGCCTGAGCCACATGCTCGCGCGCCGAGGCCGCAAAGCTCAGCCCCAGCAACACCCCTGCCACGCAGCCCCTGAACAACCCGTTGGAAATAATCACGCAGACCCCGCAGTCAAATTGAATACCCTCGGTAGATACAACTACCCCACCGTAAGGACGCAATTAACCGGGAAGAATTTAGCCACGAACGGGGCTTATCCAGGCCGGCGACAGTGTGACAAACCTGATACCGACAAATTTTCTACATTCGGCACTTCATGATTTTGCTCTCTCGTTCGTCTTATTGAATAAGAGCACCATCATTTTCCTGATCAGGCTCTGATAAGGAGTTTTTGCATGTACAACCCGCAAGTGCCCACGGATGGACATTCACCGACAGCCGAGGCCAACTATGGCAACGGTTCACAAGGCTTTGGCAAGGCGCCCGAACAGCAGGGCAACCAGCGCATTCGCCATTTGCTCAAGTGTTTCGGTCTGCGCACCAGCCTGATTCGGCTGAAGGTCATCGACGCCCTCCTCAACGCCGCCGACAATCAGCGCACCCTGGGGGTGCGGGGCGTGCACAGCCACTTGCTGGAGCTGGGCATCCCGTTGTCGTTTCTCAGTGTGCGTGAGGTGCTCAAGCGTCTGTGCAGCGAGGGCGTGATCACCCTCAATGCCGATAAAAGCTACAGCCTCCATGAAGAGGCTGCCAAAGTGCTCGAAGGTCGCGCCTGAGTCACGCCGCGCTGATCAGAAGTGCGGCTTGACCTTGCGACGCATGATGCCGTTGATCACCACTACCACCACGGCAATCGCAATGGCCAGGTACTGGAAGGTCTTTTCGCTGATCACGCCAATGTTCTGCAGGTAGGACAGGCCGAACATCGAGGCCAGCACGGCCAGGGCGATCAGAATCGAGTATTTCAAGCGTTGCTTTTGGGTCATGACGAAGTTCCTGAACCTTAAAGAATGTATCCGCTGTGTTTCGCCGCACATACCCGAAAATCGGGACGAACCGGGTCGGCTGCGTCTCATGTTACAGGCGATCAAAAATTTTGGCTTGTTCGGCGCTCACACGGGCCGTCGGTTTTAATCATTGAGAGGGCAATCTTCTCGCGTCTTGCTGACTTGATTTCTCACACACCACAGGTAGCCATGCGGGAACCGTAATGCCCAGAGCGCACACGAATCAGTGCGCTCAGGCTACAGGTATGTAGCCTTTTGGAGCGTTGACGTTTCCATGCCTGAAAGGTGAGTGACTGTGAACATTCAACATGCTGCCCCACTTCGTAATTTGCGACTTTCGCCGCTATCTACCGACCTTCCTCAAACACCGCCAGATGTTGACGCTCAGGTGGGCGATACCACCGCCACCGCTGAGCCAGCGCTGCCGGATGGACGCCAGACACTGAGAAAAAAATTAAGCGACCGCCAGGAGCTGCATAACCTTGCCAAGGCCCTCGATACGGCGCTGGAGAAACTGCCCGAAGACGCAACACCAGAGGCCGTGGCCGCGTATTTCCTGTCCACCCATCTCACGCTTGCGTCCGCCGATGCGTCCCCACGCACCGCCAGCCTCGAATCGCTCATCAAAGCAGCAAGCCCTTACTATCCCAAGACCCGAGTAGAGCTGCAGGAGCTTGCCCAGAACCTCTGCGAGCACGTCCAGAAGCACCCATTGGGCAACTTGAGTGGTGCTCTGGCCTGGACACTGCCATTGAGCATTGAACATCAGCGCACGGCCTACAATGTCATCGCGTCGAATAGCGCGAATCTGCCAGGCTTGCCACTGCCCAAGCCTGGCGTCGGCGCCCTGGACTACCTTGCCAACGCCGTCACCCTGTCTCCACAACTGATGCAAGACCCTGCTGCCGCGCTGGAGAAACTGCTCGACTCACCGCAAGCCGCAGCGCTAGGCGCCGCGGTTCAAGCCAGTGTGGGCGGGATTGCCACAAGCAGCAGCGCCAATGACTATGTGCTGGCGACCATCCATTTGAGCCTCGACCCTGAAGCGCTGGATCAAAAATCCAATCGAAACATAGTGGCCGGCTTTGATTTGGGCGTCGAAATCCACAGGGACTCATCGCCCGCCTCCGTGGTTGAGGCCCTTGCCAATCACCTGAGCAGCACTGGCCGTACTTCCCCTGCTACCGCCGCGCTGGCAGCCCGGTTGCTGCTGATGCGGGTCGCCCCCCAGTTTTTGATCAAAGACATTCCAGCGTCAGTACGTTGCCACAGCCAGGCGTGGGCAAACTTATGTATCGCGGTGGCCGGTATCGAAGCCCACACGCCCGGGAGGACGATGAACATGAGCTTCGCCGAAGTGATGTGCGCAGCCCCGTCGCAATACCCAGCCAGTGAAGCGGCAAAGAAAAATGCACTGATTGACTGGTGTGTGGCCAACGACGTGATTTACCGCTTCGACGACGCACACTACACCGCGGAGGATTTCGAGTACGCCCGCAAAGCTTTCAATGCTCAACATGAAGCGTTGAAAGAGGCGTCCGCTTTGCTCGACAAGCCCTTGCCGAATCGAGAAAGAATGGCACAAGAACGAATCCAGCAGCACTTGGGTGATGACTTTCCTCTGGATGACAAACTCTTTTGTCTGAATTATCACAAGATGGGGCTCAAGGGCCAACGCTTCGGCCCTCTCTACTCGCTGCGCGAGCTCACCATGCAAGGGCTGAAAATCAACACCAACGACTGGGTGATCCGCAATAACACCAAGGGCGTCAACCTGGGTGCCGTCGCTCTTTTCACCCACAGCCCACACTTCAACGTCCCCCAGGAATTTGATAAACAATTCGCCGAAGTAACGACCCATTGTAAAAAAATCCACCATTACACGTGGATGAATGCCATTACCCAGTTGCCTGTCGCAGATCGAGACATTTTAAACAACGCAAAGCTTAGTTTTTATCAAGAGAACACCTACCGCAGCTCGCCTATTCCGTTTTGGCCAAACAAACTGTTCCACACCAGCCCAAGAATTTTGATGCAAGCAGAGCTCAAGGGCGAGAAACACGTTTACGAATTCGACCCGGTCACCGCGACTATCCAAAAAGCTTCTTCGGGACGCATCGCAGCGGATGAATACATAGCCAATGAAGTCACCAAGATCGAAGCGCTCCCACTCAGCAAGAACCTGAGTAATCTGGGTATCGAAAAGACCCGAGAAGCACCCCCTGTCAATACATTCAAAAACCCACGCATCCACGACATCGCCCAGATGATAGTCAACGCGCAGGGCATCGACAGTGACGCCGTCAGGCGGCAAGCAGAAGGTAGGACGTCTACGGAGAGGACCCGTGACACCCTCAATACCATCGGCGAATTTATCCTCGACCTGATTCCGCTGAGAACGGCCATCGTCAATTGGCGTAACGGCAACTATAAAGATGCGGCTGTCGATCTGGCATTTGACGTCTTCGGTTTTCTCACTGCCGGCGTGGGCACCGTGTCAAAACTGCTCAAGGGCGCGCATAAAACCGGCAACGCCATCAGCAAACTGGCGCGCGCCACCCGAATAATCGGCGCCGACGTCTTGAGCGCTTTCAATCCGCTGGGTGGTTTAGGCGATGCGGCGGTGGGCGCCGGCAAGCTGGCTCTGGCAGGTGCTGGCGCAGCCGGTGACGGCATACAGCGTCTGCGAGGCATGGCCAGGGGCAGCGACCTGATCGAGGCAGGCGCGGCCTTCGATGATGTCGCTATCGGCCTGTTCAAGCGTGGTGACAAAAACCTGGAAGCCTCTGCCGTTCTACATGAGGGCAAATGGTACGCCGTGGATGCAGGCACCCGGGAGCCTTACGGCCCGCCTCTCGAGGCGTTCGTTCCGACGCATACTTACATGCCTGTGGCATACGCCCCGAGTCATCCGCAAGCGCATCGATTCGACCCGATAGGTCGACCTACACGTCCCAGGATCAGCAGCAAAGTCACAAGAAAGGAGCTGCCCAAAGGCAGCTATGTAGAAAGCATGAAAGGGAAACTGGAGCCAGGGCACTTCCTGCGCGGTGACGGCAAAGATGAAACCCTGAAAAAATTCATCGAGGAAATGTACGAGACCTATGACGCCATCAAAGAGGGCGCCCTGCCACCACGCATAGTGGCGCCGAAAATCTCCAAGACCGCGCCCGCAGCCGAAGTGATCACAGAGGCACTGAAAGTTTCCAATGGCATCGTGTTCGGAGAGTCCCATAAAGAGATGGCCAGCTTTAAGTTGCTCTTCGACAACGTTGAGAAATTCAAACAGGAGGGGGTGAAGAAGATCTATTTCGAAGGCGTCATCGACTTACCGCCCAAGGGTATTGTGGATGATGGCATCGGCAACCTTGCCAATCCTAACCTCCCTCGTACCCAACCGACCTTTGACGAGCTCAAAGCCAAGTTCGAGTTGCACGGCATCGAAGTACTGCCGCTGGATCACTACTATTTGACCCGGCATAAAGACGCAAAACTAGGCCGTACGGAGACAGGGTTCGGCTCCAGGCAACGCCTCGAAGAGTTCAATTACTACGCGTCCGAAGTGATCCAGGCCAACTCTGGAACGGAAAAATGGCTTGCCTTGGTCGGCCATTCACACATGAACACCACAGAGGGTGTTCCAGGCCTGGCCGAGATGACAGGCAGTATCAGTATTGGGGTCTTCGACAAACCCTCGCCCAACCTGCAAAACCCGCTCTCAGCCGATAACTTGCCAGGGGACCTGGTTATTCAGGTTTAACCCTGCCCTGCGCTTCGAGCGACAGTGTGTCGCTCGAATGTGCGTGTTTATCCCCGCTGCACCCAGCGCTGGTGCAGCCCACGTGCCAGCGCATCCAGCGCGAACCCCAACAGCCCGATCACCACCACCATCGCCATCAACTCCGAATACGCCAGGCGATCACGGGTATCGAGGATGTAATAGCCCAGCCCTGCACTGACCCCGAGCATCTCGCACGGCACCAGCACGATCCATAGGATACCGATGGCCAGGCGTACGCCGGTCAGCACATGCCCGACCACACCAGGAATGATGACTCGACGCAACGTCTCCCAGCGCGTGGCACTCAGGCTCTTGCTCAACTGCAACCAACGCGGGTCGAGTTGACGCACGCCGGCAGCAGTGTTGAGCATGATCGGCCACACCGCGGCGAAGGCCAGAAGGAAATAGATAGGCTGGTCCCCTACCCCCATCAGCATCACCACGATAGGCATCCAGGACAGGGGCGAGATCATCCGCAGAAACTGGAAGGCCGGCGTAGTCGCCGCCTCCAGATTGCGCGAACTGCCCACCAGCAGACCCAGTGGCACCCCGATCAACAGCGCAAGAAACAGCCCGACAAAGATACGCTTGAGGCTCACGGCGATGTGCAGGTACAGCTCACTGCGGCCAAGCAATTCCCACAGGCTGCTTGCGGTGGCCGCCAGCGAAAAGCGCGCCGACAGGCCATCGGCCTCGCCGAACACTTTCACACCCAGCCACCACAGCAACATCAAACCTGCCAAGCCGCTCAACCCCAGCGACCAGCCCAGGATTCTACCGTTGTTCAAACGCCAATCTCCTCATGCCGCTCATAGCCGTCCGGCAAGCCGAAGGTTTTCATGCCGCCCACCGCTTCGATCGCTTGACGCACGAAACGGTCGTCCACCAGGTCCTTCGCGACGAATGCCGGATCGAGATCGGCAAGAAACTTCTTGTCGCCTTCGATCAGCGTGTCTTTGAGGCGGCGCACCAGTTCTTCGGTGTAACTGGGGAAGGGATAAGGCTGAAAGTCGATGCGGTGCTCGTCCCAATTGGCGTGCTGGATCGCGCCGTCTTTCACATAGCCGGCACGGTCGCTGGCAGCCGGAGCCAGGACCTTGCTCAACACCGGCTCGGCGTGTGGCGTGTAACGGTTCGGGCCATCCTTGGACAAGAGTTTCACCGCCTCTTCGCGGTTGTCGCGGGTCCACACCTGGGCCTTGACGATGGCGTTCACCACCTTCTGCGACCACTCCGGGCGGTTGGTCAGGTCGTGCTCGTGCATGAACACCACGCAGCACGCGTGGTTGCGCCATACATCACCGGTAAAGCGCTGCACGCGGCCGACCTTGAGGTTCTCGGCCAGCGCGTTGAACGGCTCGGCGACGATATAGCCGTCGATGCGCTTGCTGGCCAGTGCGGGCGGCATGTCCGACGGCGGTAATACGATCAGGTTGACTTCATTGGCGGCAATCGAACTGCCGGTCGCACGCGTCACCGGCGTGAGGCCGTTGTCGCGGAACAGTTGCTGCACCACCACGTTATGGATCGAGTACCAGAACGGAATCGCCACCGACTTGCCGCCCAGTTGCTTCACATCGGTTATGCCTGGCGATACGGTCAGGCCCGAGCCACCCACATGGTTCCAGGCCACGACTTTGGCCGGCACCTTGCTGCCGTAGCGCGCCCACACGGTCATCGGTGACAGCAGATGAATCACGTTGACCTGCCCTGAGATGAACGCCTCGATCACCTGAGCCCAACTGCGCAACAGCACCGGACGTTCGGCCTTGATGCCTTCGGCTTCGAACAGGCCGTTGTTGTGGGCAACCAGCAACGGCGTAGCGTCGGTGATCGGCAGATAACCGATACGCACCGGCGCGTCGGGCTCATTGGCGGCGCGCGCCTGCAGGCTGCTCAACAGCGGCAAGGCGCCGGCGGCACTGAGCACCGCCGAGAGTTTGAGAAAGTCACGGCGCGAGTGGGTCAGGTCATCCAGACACATGGCTAAGCTCCTGTTGTTCAAGGGGGTTGGGTTGAGGGCGGCTCGCCTGCCGTAAGGTTTTCAGAATATCGATACGCAGCGCGCCGATGGCCTCGACCTGTTCGTCCCGAGGTTGCGGCAAGTCGATATGCCATTCACCCAACGTCCGCGCCGGGCGGTTACCCAGTAGCAGGATGCGGTCGGACAGCAGTAGCGCTTCGTCAATGTCATGGGTGATCAATACCGCCGCCGAACCTTGCTCACGGTTGACCTTGAGCAGCAGGTGCTGCATGTCGGCGCGGGTCACTTCGTCCAGCGCGCCGAAGGGCTCATCCAGCAGCAGCACTTGAGGCTGGCGGGCCAGGCAGCGGGCCAGCGCGGTGCGCTGGGCCATGCCGCCGGACAGTTGCGCCGGGAACTGCTGGCGCGCATGTTCCAGGCCTACCGCCGCGATGGCGTGGTCGACACGACGGCGGCGCTCTTCAACACTCAGGTGCGGCTGGCGGGCGAAGTCCAGGCCGAAGGCGACGTTTTTTTCCAGGTTCAACCAGGGCAACAGGCTGGGGTCTTGAAAGGCCACCGCCACCCGTGGGTGCGGACCGCTCAAGGGTTCGCCCAACACATGCACACGACCGGCCTGGGGTAGCTGCAAGCCGGCAAGCACACGCAGCAGGCTGGATTTGCCCACGCCGCTGGGCCCCAGGATCGACACCACTTCGCCCGCCTGCAACTGTAAGTCAAACCCTTGCAGTACCGGGCCGCTGGCATACCCCAGGCAAATCCCCTGGGCCGTCATGACCGCCTGGCTCATAGGTTGGCCTGGCGCTGCAACTCAGTGCGCAGTTGCACCAGGCTGGGCGTCACAATCGGCACAAATGCCGACTCGCGCCAGCGCCGCGCAAAGCCACTACCGTGGGCGGTGAGGTAGGCTTTGCCGCCACTGGCCTGCAGTTCAAGCTGCACGGCGCTGGCGGCGGTTTCTGCCAGGGCAATGCGCAGCTTGAACAAGGGGATCGACTCGGCAGCAAAACGCCCAGCCAGCAACCCGCTCTTGAGCTCGCTGACCAGATGGTCCAGCGTCGCCCGCAAGGCTTCCAGCTCTTCGCGCAACACCGTACGGCTGGCCCCCAGATGATTGGCCACCTCGGCCAGGGAGCGGCGGGCCAGGCCAATCGACATGCCGCACTGCAAACCAAGGAACGCCGGGCGCACTGCCGGCAGGAACTTGCGCGCGTCCTCGTGCAGCAACCAGTCACGGCTCAGCTCCACGCCTTCCAGGCCAAGGGCAGCGGTGTTGCTCGATTGCAACCCAAGCAGCTCCAGATCGCGGGAGCGCTGCAAGCCCGCCACTGAATCCGGGATCGCCAGGATAAACGGCGTACCACCGCCCGCATGTTCGATAGCAGCTGCGGCGACAAAACCATTCTTGCGCAGGTTGGTCACCCAATGCAGACGACCGTTGAGCGTCCAGCCATGCTCGTTGGGCTCGGCGCTGATCTGCAACGACTCGATACCCGATATGAACTTCATCGCATTCGACAGCCCGGTGGCTCCGGCCAACTTGCCGCTGAGCAGGTCCGGCATCAGGTGTTCGCGCAGGCGCTGATTGGGGCTCTGCAACAAGTACTCGATAAACGAGCGCTGGCCCCAGCACACAAATGCCGCCGCCAGGGAATGGCTGGCCACATTGGCGATGGCCTCGACGGCACCCGCCACATCACCGCCCAGCCCGCCCAGTTGGGTGGGCACACCGATTTTCAGAATATTGGCTTCTGCCAGGCGTGGCAGCACTTCCTGTGGATCGCAACTGCCCACGTCCAGGGCCTGCGCTTGAACATCGAGCCAACGGCTCAAGATTGGGTCAAGCATTCATGTCTCTCCTTTTACAGCAGGTGGACCAACGCCGATTCAGCTTGCCGGTTTTTCCCAGCGGTACTGCGCCAGTTCCGGGTTCAGCGGGGTACGGGCAAACACGTTAGCGAAATTGCACAGGGTTGCCAGGCTTACGCCCAGGATGACCTCCAGCGCGTGGCCCTTGGTATAGCCGGCCGCGAGAAACGCCTCAAAGCCGGCATCGCTGACATCACCCCGAGTGGCGATCACTTCGCGGGTAAAGGCGGCGAGTGTCTCATAGCGAGTATCAGGCAGCTCACCCAGCCGGCGCAGGGCCTCGATCACGTTCTCGGGCAGCTTGGCCTTGTTGCGCGCAACGGCGGTGTGGCCGGCGACACAGAAATCGCACCCGTGGGTAGTAGCAGCAATCAACTGCACCACTTCGCGGTCGGCCAGGCTCAGTTCGGCCTTGGCATTCAAGCCGGAGACAGTGATATAGGTTTCCAGCGCCGCCGGTGCATTGGCCAACACCGCCAGCAGATTAGGAATGAAACCCGAGGCCTTCTGCGCATTTTCCAGGAAAGGTTTCGCCGCTTCCGGGGCGGTGTCAGGGGTGAGCAACGGTACACGGGACATGGAGTGGTCTCCTGTTGGGTTCGAGTGCGCCAGTCTGTTGGTTCTAAAAAAATCGCTCAATAGGCTAAAGTAGCGATTACTTGCTCTTGAGTCTTTCCATTAGATGAATTCGTCCAGCACTCTTGTCGATTGGTTATTAGATAGCCTTGAACTCAATACCAATTTGTTTCACGTCGGCCGCTACTGCGGTGACTGGCACGCCAGCACGCACAGCCTGGCCCAGGCAAGCTTCCATTTGATCGTGCAGGGCGATTGCTGGCTGCATATCGACGGTGATCCAACGTCCCGGCACCTGAACAATGGTGACGCCGTGTTTCTACTGCGTGACCTGGCCTATCGGTTGTCCGGGGAAAGTACCGCGGCAAGCGCCCAAGAGTGCCCTCGCCGGCCGATGCTGCCCCTCGACAGCAGTGCCATGGATGGCGTGGGCCTGGTTTGCGGCTTCTTCCATTTCCAATCCGGCTTGTCGGCGATGATTGTCGACAGCCTGCCCGCCTGGATCATCCTGCGTGCCGGTGATCCATCGTTGACCGCTGCGCGCAATCTGTTCGAATTGATCCTGCAGGAGTGCGAGCGCCTACCCGCGCCCTCCTCGGCCTTGCTCGAACGTCTTTGCCACTTGTTGTTTTTATATGTACTGCGCCAGCAAGTCATCGACAACACCGAGCTGGGCGGCCTGGCAGCGCTGGGCCGGCAACCGGCATTTGCCGGCCTGCTGGAGCAGCTGATTGCGCGCCCGGCCGAGCCCTGGAGCCTGGAAAGCATGGCGGCGTGCACGGGGTTATCCCGTTCGGCGTTTTTCAAGCGTTTCAGGGAGTTATGCGGGCAGTCGCCGGGGCAGGTATTGCTGGTGATACGTATGCGCCATGCCTGTGGGCTGCTCAAGGCGGACCAGACCGTGGCCGAGGTCTCGCTGGCAGCCGGGTATCAGTCGGTGGCCGCATTTACCCGGGCTTTTCATAAAGTCACCGGGCAGCAACCTGGCGCCTATCGCAGGGCACAAGCCTAACCTTGTAAACCCGTGCCGGGCCGAGCACGCAAGTGCACCAACCAATCCGTGACGGCCGAGCAACTGGCACTGGCCTGGGTATTGGCCCAAGGTGACTACATCATCCCAATCCCCGGGACCAAGCGGCGTACCTACTTGCAAGAGAATGTCGCGGCGGTATCGATCACCCTCAGCAAGGACGAACTGGCTGGGCTGGATGCAATCTTCCCGGCCGATGCAACCGCCGGTTTGCGCTACCCCAAGGAAGTGATGGCCCTGTTGGATATCTAATTTTCAGCGTGCTGATCAACGGCCTGAATACTCCCGTGCGAAGCGCGGGAGCCAGACTATTCTGACAGCTCCCAGTGTAAAAACCCGCCACACAGGAGGTGTGCCATGCACGCGACTGAGCAGCCGATCCGCTTGGAGCAGATCAGTCAGGAACGCTTCATCCAGGCCCCAATCGAAATTGTCTACGACTATGTTACCCAGCCCGACCGCTGGCACGAATGGCACCCCACCTCCCTCAGCGCCGACACCGGCACCCGCGGCTCATTACCGGTCGGCTCGCGCTTTACTGAAGACATCGATCTGCTGGGCATTCGCGTATCCATGAGCTACCGCGTGCAAATTGCCCGCTGCCCCGATGAGTTCAGGACCGTGTTCACCTCACTGGCGGTGGACGGTTGTATCCATTATTTTTTGCAAGCCCATCAGGGTGGCACTCGGTTCAAGCGCGTATTGACGTATGAAACCGAACTGCAACTCGCTACCTTGCACAAACGCATGATCAAACTCTCCGCCATTGCCCTGGACCAGCTCAAGCAGCGGTTGGAAAGCCCAGGCTTCGTATAATTTAGAAACATTACCAGCGCGTCTCAGTGTAAAAAGCAGGGAGAATGCGCGGTTTATTGCTGCGCTTTCAGTGAGACCCCTGATGAAAAACCCATTGCGACTGGCCTTGCTCTGCACCCTGCTTGCCACCCCCCTGGCCCAGGCCGCCGAGCTGATTCCCATCGATGTACACCGCGATGCCAATTGCGGTTGCTGCAAAAAATGGATCAGCCATCTGGAAAACAACGGTTTCAAGGTCAACGACCACGTTGAAGCAGACATGAGCGCGGTCAAGCAACGCCTGGGCGTCGCCCCGCGCCTCGGTTCGTGCCATACCGCTGTGATCGACGGCAAGTTCGTCGAAGGCCATGTACCCGCCGAGCAGGTGTTGGCCTTGCGCCAGCGTCATGACCTGCTGGGTCTTGCCGCACCGGGCATGCCTTTGGGCTCGCCGGGTATGGAAGTGGAAGGGCGTAGCGAGGCGTATCAAGTCATCGGTCTGACCCGTGAAGGCAAGGATGTGGTGGTGGCCGACTACCCGGCCCACTGACCGGTGCTGATGGGTTACCTGGGGCTGTTCGTCGCGGCGTTTGGCGCCGCAACGTTATTGCCCCTGCAATCTGAAGCCGTGCTGGTCGGCCTGCTGATCAGCGGGCATTACAACCTGTGGCTGCTGCTGGGTATCGCCACGTTGGGCAACGTGCTGGGGTCGGTGGTCAATTGGCTGCTGGGGCGTTCGGTAGAGCGCTTCAAGGAACGGCGCTGGTTTCCGGTGAGTGCCAAACAGCTGGATAGAGCCCGCGGGCATTACCTGCGTTGGGGGCATTGGACGCTGTTGCTCAGTTGGGTACCTATCATCGGCGACCCGCTGACCTTGGTGGCCGGGGTGATGCGAGAGCCGTTGTGGCGTTTTTTGCTGCTGGTAACCCTGGCCAAGGGCGTGCGTTATAGCGCGCTGACACTCATTATTCAGTAGCTGACCGCTCGTCGCCACTGTCATTTCTCACAGCTAGACGGTGACCACTCTCTCATATTTGCTGACCCTGTTTGGCACGTTTCTCAAATCAGCCTGAAGGGTCACCACCATGTCCGATAAACGCACAGACAGTCCACCCATCCTGCACCCACCACGCATCGCAGACCTGGAGCCGCCGCCCTACAACGACAACACTGTACGTCCCCTTCCCGAACTTCTGGCTGATGTAGGGGTTGGCATACGCAGCCTCGAAAACCGTTTGCTGATTACCTTCGAGAGCTGGACCACGAAGAACGTCGGCGATTCTTACGAATGGTATATGGGAGATCGGCGTTTTCCGGTCGCCTGGGGGGAAATTGTTGCTGGCGAGGAAACGCAAAGACGCTACCAACTCTCGGTACTACGCGAGCATGTACCGCTAGGTATTGTGTACCCCTGCTATGGCCTGGTCAGGCGTCACGGGTCTGGCACTGAAAGTACATCGGAGGAAGAAACCTGGTTCCTGAAAGATACCCGGCCAGGGGGCGTGGATCAGGACCCAGGACTCCCCTACCATTCGGCGCTGGTCCTTCACCTGCCAGAGGACTTGAGTGGCTCAGATGCCGTACTCGACCCCGAGCGCGCACGTGATGGTGTGCTCATTACCATTGATCACTACCCAGATGCATTTGTAGGGGACACCATCGAGTTGTATTGGAACGGTCGTTTGGTAGAGCTGCAGTTGGACGCGGATCAGGCCGAGGGACTGACGCCTATCGAGGTGTTCGTCCCGTGGGAGGTCATCGAATTGGGCGGTAGCGGTCTGTTGACTATCCGGTTCCGGATCTACGACTTGGTGCTGAACTTCTCAGGGGAAGTGCAGCAGTGGTCTCAGGTCGTAAACCTGAACAGTAACCTGGATCCAGACGCACTCATGCGCCCCCACTTTTTGGTGGATGGAACAGACAATAATAACGTCGATTTCGACCAGTACGCAGAGAGTCACTTCGAACTCGAAGTGGTTGCGCCCACACGGCTCCCGAATGGCTCCCCAACGCCAGCAGGCACTCAGATCGTAGCTACCATCGTGGGTACACGCGAAGATAAAACGAAAGTCACCATCCCATTGCCAGCGTTTGCTGCCCGGCCCGGGCGTTCGGCATATACCACCGTCGAGAACAGCATCCTCGAAGACCTGATCAACGGCTCGATGCAAATCTCCTATACGCTGCAATTCCCGCTAGGCACTGAGATTGGCTATTCCCAAAGTCTGTCTGTCACAGTTTTTGGTACTGTTTCCAACATGCCTGCAGTTGAAATCGAGGAAAACGAAGGCGGCTTGATCGATCCGACCGTCCCCTACCTCAAAGTCAACTTCCCGGCCTTCGTGCCATACAGTCCGAACTATCCCGTCACCTTGCGCTTTGAGGCGCACCGACCCGGCGGCGGCCTAGTGTTTTATGAACAAACCCAGCAGGCCGGCGACCCACCACCACCCACACGCTTTCGGATTGTGACGCCGGCAAATTTCGCACAGTTCGTCGGGCTCGGGCCGATCGACGTCTTTTATCGCGTCAATGACGGTGTGAACACGATACAGGAAGCCGATGTGCTGACGGTGCG
This sequence comes from Pseudomonas sp. B329, assembly GCF_023127835.1. Classification (NCBI taxonomy): domain Bacteria; kingdom Pseudomonadati; phylum Pseudomonadota; class Gammaproteobacteria; order Pseudomonadales; family Pseudomonadaceae; genus Pseudomonas; species Pseudomonas sp. B329. The sequence goes on along the minus strand of NZ_SPKP01000030.1, from coordinate 2,437 downwards.
CGAATCCGAGCACCTGATAGTAGAAATAGGCGAACGTCGCGCCGACCTGCCTGCGCCGCACATTGAGGGCGTAGATGAAAATGGCAACCTCGATCCGGCCGATGTGATCTTCCAGGTCAATGTCACTCTCCCCTATACCTTCCAACGAGGTGACACCGTCGTGTGGCGCTGGGTAGGCTCTGGGGTGGGTGGCAGCACAGGCGACACGATTAACGTCGTGGTAGGAGGAGAGATTTCGTTTCCGGTAGATCGAAATTATGTCGACGTGAATAACAACGGCTCCATTCGCTTGAGCTATTCCCTCATACGCGGCAACACAACACTGCGCTCTGAGACGCTTGACGTGACGGTCGGTAAAGCAATAGGTGAGCTGTTGAGGCCGGAAGTGCTTGAAGCCTCACGAGACCCAGACCAACTAAGGCCGGAGTCCGCAACGACCGGAGCGACGATTGAAGTATCGTTTCTGAACATGTCACCCAGCGACCGGATCCTGGCAGTGTTCAGCGGCGTACCGGGCATTGGCACTTATGAAGAAACCAAGAATGGCAACACCTCAAGAACAGTGCACTTTGACGTACCGAGCGAAGTAGTAGGCGCCAACATTCTTTCCGAAGGCCGCCAGATTCCCGTGCAGTACTTTGTGCTGCGCGGCACGCGGAGAATACCGTCGCCCATACTGGATCTGCTGTTACTGCCCCTGACCACGCTACCGATCCCCACCATCGAAGGGCATGATAACCCGGTATTGGTAATTTCCCAGCTTACTGGCCGGGAGCGCACCCTGATCAATATCTGGCCGTTCATTCACCGGTTTCAGCGGATGTGGATGCGATATGAAGGTATCTACGACGATGGCGCGGATTACATTGAGGATACCTACAGCGAGAACCTGGTAACGCCTGAGGGCGAGAGTCAGGGCATCATGCCACCGACGCCGCCGGATCTGCGCAGACTCAAGGATGGAATGCCGCTGTTCATCGATTTCTGGGCCAGTTTCGATCGTAGCACCAACAAAGCCAATGCAGTGCACTTCCGTCGGCGCACGTACACCATTCAGGCATTATCAGGAGATCTTCCCCACCCGTTTATCAATGGCACCACCGATACAGGGCCGAATGTGACAGTGGACCCGCTGCCCATTCAACACAATACGACGGCAACGGTTCGCTATGACGGTATGAGTAGCCAAGATTTCATCACGCTTTACTGGTTTTTTGCCGACGGCACCTCTTATTCAACCAGCCAGAATGGGCTGGATGGAGGCACGGTAGTGTTCAACCTGACCTCGGCCAAGGTCTTGCACCATAGTGTGAACAGTACCGTGTGCTTGAAGTATTCGGTGGTGAGCACGGGCGTGGCTGACCCACGCCCGTCGCAGGTGCAGACGGTGAAAGTCAATACGATTCCGGCCACGGACTTACCGCAGCCACTCATCAACAGTATTATTGATGGAGGCACGCTGAACCTGGGTAGTTTTACCGGCGACGCCAAGGCATCAGTGGATAAGTGGCCTTTGAGCGACAAAGACCAACTAGGGTGGATGATACTCAGCAGCGACGGTATAGAAGATCTACTGGTGATGGAGGGCGAACTGATCAGCGCCACGGAGGCCGCCAATGGTTTGAGAGATAAAGCTGTGCTGCGTAGTTGGTTGGACAGGGTGGCAAATAATAGCCAGGTAACGTTGAGTTTTTACGTGGCCTATAATGGTATCGACGATCAGAGCCGGGCAGTTGAGTTTCCAAAGACGACCTATACCATCGTCGAGTCTAAACCTCTTATCATTGACACCTCAACCATGTACCTGAATGGCTGGCACTTCAACTCCACAGGCGCATTGCAGATTGCTGATTTTCCTGGAGCCGCACTTACTCGTCAGCCAGCAAGTGGAACGCCTCCTTATTACTATTCAATTCGACCACAAAACTCTCCAGTAGCAGTTGTAGATGCCAATGGAAACGTCAGAAGCAAAAGTAACGGCACCACTCGAGTCTACGTGAGGGACAGTGCGAGTCAAGAGGTCAGCTATCCTGTCACAGTATCAAACTGCTGGTATGTAGTTATATTGGCCGGTGACAAATATCCCTTTGGCCACCACAACTTCAGTGAAAGGGTCCAACCACCGTATACGCAAATCCCGGAAGATAAATGGCCTTCTATCTACACGGCGTATGGCCAGGTACCTATCAGATGGAGTGGCGGGATCCAACCCGCTTGGATAACTCCTGTGGTTCAGGGTGGCAGGTCTAAAACCTATAACATGTATACGGGAGTCAGCCAATCCGCGGGCGTTAACGAAAACATCAGGTACGCTTTGGCCGTACTTCCTTCAATTTCATCAGGGAACTAGCCCCAATGTAAAATAAAAATATCAGGAGAATTAGAGGGGGCAGTTCTATTTAACCGTAGACTGTCCCTTTTTTCAGGGTGAATGGCA
>NZ_SPKP01000029.1:0-56366 GCF_023127835.1 Pseudomonas sp. B329 | reverse complement strand
CGCTTTTCGAAAGTGACCCGCTGTAAAAGCGGAACCAATAGTGGCCGTTACCCAAACAACGGATATGTACTCGGCTGATCCAGCACCCTGGTCGGCCCTGAGGCCGCCATCGGGAGCAAGTCGAATCCTGCGCCAGCACAGCGAACAAAATGCTTGAGATTGCCTAAATCTACCCGCCCCCCACAATGGCCAGACGACCATTCGAAGTAATGGCCTTTTGCCTAATCTGCTGTAGGACATGATCCACATCAAAATCAGGTAAAAGAACCGCCGAACGGGGCCGAAAAACTCACCTTGTACTTGCGAACGAATGCTATTTTTAAGTTCTTCGCCGTCTTGACCAACGAAGGTCCTGACCCCTGCCGCGAGCTAAAGGAAGCGCTCAATGAACAAGGTGGGCAATATGAACAAAGTGACTTTTCCCAATGCGTGCCAGTTGATGCGCTGGCATTTTCATCCGATGGGCTTCGAGGGGAGTATGGATGCCCCCGGCAGCATGATCGCCCGCCTGTTCGACCGCGCCAGCGGTGAAACATTGATCGCCATCGCCGGCATACCTTGCGCCACAGTGATGAACGCCGCTGATGTGGAGCGCATTATCGAGGCCGTGGAGGATGAGCTGGAGTGTTTTGTGCCGCCGTTGTCGTTGCGGGCCTGAATAGTATTTGTCAGCCGCCGATTACCTGATGCGGGAGCGGACAAGCCCCTCCCGCATTTTGCTGTGTGTCAGCTGAAGGTTCAGCGCTGATCGTCGAAAAACGCTTTCTTGCCATCCACCCGCTCGGATGCCCTGGGCACATTTACACCCTGGCCCTCCGACTTTTCCACATACCAGTAGCAGTGGCTGACCGCTCGGGTAATACCGACGTAGGCCAGTCGTAGTATTTCGTCCTTTTGCGCATTGTCGTACGGCTCGCTGTCACCTTCCTTTCCCAAGCCCGCCATGCGGTAGACCTGGTTTTTGTAGGGCGAGCTGGTGAGATGCTGGCAGTCCCCAAGCAGAAATACTGCATCGGCCTGCAGGCCCTTGGCGCTGTGGTAAGTGAGCTGTTTCAGACGGCGCTCGTGGACCGGCAAGCTAGAATCCACATTAACAACAGACTGAATATGCTCTTGAATCAGCAACTTATCGCTGCTTTTTCGATAAAGCATCAAGACCGTATCCCCGCGTTGATAATGCTCCAGCAACCGCCGACCGAGCGCCGCGTCGTCGCGCTCCAGCACGGTGACCGGCACCAATGCCTTGGACTCGCCACTGGCCTTGGCCTTCTTGCCGGGGATAGCCGGTGCGGTGCGCACGATATGCTCGGCCGCGTCGATGATGTGTTGGTGGCTGCGGTAGTTCTCGCCCAGCATCACGCGAGTGGTGCTCGGTGCGACAAATTCCTGGTTGAACTTCATGAAGTACTTGGGCGAACTGCCGCGCCAGCCATAAATCGACTGCCAGTCATCGCCGACACACAGCAAGGATGAGCGTTGCGCCCCACGCCCGACGTGCATGGCCGGGCCGCGACTGCGGATTTCCCGCAGCGTGGCACGGATCCACGAGACAATCTGCGGCGATACATCCTGGAATTCGTCGATCATCAGGTGTGACATCGGCCGCAGCAAGGGATCACTGAGCAGCTTGAGGTTCTCCGGGGTATTTTCGCCAAACAGGGAAAACATTCGGTTGTAGGTCATGATCGGCGGTGATTGATCGAGCAGGTGGTCTTCCAGGGCCTTCCAGAAAATGCTCAAGGCCTCGAAGAACAACCGATCCGGGTCATCCTTGGCGAAGCTCATCTGGCCCACGGCCGTCGGTACGTCCAGCCCGAGGTTCTCGATAAACCCGGCCGCCATGACAAAACTGTCCAGCAGCGGCGCCGAGGCGAGTTCACCCTTGACCTTGTAATCAAAGCCAGGCCCTGCCGTGGCCTCGCCGGCCAGACTGCTTAAAAGGCGCTTGGATGACTCGTAGTTATCCAGCCATATCAATGGCTTATTGCAGAAAGCTTGAAACAGGGTGCGCTTTACCGCCCACTCTGCGCGCACCGATAATTTTGAGTTTGGGCGGCTGATCCCGGCGTTTTCCCGCGCATCGAAACCCAATACGACCCAGGCATCCAACTGCGGGATATAGCCGTGGCAATGAAACTTGGCACTGTTGATTTCAAAGGTCTGACGGCTGGGTTCGATGCCTTTGATCGGCCAGGCGCCCGCGCGGAACCACAGGTCCTCGATCACGTCGCAGAGTTCTTCATCACGTTTGGCCGCCAACTCGGTCACGGCCATGCGCTTTTGCACGTCCGGATGATCGCGTTCCAGCTCCTTGAGCTGCAGGCCCTGGCGAGCCAGCGGCGCAATCAACTCGCGAAAACGCGCATGATGCCCCTGCAAACGGTGATAACAGGTGTTCATATGCTGGCGCTGGGCATCACTGATACGTAGATCGAAGGCATTGCTATCGGCGTCTTCAAAGCCGCCACTGAGGTTTTCGAAGGCTTGCAGCCGTTCAAAACCCGGCAGGCTGCGCACCATCGGCAGGATGCGCGAGTGAAACGTACGCACCACCGCCTGGGCTTGTTTCAGGTCAAGGGGTTGGCCCCACAGGCTCAGAATCTCCATGAGCTTGTTGATGAAGTCCTTGCGCGACTCGCGGGTGAACGTCACCACGGTCATCGAACTCAACTCAAAACCCAGGTAATGGGTGAGCAACAGGATACGCAACACCAGGGAGGTCGATTTACCTGCGCCGGCGCCCGCAATCACCGAGGTCGAGGGCGTGTCGCTGAAGATCATCTTCCACTGCGCTGTGCTCGGCTGCGCGTGGGCTGGCAGCAGGCGCGCCACATCCGCCTTCATGCGCTTCTTCACATCGGCGGTGAGCGGCAATCGCCAATCGTCGAACAGGCTGTCATCCACACCGGGCGCTCGGTGCTCATCAGGGCGAAAGTCGCGAATCAACAGGACTTGCCGGCCCTCTTCAAGACCATCGGCCTTACCCTCGCGATACCCATATTCCACACCGGCTTCATGCCCATTGCGAAAACCGTCGGCCTGGCCATGCAGCCAGGAAAACCGGTGCTGCGCGCGCAAACGGGTGAGGCCATGGCCGAACAGGCGAGCGGCCAGCCGCTTCAATAACGGCATTTCAGCCAAGGGGCGCAGTTCAGGGGGCAGATCAGGCTTTTGTTGCGGCACGCGGACTCCTGCGATGAGCTTGGCTTTGACAAGGCCGCCATGGTCGCCGGAATCGACGCTCAGTTCCAGCCAATTGCTTTACGGTCATGTAGTTAGGCGATGAAGTGAAAGTTGAAACAGGTTTAAATGATCGAATTGATGGATAGGAATCAGGCATTTTTTACGCTTTTTATCGATCATGCGCTGCTGGATGATGGGCTCATTCACAGGAGACGATCATGCTTGAACTTCGACCTTTCAACACCCTCGGCGGCGCCCATCATGGCTGGCTCGACGCCCATCACCACTTTTCATTCGCCGAATACCACGACCCCGAGCGTATGCACTGGGGCAATTTGCGGGTATGGAACGACGACATCATCGCGCCTGGCAGCGGTTTCCCCCAGCACCCGCACCGCGACATGGAAATCATCACCTACGTACGCGAAGGCGCAATCAGCCATGCCGATAACCTGGGCAACAAAGGCCGCACCGAGGCGGGCGATGTACAGGTGATGAGCGCTGGTACCGGGATCGCCCACAGCGAGTACAACCTGGAAGCCACCCCGACCAAGATCTTCCAGATCTGGATCATCCCGAATGAGGCCGGCTTGCCACCGTCCTGGGGTGCCAAGCCGTTTCCGCAAGGTAATCGTGAAGGCTTTGTGACGCTGGCCAGCGGCAAGGCTGGCGACAGTGAAAGCCTGCGCATTCGTGCCGATGCACGCTTGGTGGCGGCGAACCTGAAAGCTGGGGAAAGCGCCGAATACCGGCTGGACAACGGACGCCGGGCGTACCTGGTGCCGGCAACCGGCGTAATTGAAGTCAATGGTTTGCGCGCACAGGCGCGAGACGGCGTGGCCGTTGAGGATGAGCAAGTGTTGCGGGTGACGGCGATCGAGGACAGCGAGATCGTGCTGGTCGACCTGGCCTGATCTTGCATCATGCTGCTATCTAATGTGGGAGGGAGTTTGCTCCCGATGAGGTTATGCCAGTCAACACATCTGTGACTGACCCACCGCTATCGGGGGCAAGCCCCCTCCTACACCGTTACTGGGAAATTGCGCCGTCCACCAGCACCTGCGCCTCTTCCACCAGCTGCTTGAGGTGTTCTTCGCCGATAAAACTCTCGGCGTAGATCTTGTAGATGTCCTCGGTACCCGATGGCCGCGCAGCAAACCAGCCGTTTTCCGTCATGACCTTCAAGCCGCCAATCGCCTGGTTATTGCCCGGGGCATGGCTGAGGATCTGCTGGATGCTCTCGCCGGCCAATTGGGTGGACGTCACCTGCTCCGGCGACAGCTTGCCCAGCAGGGCTTTCTGCGCCGGGGTCGCCTTGGCATCCACGCGAATGGCAAACGGTTCGCCGAGTGCATCGGTCAGGCCGCGGTAGATCTGGCTGGGATCCTGGCCCTTGCGCGAGGTCATTTCCGCTGCGAGCAAGGCCGGGATCAGGCCGTCCTTGTCAGTGCTCCAGACCGTGCCGTCCTTGCGCAGGAACGAAGCACCAGCGCTTTCTTCGCCGCCAAAACCCAACGAGCCTTCGAACAAGCCATCGGCAAACCATTTGAAGCCCACCGGCACTTCATACAGGCGCCGGCCCATACGTGCAGTCACGCGATCGATCAGGCCACTGCTGACCACGGTCTTGCCCACCGCCGCATCGGCTCGCCAATCAGGACGGTTCTGGAACAGATAATCGATGGACACCGCCAGGTAGTTGTTCGGCGCCAACAGGCCGCCGGAGGGCGTGACGATACCGTGACGGTCATGATCCGGGTCACAGGCAAATGCCACGTCGAAGCGTTCCTTGAGACCAATGAGGCTCTGCATGGCGTAGCTGGAGGATGGGTCCATGCGGATCTGTCCATCCCAGTCCACGCTCATGAAGCGGAAGGTGGAATCCACTTCGGTGTTCACCACCTCCAGGTTCAGGCGGTAGTGCTCGGCAATCGCCGACCAGTAGCGCACCCCCGCCCCGCCCAAGGGATCAACGCCCAGGCGCAGATCAGCGCTACGGATCGCGTCCATATCGATCACATTGATCAGGTCGGCCACATAGCTGTTGAGGTAGTCATGGCGATGAGTGGTGTCCGCCTTGAGCGCCTGGGCATGGGTGATGCGCTTGACCCCAGCAAGCTTGTTGGCTAGCAGTTCATTGGCTTTGGCTTCAATCCACTTGGTGACGTGGGTATCGGCCGGGCCGCCATTGGGCGGGTTGTACTTGTAGCCGCCACTCTGCGGCGGATTGTGCGACGGGGTGATCACAATGCCGTCCGCCAGGCCGCTGGTGCGGCCGCGGTTGTAGCAAATGATGGCGTGGGAAATCGCCGGGGTCGGTGTGTACTCATCGCCCTCAGCCAGCATGACGTGCACGCCATTGGCAGCCAGCACTTCCAGGGCACTGGCACCGGCCGGCGTGGACAATGCATGGGTATCCAGGCCAACGAACAACGGCCCTGTGATGCCTTGGGCTTCACGGTACAGGCAGATCGCCTGGCTGATCGCCAGCACATGCCATTCATTGAAGCTCAGCTCGAACGAACTGCCTCGGTGCCCGGAGGTACCAAAGGCTACACGCTGGGTAGAGATTGCTGCATCAGGCTGGCCGGTGTAATAGGCCGTGACCAGTCGCGGGATATCCACCAGCAACTGAGCCGGTGCCGGTTTGCCCGCAAAAGGACTGATAGTCATGCATAAACCTCGGAAAATAAGGATTCGGAAAAAATGACAGTTTACTCAGAGTTGGACTACTGAGCGATGTTATCGATCCCACAATTCGGAAAGAAGTTTCACACATTAATCGGTCTGTGCCTGGAGCAGCGCCTGAGCCAGCGCATTCAGGACAATATCCAGATTGGGGTGGCCGCTGAACGTATGACTCAAGCGCATATGCTGGTGATGCAAGCCTAAGAGGCTGAACAACTCCCCCGGCGCAATCACGACCTGCTGGGCGAGCATGCGCTGGAACACCAGACGCATATCCACCGGCGCCACCGACTGCAACCAGAAACTTGCCCCGGCGATAGGCATTCGATAACTCACACGCCCTTGCATATGCACATCCAACCGATGGCTCATGGCTTGCGCCTGTTCCTGGAGGCGCTGGCATAACGTCTGCAGGTGCTGATCCAACCGCCCGCTCTCATATAGCCGAGCAATGGCGCGTTGCCGAATGGAGGAAAGTCGAAATGAGCGCAGCAAAAACTGGCGCTGCAACTCACTGCCCATTTGCTGCGTCAGTAGGTACCCAAACGGCGCTTCTGGCCCCAACACCTTTTCGAACGAAGAAAACACAATCAGCCGCTGCGGGTTGACCAGGTTGCGCAAAGCCGTCTGCGACGACGCGAAGCTCAGCTCACCAAACGTGTCGTTCTCCAACAACCAACAGGCGTGCCGCTCCAGCAAATGCGCTACTTGCAGCCGTTCAGGTAGCGTCAGCGCGTTACCCGAGGGCATGCTGACCACGGAGGACAGCAGCACAAGGTGCACCGGTTCGTGCTTGAGCAGGTGCTCGAACGTGGCCAAGTCGAAGCTGCCATCGGCGTGCCAGGGCAGTTCGATAACCCGCACGCCAGCGCTCTGTAACAGGCGCAAGACCAGGTAATCGCAGGGCGATTCAGCCAGCACCACCGTGCCCTCGAGGCCAAGCGTGTCGATCAGGATTTGCAGTACGCCCTGAAGATCGGCGCCGATATACACCTCGTCGGCCTGCCAGCAATGGCTAGGCGACGAGGTATAACGGGCCGCCAATGCCGCCCGTAATTCCCATACGCCAGAAGGTTGCGACGGTTGCAGGTGGTGTGGATACCTGCGCACCAGCTGGCGCTCCAGCGCAAGCAAAGCGCCATCCAGTGACCCCAACAACGCCGGCTCATCACCACTGAGCACAACCATGGTCGGGCGTCGCGCCGCCGCATACAGCCGCTCAAGCAGGTCGGCGCCCGCCATGACCGGCGGGTTTGTCGCCACAGGCCAGGCGAAATAGCCAGACTTGGCCACCGAGTAGACCCGCCCTTCCTTTTCCAGCAAGGAGTAAGCGTACTGAATCGTCGAGATCGACACGTTCATGCGTGTCGACAACTGACGCAACGACGGCAACTTGACCGGCGTTTCCAGGCTGACTTCGTTGATCAGGTTGATCATGTAGCGGTACACCGCCTGATAGGCAAAGTCTGCCTGCCGCTCTCCCCTCAGGTTCATCGCCGCTCACCGGCATCTATACGCCAATGCACGGTGCTAGCGCCCCGACACTTGGGCGATCCGGGCCTCGGGCCGGCTAAACAGTTGTTTGTGGATGCGAGAGCCGTGCGCAGCCGGCAATGTTCGCTTGCGATACAAATGCTGCAATAAGGCCAGCGGCAAACCACTGGTGTCTACCAGCCACTGATGCAACATGTCCGCAGCAGGCTTGCCCTGCAGCGCCTTGTGCAGTTCGGGCAGTGCCACCAACATGCCGGGATGGCATTGACGCAAGAAGCCCTCCAGCCGTTCGCCATGCTGAACGAAAGGCGCGAACAGCAGGCAAGTCAACTGACTTTCGTCCAGACCAAAAAACGCCTGGGCGTAGGTGGTCGACAATACCCGCCCATCCGGGCTGGACGCCTCGGTGATCAACTCAATGGGAACGCGTCTGCGCAGCATGTAGTCTGCCGCGTGACGAACAAAACCTTCGACACCGTGCTCATAGGAGAGCTCACGCAGGCATTGGGCCTGCAAGCCATACATATGAGCCATGAGCAACGGGTTTGGATAGGCTGGGTGGCTGAACTGGAACTCGAACGGGTCGCGCTTGTGAGCCAGAAACTCTGCAAGCAGCGGCGCGCGCGCGACGTCGACATCGTCGAGCAGGTCGGCAATACCGATGTAGGCTAAATGCCGGTGCCCGCCCCGGCCTGGGTTCTCGGTGCCCGCGTAGTGCTCGCCATAGAGGTCGCGGTAGCAGCCGACGCTCCATTCTTCCATGCGTGCAAACAACCCGTTGAGCGATGTCGGCTTGCCGGACGCGAACGCGAGACCGGTTGCCAGGGCATTTTTCTTCAGCCACGCGATGTATTGGCTTTGCTTGCGCACCGAATCGCCGCTGACCACCGCGTGCACACCGCCGTTCCAGGTAGCAACCCGCTGATAGAAATCGCCAAGGGCCAGATACGTGTCGTTGCGCAGGATGGCGCGAATGTCCCCGGACGTCAGGTGCCCTATCATCAGCATATTGCGCTGGCTGACTTCACGCCCGGCACTGGACGCCGGGCGCTGATGATTAAAGGGCAGTACTTCATGGTTTTCGACCATCAGCAGTTCAACCCGAGAATCATCATGGAAGAACAACGCGCCATAGCCCTGGTGCAGTGAATCAAGCGTTGCCTGAGTCATACCCGGATGCCGCAACGTTGCCACGCGCAGATGAAAAGTCTTGGGTGCACGCCCGGCGATGCTCAGTTGCGCCGCACGCAACAGCGCCAGGGTGTAACTGCTGACCTCACCCCCGCCGTGAGCAATCAGCACTTTGTAGTTGCCTACTTGTTCCATGCCACCGGCCGCTACCACAATTCGCTGGATCAACAGTTGCAGTGCGGTACGTTCGTCACGGGTAAAGTGCCCGACCAACCGTTGCAGAACTTGCTGGTAAACATAGTTCATGGCTTGCTCATGAATAGCGCTCATCGTTCTACTACCTGAATTGAAATATTAGCTTCAAGCAATTATCAATTGTCATTGCTCGACCCATTACATCTATAAGTTTGTCGTCAGTTGCATCGTGCGAGGTTGATTCAACATTAGCACCCTGCAACAAAATCGCAGGACCGCTCACCGGAGCAGTCAATGGCGCCACCGATGCTGAGTCGTGGGCGTGCACGGCTTCCAGCGCGGCTGGCCGCATGTCTTAGGAATATTCCGACAACGCCCTACACCACTTTAACTAAGCAACTAAGGAAACGTCCGACGCATATTAGTTACCCGCTCATTGTTGGCTCAGGTAAAGCGACTGCGTATTTGTTTTGCACTTTCGAGAAGGCGACCCGTGCATCGCTAGTTTCAGAGGTGCGAGACGTTAATGTCAGGTATTCAATCATTGCTCAATCCTTGAGATGACAGCGAAGACACAATTATCGGCACTCAAATAATGATTAACAGATACAGAACAACGCCTGAAAGCAGTTCAGATGGGCAGGCGACCGAACTTTTTTGGCGCGCACGCAACAGCGCCGCGCTGGAATTCAGGGCGGCGTAAGGAAAAAAGGTATTGTTTGCAGGGCGCAACACCCTCGCGGCGGCTCAACCCTGATGCGGGTTAAGCCCTGTCAAATGGCGCATTTGCCTCATAGGCTCAGACGCCAACGTATTCATTTACGAATACTCCTACAGCTCAAACAGCTTCAACCTGCAAAGCCACACGCTCACGACACGGGCATTCGTCCATGTATCGATGCGCTTCGACGAACTTACCGAACGGAAACACCGTGGTTTTCAGTGGGACCAGCACCCGATCGGCCGTCAGTTGGTTGATCTCACGCAAGGCGCGCTGCACTGCCACCTGGTCCTGGATGATGCCCAGTTCCGGCTTGCCGGTGAAGTTGCCGATACAGTGCACGAAGAACTGAATGTTCTTCTGGAACGCCGCACAGGCCGGGAACGGCGTCTGGTTGCCGCCTTGCAGGCCATACAGCACCAGGCTGCCACGCGGTGCCAGCACATCACCGAGCAGCGACATCTGCGGGCCACCCAGGCCATCGAATACCACGTCCACGCCACGGTTATCGGTGAACTTGTTGATCTGCATGAGCAGGTCTTGTTCTTCGGTGACGATGACTTTTTCTGCCCCAAGGGACAGCAGGTATTCGCGCTCGGCACTGTCTTTGGTAGCGGCGATCACCCGCACACCCAAGGCCTTGCCCAGTTGTACAAACGATGGGCCGGAACAATGGCTGGCATCGGTCACCAAGGCAAACTGCCCCGGTTTGACCCGCGCCAGATCCATGTAGGCAAAGTAGGCAATCAGCAACGGCGTGTAGTGCACGCTGGCTTCAATCGGGCTCAAGACATCCGGGTAACGGGTCAGCGCCGAACGGGGCAGGACGATCTGCTCGCCGTACACCGGGTAATCATTGGGGCTCTCGGCCGGAAAACTGGCCACCTTGTCGCCCACTGCCAAGTCATCCACGCCATCGCCGAGGGCGACAACAACACCGGCCATTTCATGACCAAGGCCCGAAGGCAAGCGCGCATGGGAAGACGCCAGGTTCTGGCGCCACAGAATGTCGTACCAGCTGATGCCAATTGCCTCGACACGCACCTGCACTTCGCCCGGTGCGGGCTGCGCGGCTGCATGCTCTTCGCATTTGAGCACCTCGGCCGGACCAAACTTGTGAAAACGGATCGTGCGGGACATCGCAAACCTCGTCAAAGTAACCTCTAATGCCATGAACTTTATCTGGGCTTTCCAGGTAAGACCACCGGTCGCCATTAATAGTCGACATGCCTGTCATTGATTCCGCGAAGGAGGAGCAGACCTCAACTATCGTAGGAAAAATCAATTAGCCGGTGCAGAGTACCAGCCTTTCCCCGTAAGATTCATGCCGGTCATGCTTCTGAATAGGACCTTATGGGTTCCTGTGTGACCGCTCACATCAAGTTTGCAGACTCTTCCAGGACACAAGATGAACCGTAACGACCTGCGTCGTGTCGACCTTAACCTCTTGATCGTATTCGAAACCTTGATGCATGAGCGCAGTGTGACCCGCGCGGCCGAGAAATTGTTCCTCGGCCAGCCGGCCATCAGCGCGGCCTTGTCGCGCCTGCGTGGGCTGTTCGATGACCCGCTGTTCGTGCGCACCGGGCGCAGCATGGAACCCTCGGCCCGCGCCGTAGAAATCTTCGCCCTGCTCTCCCCGGCCCTGGACTCGATTTCCACCGCCGTCAGCCGCGCCGCCGAATTCGATCCCGCCACCAGCACCGCCGTGTTCCGCATCGGCCTGTCCGATGACGTGGAATTTGCCCTGCTTCCGCAATTGCTCAAACGCCTGCGTTCCGAAGCCCCCGGCATTGTGCTGGTGGTACGCCGCGTCAATTACATCCTGATGCCCAGTCTGCTCGCCTCCGGTGAAATCTCCATCGGCGTCAGCTACACCGCCGACCTGCCGGCCAACGCCAAGCGCAAGGTACTGCGGCGCAGCCTGCCAAAACTGCTGCGCGCCGACAGCGTGCCCGGCTCGCTGAGCCTGGACGACTTCTGCTCACGCCCCCATGCATTGGTGTCATTCGCCGGCGACCTGAGCGGGTTTATTGATGAAGAGCTGGAGAAACTCGACCGCAAACGCCACGTAGTACTGGCCGTGCCACAGTTCAACGGGCTTGGCACCTTGCTGGCGGGTACCGACATTCTGGCCACCGTGCCGGATTATGCGGCTGAAGCGTTGACCGCGGCGGGAGGGTTGCGCGCCGAAGACCCGCCGCTGCCCGTGCGCTCGTTTGAGCTGCATATGGCATGGCGGGGGTCGCAGGATAATGATCCGGGGGAGCGGTGGTTGAGGTCGCGGATTCAGATGTTTTTCGGGGATCCTGAGAGTCTTTAGGCTTTGTCGGGCAGGTTGTTTAGCTGATCATTTCTGGCTTTTCATAGGCCATGGAGATCCATTCACTTCCAGTGGATTGCTACATTGGGGGCAAATCTGAGGGTATGCTGGTTTGAAAAGAATGCCCCCAGCCTGAGGCCAAGCAGGCTATTGATGAGGATGGGTGAACTGAGGGAGATATGAACCCTCGGCCCTACCCCGTATCAATGGCCGAGCCGTAGTGAGCGCACCACCCACCACGCTGAACAAATGCGTGCAAATGTAAAAAATTATGATGGCATAATGCCTCGGCAACCTGCAAAATCCACACGTTTCCAACGGATTTGAAGGAGCGGTTCCGATGACATGGCCAGTCACGCTGAAACTCGACAGCGCAGTCTACCCGCTCAGCGTGGTGAAACGCGCCGCTTATTCCCTGGCCGACACTGTCGCGATCCAGGTCGGTATTGAAACCAATCAGATAAGCATCACGGCCCACCCCGCTGAAGCAAGGCTAACGCTTTCCCCGGAGCAGGCTCACTCGCTGATCCTCCAGCATCTGAACGACTTCGCCCTACGCGACCATATAAACCGCGAAACAGCAGGGTTGCGCGAAGTCCTGGCCCGAGCCGCGCTCGCTGGATGTGGGGTTTCGCAGTGACACTGATTGCGACAGACGCCAAGCACTACCGCTTGCTGCCTTTTCGATTCATGCGCATGAACACGGGACATGACCGTGACATCCTACTCACCTCCGATACCGGTGAGTACATGCACGTGAACGACGCGCAATTACGAGCCCTCAGTTACTTCGACGTTCAAGCAAGTACGCCTTTTTACAAGGACCTGCTGGCCCGCCACTTCATCTACGAACCCGGCCGCCACGACCCGTTCCCAGAAATGGCCGCGCAGTATCGCAGCCGCAAGGACTTCATCTTCCAGGGCCCTGCACTGCACTTGTTCGTGGTTACATTGCGCTGCAACCACACCTGCCAGTACTGCCAGGTGTCGCGGGCCCCTCTGGGAGGATCCGGCCACGACCTGTCGGAAGCGGATGCACAGGCGGCGGTCGATCGCCTGTTCGAATCGAATGCTCCCGCCCTGACTGTGGAGTTTCAGGGTGGCGAGCCGCTTCTGGCCTTCGAGCGCGTCCGCCAGATTGTCGAATGGGTCGTTGAACGGAACGTGGTCGAACAACGGGATATCCAGTTCGTCATCACCACCACGCTGCACCACCTGACGGAGGAAATACTCGACTTCGCAGAACAAAATCGCATCCAGTTTTCGACCTCGCTCGATGGGCCCGCGCCCTTGCACAATGCCAACCGCCCTACCCCGTCACGAGACTCCTACGAACGCACTGTAAAAGGCATCCAGTGGGTCCGTGAGCGCCTTGGCCATGATGCAGTTTCCGCGCTGACCACGCTGACTTCAAGAAGCCTCGAACAACCTGAAGCGATCATCGATGAGTATGTAAGCCAGGGCTTCTCCAGCATCTCGCTTCGGCCTCTGAGCCCTTATGGGTTTGCCACCAAGAGTGCCCATCGACTTGATTATCCGATTGAGCGATACCTGGCCTTCTACAAGAAGGCACTGGACTATTTGCTGCGTATCAACCAGCAGGGCGTGTACCTGTCGGAGAGTTACACGAGCCTGCTGCTGAAGAACATCCTCACGCCCTTCTCCTCCGGCTATGTGGACCTGCGCTCCCCTGCTGGCGCAGGCACTGCGGCGTTGGTTTACAACTATGACGGTTATGTCTATCCCTCGGACGAAGCCCGAATGTTGCTGGAGATGGGTGAAGATAGCTTGAGGCTCGGCACCGTACAGCAACACTTGTCTGAACTACTGGCATCGCCCGTCATGGAGGCATTGCTTGCCAGTGGTGTTGCGGAGGCACTGCCGGGCTGCTCGGACTGCGCACTGGTCCCCTACTGCGGCGCAGACCCCATCGAACACTATGCGCGCCAAGGCGACCCAATCGGACACCGGGTGTTCAGCAGCTTCTGCAAGAAAAACATGGGACTGCTGAAGCATTTATTCGGCCTGCTTCGCGATGGCGACGACAACGCGCAGAGGGTGCTGTTGTCCTGGTTGAACAGGCGCTCCTACAGCGATGTTCGGTTCCCGGGTTACAGGGGCTGATGGCGATGCTGCGCAAAGACACCCATTTCGAAATCCATCACCTGAATGAGCCAAAGCTGCTCAAAGTCATCACCCTGGATGAGTTTATCGAACAAGGCCTGGCTGTATGTGCCGGAAACGCTGAGGTCGGTGAGCTGCTGCTTTGGCTGCCAAACCAAGAACGGCTACGGAGCCCGAACCTGCTTTCATTGCCCGTGGGTGGATTCCTGACCCCAGAGCCATTGATTGGCGACTTCGACAGCGAGCGGCTACACCTGCACACACCCAAAGATGCGGATGTCGTGCAGCCCGGCGATGTCATTGCCATCACACCAGGCAACGCTTTGGTGCGAGTGCTGTATCGACGAGGCTCGGACAGCAACCTGCTGTTCATGACCGATCGTTGCAACAGCCTCTGCCTGATGTGCTCGCAGCCACCCAAAGATATCGATGACCGTTGGCACATCGAGGAAAACCTTCGGCTGATCGACCTGATGGACCCGGGCGAGGAAAACTTGGGCATCAGCGGCGGCGAGCCAACACTCTATCGCGACGGCCTACTCGAAACTCTGGCCAAGTGCAAAGCCGTTTTGCCGCAGAAATCCATTCATGTGCTCAGCAATGGGCGCCTGTTCAAAGATCCGAGCTGGATCCAAGCACTCTCTACTATCGACCACCCTCAGTTGAGCTGGGGTATTCCGCTGTATGCCGACAATGCCGAAGACCATGATCATGTGGTGCAGGCTCCCGGCGCGTTTAGCGAAACCCTGCAAGGTCTTTACAACCTGGCGCGTGCCAACCAGATCATCGAGATACGCGTGGTGCTCAATCGCCTGACCACGCCACGCTTGCCAGAACTTGCCCACTACGTGTTCAGGAACCTGCCCTTCGTGCGGCATGTTGCGCTGATGGGTATCGAGAGTACCGGCCTGGCCAGGAAGCACTATGAAGAACTGTGGATTGACCCGCTGGACTATCAGGAGTCGTTGAGCCAGGCCGTGTATTTCCTGTTCAACCGCGGAGTGCCGGTTTCGATCTACAACTTGCCCCTGTGCCTGATCCCGGCCCACCTCTCGCGTTTCGCCCGCCAGAGCATCTCGGACTGGAAGAACCTGTTCATCGATACCTGCCAGCAATGCGCTGCCGTCAAACATTGCTCTGGCTTCTTCAAATCCCACACCGACCGCTGGCAGAGCCGCGGCGTACAACTACTATCGACCGAGGTCTTTAGCGCCTATGCAAGGAGTGCACAGTGAAATTGCTCGATCGCTGGAAAGTCCTCATCAGTGGGATCAGCCTGCTGCCAATGGCAAGTACCACCCTGGCACAGGCGGGCCATCTGTCGCTCGCGGATGCGAACTGGCAACCCCCCGACAAGCTACAGCCCCCGGTATTTGCCGATACGCTCAATGCGCCAAACACCGTCAACATCTATGCGGCACATCGCTCGCACAGTTCTCACCGGTCCCACAGTTCGCACAGTTCTCACTACAGCGGCTCGGGTGGCTATAGCGCACCTCGCTACTACAGCCCACCCGCTACCAGCACCCGAAGCTACAGCGCGCCGAGTGCTTCGAGCAGCATCCCAAGCAGCAACAGCCTTTATCGGTCGTCTGGCACTACCAGCGGGACAAGTTCGAGCACTTCAAAGAGCCGCGCGACCAATGAGCAGAAAAGCAACCTGGTCACCCGTGTGCAGACCGCGCTGATGGTGCGCCAGTATTACCAAGGCACCATTGATGGGGTGATGGGCAAGGCGACACGTGGTGCGTTGATGGCCTTTCAGATGGACAGTGGGCTGACCGTGAATGGCCGGATGGATACACCATCGCTGAATGCGTTGGGGATCAAGATTCCATAAGTTGTTGGCGCTGATGCGATTTTTGACGCCGGCTACCGGAACTCATTGACCCACCCGAGTACTCAAGAAATGATTACCTTGCGGGTGATTTCGGAGGCAGCGTGTGGGTCAGTCAAAATCAGCAACCTGGGTCAAAATCGCATCAGCGCCGACAATCATGGGCTTATCTTGCACCGCAAATAGGTCGATTGGCTGGAGATGCAGCAAGTCGTCACCAGCCACCGTCGCTGCCACCGACCGACACGGATCTGACTACTCTTAGATAAGCCGATGCTCGCGCAGAAACCTCGCCTCCCCGCTGAAATTTAGGAATGTGCATGACTGCTGCCATCAGTGATTCAACAGCCCAAATCGCGTTTTCAATGTTTGAAAACAAAGGCGTCTACGCAGTGCTTCTTGGCTCGGGGGTATCACGCTCGGCGGGAATACCGACCGGCTGGGAAATCACCATGGAGCTGGTGAAACGATGGGGCATAGCGTCTTGTGCCGGCGAACAGGAAGATTGGCTCGCGTGGTACGTAGGTCAAACAGGAGAGCAGCCCAATTACTCCACGTTGCTCGAACGCCTGGCGACAACCCAGACTGAGCGGCGAGCGATGATTCAAGGCTTTCTGGAACCTAGCGAAGACGAGTTAGAGGATGGCCTTAAACTGCCTACCCCCGCACATCGAGCGATCGCTGCGATGGTCAAAGCGGGTTATGTGCGCGTGATCATCACGACGAACTTCGACCGACTCATGGAAAATGCACTTCGCGATGTCGGCGTTGAGCCAACTGTCGTCAGCTCAGAAGACACCCTCGGAGGAGCGGAGCCACTCACTCATGCGTCCTGCTACATCCTGAAGATCCATGGTGATTACAAGGATGCCAGGATCCTCAATACCGATGGGGAGCTGGGCAAGTATCCGCCAGCGTTCAATACGCTGCTTGACCGCATCATCGATGAGTTTGGGCTGATCGTCGCGGGCTGGTCAGGTGAGTGGGATCATGCGCTGAGGGCGGCGTTTTTGAGGGCGCCCTCCCGTCGCTATCCGACCTACTGGCTTTCGCGAGGAAAATTGAGCGAGCGTGGCCAAGAGCTCATCACTCAGCGGCGCGCCAACGTCGTGACGGGTCTGGATGCCGACACCTTCTTCGATGGGCTGAACCTCAAACTGGAAACCATCCAGCAATCCCGCCTGCAGAACCCAGCCGGCATCGAGTTGACTCTCGCTATGGCCAAACGCTTTATGGCCAGACCCGAACACAGGATTCAGCTCGATGATTTAGTGACAAGCCAGGCTCATCAAGCGATCAGCCATCTGGCTCCTCTCTTCACAGAACGACCTCAGGGCAGCACGGCCAAGGACTTTATCGATCTGGTTGAGATATACGAAGCGGCCATCGAGCCACTAGCACGCCTTTGTGCAGTGTTAGGGCGATGGGGTGCAGGTGTTGAGCATTCGATCGTTTTGGATGCGATCAAGGGCCTGCACGCTGCGTCTCAAGTCGAGCAGTCAGGCTGGGTAGCTGGGCTTGCATTGAGGAGTTACCCGATAGCACTTGTTACCTATGCGTATGGCATGGGACTTGTGC
This sequence comes from Pseudomonas sp. B329, assembly GCF_023127835.1. Taxonomy (NCBI): domain Bacteria; kingdom Pseudomonadati; phylum Pseudomonadota; class Gammaproteobacteria; order Pseudomonadales; family Pseudomonadaceae; genus Pseudomonas; species Pseudomonas sp. B329. Next base: position 39,092 of record NZ_SPKP01000029.1, on the reverse strand, counting down.
GGGCCAATCGCCTGAGCGAGCTAAACGAGCTGTTTAACACGACCCTTATCAACCGGCGCGAAATGCCTTTCCCTGTGGGAGTTGATCTATCACCGTTCTACATTGAGGGAGCCAATGGCCTGCTTGAATTATGGAGGAGCTTCGAAGACCAAAGTAGAGCTCTTACCCCTTTGTGCAACCGACTCCATGACCGTCTTGCGCCTCGGTGGGCGCCTGACTTCGCAGGTCTGCAGGATCACGGGCTGCTTTACGAACGGTTTGAGTTTTTCAGTTTCCTGTTCTTCTGCGAGCAACGCGGAGTCAGTGAAGAATCGCTCGCGGATGCCGTGAAAAACCACGATTTCAAAAGAATCGCATTGGGCCGGCTTTCCTGGCATTCAGAGACCATCAACCGCTTCGCTCACGAATATGCGACCGAAGAGTACAGGGCCCCGCTGCTGGCAGCAGGGTTCGCACTTGGGTCGCAAAGCTACCTGGAGCAAATTCTTGAAGGACTGAAGCGGCTGTCCAGGTACTGACGCCTCACGCATTCCAATTAATGCAAATACGATTCAAATGGGGTACATGCGTTTGCTGCTGAAACTCTTAGACAAGTTTTGATTCTGGCAGCAGGCATCGAGGGAGGTGATTTATGCGTTCTTCATCAACGAACGAGGTAGCTTGCTGACTGCCTGTAGGGCTGCGTTGGGGCTATTCAGTCCACAACGCCCCCCCCTGCGACAGCCTTTTTTCGAATGGAGCAAAGGATGACGCCGTACGACACAGTCCTTCAGATTAAAATCCAAAACCATGTGTTCGTAAGCAAAATGGCATAATATGCCAATGATCGCAAGAAACTGTTTACCGAAAGCTGGAGCTCATTATGGCAACGAGAAACGTTGTACTTACCCCTCACCAAGAACAGGTTATTCAGGATCTGGTGCAGTCCGGCCGTTATCAGAATGCCAGCGAAGTGATGCGAGAAGGTTTGCGTTTATTGGAGCAGCGCGTCGCCGAAGACACCGCCAAAATTGAGGCACTGCGTCAGGCGACCTCGATCGGCATCATGGATCTTGAGCACGGGCGGTTTACTCAGGTGAACGAGGGTGATCTGGAGCACTACCTCGAGAGCTTGAGCCTGGAGGCAACCCTCCCTGCGAGAGAGAAACACTGAGCATGCCGCAGTATCGGATTTCCAACGCGGCGCGTGCCGACATTGTCGACATCCTTAGGCTCTCCCAGACGCAGTTCGGCGATCAAGCACGCCAGCGCTACCAGGCGCTGATCCTCGCGGCGCTGCAAGCGCTTGCCGACAAGCCTTATCGCATTGGCAGCCACGACCGCGATGAACTTGCACCGGGCCTTCGCAGCTATCACCTCATCTATTCACGCCAGCAGGCCAAACAAACCCATGGAACGGTCAAAAGCCCACGCCATATAGTGTTCTATCGTGTGACAAACGACGACGTGATCGAGGTCGTCAGACTCCTTCATGACGCCATGGAAGTGCAGTTGCACTTGCCTAACGACTGTTTAGCGACCTGGCCCAACGGCTTAACTGGCCAGGAATAGCGAAGTCCGTCGGAGATCGCCATTTGCGATCACTCGCACACTCGGTATGAATGGGGGGCAAAAGTGGGGGCAAACGAAAGTGTTATCGACCTGAAAACATTGTCCCAGAGCCTAGCCAAAATGTTCTTCGGGGATCCGGATAGCCTCTAGCGAGCGTCGGCTTGATATGCACTCGCTGTGCAACGAAAAGACAGCGACCCAGCGCCGCGCTTGAATCCAGCCCTGCGCAGGCCTACCCTGCACGCGTCGAACAATCACCCAACACGTCAAGGAAGACTTCAAATGTGGGATGGCAGCGTTACCTTTGGCGACTCGTGGGCCGGCTACATTGGCCGTGCGGATCAAAACACTGCTCACTCCCATGTCGCCATCCAACTGTGCATCGGCGTAGGTCACCCCGCCACCCTTGAGTTGCCCGGAAGGGTGCTCCGTGCGGCAGGTGTGATCATCGGTCCCAACGTCGAACACCGTGCCGTGGCGGAGAGTCATCCGGTAGCGTTTTTATATGTCAGCCCGGACACGGCGTTGGGCCGTGCACTCAATGCGTTGCTCCAGGACGATGGCATCGCCCTGGCCAGTGATGAACTGCTGACGTGCTTTCGCCGTAGTACATCCCTGTCGCACTTTGTCGATGCCCTCTCGCGTTTGCTGGCAATTACCCCGCCGATCGACCATAGGCTCCACAAAGCCCTGAATATTTTGCGCCTGGACCGCGACGGCCCAGGTTGCGTCAGTCGCGCTGCCCAGGCGGTGGGGTTGTCCAGCCCCCGGTTGCGCTGCGTCGCCACCCACCAGATGGGGGTTTCCCTCTCCCAGTGGATCATCTGGAACAAATTGGAACGGGCCTCCAAATCCCTGGCCGGCGGTTCGACGTTATCGGACGCGGCCGCCGACGGCGGTTTCTCCGACCAGGCGCATCTGGCTCGCATGATGCGCCGCATGATTGGCATGACGCCGCGCACCGCCGCTGAGGTTTTGCGTAAGACAAGCGTTTCGTTCAAGACGCACTGATATCAAAACGCCAATATCGATCGCATCTTATTCGCGACAACGTTAAGCGCTGATCACCTCCTCCCAGAGCACCTCAGCGCCACCGAAAGTGAATAGAAGAGTGTTCGCCCGGGGCACCTGTGCCTGCAATTCGGCGAAACGCACCATGAATTCTTTCGATGAATCCGCAGGATGCGCCCTACATGTCAGCACAGCAAAAACTAACCGTCCTTCTCACTGGAGGCTCAGGGGTGCTCGGTGAGTCACTGATCGACTGCCTGGCAGAGGACTTTCACCTGGTCTGCCTGGCGCGCAAGAGCCGTATCCGCGATCCCCGAGTGGAAGTGCTCAAGGGTGATATTTGCAGCGCTGACCTGGGCTTGGCCTGCGACGTTTATGCGGCGCTGGTTGAGCGTGTCGACTGGGTGATCCACGCCGCGGCAGTGACGCGCCTGGACGGCGATATCGATCAGATCTTTTCGGTGAACTACCTCGGCACCGAAAACGTCGTGGCCTTCGTGCAGCAAGCCAAGGTGCCGCTGTATCACATCAGCACCGCCTTTACCCACCCTTGCGACTATTACGAAGGCGTGCAAGCGGAAACGCCATACGAAGTCGCCAAGCGCCAGGCCGAAACCCTGGTGCGCTCGGCTGGCATCGATGTGTCGATCTTTCGTCCATCCATCATTATCGGTGACGCCAGCACCGGGCATATGCCCAACTTTCAGGGTTTCCATATGACCATGGGGCTGATGATGTCTGGCGTACTGCCCATCGTACCCTGCCCGCCTGCTGGCTATGTCGACCTGATCGCCCGTGACGTCGCGGCCCGAGCGATTGCCAACGCGCTGCACCAGCGTTTGATCGGCGACGACTACTTTCTCACCAGCGGCCCACAGGCTCTGGATCTGACGGGGCTGCTGGACCTGATGTGCCAATCCATGGAAGCCCAGATGCAACCCTTCACACGGCCACGCTGCATGGCGCCGGATATTTACGAACGGTTGATCCGCCCGGTATTTCTGCCGGCGCTGAGCGGCAATATCCAGGCTGCCCTGACCCGTGCCACTCAGTTGTGCCGCTATGCCTGCCTGCGCACGCCACTGCCCACTTCATTGCCACAGTTACTCGGTGAGCCGGCGTTCAGCCAGCGTGATGTTGGCCGCGAGTTGCTGCTGTCGCTCAACCACCTGGCACCCAAGCTGGGGGCACTGACGCGCATGCTCAAGCAGCCGGTGACACCGAACACAGAAGTGAGCGTGGCATGAACCCGACAGTCATCGAACCCACCCTCGACGCCGCACAGGTCGACCAATACCTGCGCCAACACGTCAACTCGGGCTACGCACGCCTCGCTTCGCTGATGAACCTGCCGATCGAGCAATCCAGCCGTGGCGTCTACATCTACGACGAGCAAGGCCGTCAATATCTGGATGCAGGCGGCTATGGCGTGTTTTTCCTCGGGCACGGCCACCCGGTCGTCGTGGAAGCGGTTACTCGGCAACTGCAGCAAAACGCTTTGGCCAGCAAGTTGTTGCTCAACCCGCAACAGGCCTTCGCCGCACGTGCCCTGGCAGCGCAGTGCCCGGGCGACCTGGACTATGTGTTCTTTTGCAATTCAGGCGCCGAGGCCACCGAAGCCGGCTTGAAGCTCGCGCGCCTCAACGGTTGCCGTCGTACGCTGTCGACCTTCGGGGGGTTCCACGGCAAGACCCTCGGCGCCCTCGCCGTCACCGGCCGCGAGAGCTACCGAGAACCCTTCAATGGGTTGCTCAGCGACAGCGAGTTCGTGCCGTTTGGCGACAGCGTCGCACTTGAGCAGCAACTACGCGCATCGCCGGACAAGGCCTGCGTGATCCTCGAACCGATCCAGGCCGAAGCGGGAGTCATTCTGCCGCCATCGGGTTACCTCAGGCGTGTGCGCGAGCTGTGCAATCAGTATGGCGCCGTGCTGATTATCGACGAGATCCAATCTGGCCTGGGCCGCACCGGCTATTGGTGGGGCTGTGACCAGGAACAGGTGGTGCCCGACATCATGCTGGTAGGTAAAAGCCTGTCCGGCGGTTGCGTACCGGTGAGCGCCATGGTCGCCAGCGCCACGATCTATGCGCCGTTCAATCGCAACCCTACGGTCCACACCTCGACCTTCGGCGCCAACCCGCTGGCCATGGCGGCCGTGCAGGCCACGCTGCAAGTGATGGTGCAAGAAGACCTGGTCGCGCGTGCCCGGTTACTGGGCCAGGACCTGCACGCCCGCTTCAGCGCGCTGTTGCAACAAAGAGGTTGGGCCGAACGTGTGCAACTGCGCAGTGCGGGTTTGCTGTTGGGCTTTGAGTTCGCCGAGGCCTCAATCGCCGCCAATATGGTCATGGCCCTGATCGAGCAGCGCATCATTGTGTGCCACTCGCTCAATGATCACCGGGTGATAAGGCTCACGCCGTCGCCATTGCTGACGGCCCAGGATTGCAACTGGTTGATCGAAGGCTTCACCCAGGCACTGACCACTTCGATGCCATCCCTTTAAATGGAGTTTTCCCCCATGCAAGAAGTCAACGTGCAGGCCCATATTCCCCATGCCTGCGCTGATGAAGTATTTGCGGTGATCAGCGATTTCAGCAATTACGTCGAGCTCTGCGAGTCGGTGCGCGATATCAGCATCAACAAGGTCAGCGACCAGGTGTCGTTTACGTCCTGGGAGGTCAACTTCCACAGCGGCATTCTCAAGTGGCAGGAGCGTGACACCTTCAATGCCGACACCCGGGAAATTCATTTCGAGCAGATGGCCGGCGACGTCGATCACTTCTCCGGCACCTGGCACGTCTTGCCGGACGGCAAGGACGCGATCATCTCCTTCAAATCGCGCTTCGACCTGGGCCTGCCGATGCTCGCGGACATGCTCGACCCTGTGGCCAAACAAGCCATCCGGGACAACATTCACTCGATCATCACCGGCCTGTTTCCGGCGAGCTACTTAAAGGCCTGAACCATGTCACTGTCGTTACTGAATCGCTCACGCGATCTGCTTCAACGCTACGCCCCTGGTTTTGACGAGCGTCTGGCGGCCATTCCTCCGGCCCAGCGTGAGGCGCCACAGAGCGAGGTCATCGCCCTGTTCAAGCAACATGGCCCGGTGGGTTTGCTGGTCAACCGCGAAGCCGGCGGGCTGGGCGCGAATATCCTCGACGCGGTGCATGTGCAGATCGCCCTGGGGGCCCGCTCGCCCTCGCTGGCAGTGGCCAGCACCATGCACCAGTTTTCCGTGGCGAGCTTATTGGCACTCACGCAGAACGGTGGCGGCGCCGAAGGCCTGTTGCTGGCTGCCGTCGCGCAAAAACGCTTGTTGCTGTCTTCGGGGTTTGCCGAGGGCACCAGCGGAGCGGGCATTCTCGACTCGGCCATGCAAGCGGTGCACACCCCAGAGGGGGTGTTACTCAGCGGCAGCAAGAAGCCCTGCTGCCTCGGACAGTCGATGGACTTGCTCACCGCCAGCTATATCCGCCAAACCCCTGGCGGCGAAGAGCTGATGGTCGCATTGATTCCGGCCACTGCGCCGGGCATCAGCCGTAATCCCTTCTGGCAGAACAGCGCCTTGGCCGGCGCTGAAAGCATCGAAGTGCGCCTCAACGAAGTGCTGGTGCCCGAGCGCATGGTGTTTTCCGCCGGTTACACCCACCAGCTGGGCGACGTGCAAACCGTGGGTTTTATCTGGTTCGAACTGTTGATTTGCGCATCCTATGTGGGTGCCTGCGCCGGCCTGATCGAGTCGGTCACAGACGCCGCCCGCTGGACCGCGCATCACCGCGTGGACCTGGCAGCCGACCTGCAATTGGCGATCAGCGCGCTGGAAGGCGCGGCCCTGGATATCGAGCGCAACCCACAGGACTTGCCTAACGTGCTGGCCCGTCTGCTGCTGGTGCGTTACGGCATCGAGCAACGCCTTGCCCAGCTCTCCGACCAGGCTCACGCCATGTTGGGCGGGATGGCGTTCATCACCAGCAACCTGAGCTCCAACGGGTTGATGGCCTGCCGCGGTCTGCAATTTCATCCACCGGCCAGGATCTCGATGGCGACCAACCTTGACACCTACTTGTCCGCATCAACCTTCAGCATGACCGGAGCGCACTCATGAATCTGCTCGGAAAAACCATTGTTATCACCGGCACCGCGCGCGGCCTGGGTTTCGCAGCGGCCTGCAAACTCAAGCAACTGGGCGCCACCGTGATTGGCCTGGATATTCTCGCACCGCAAGACAGCGGTCTGCTGGACGCGTTTTATCAAGTCGACCTGTGCGACCGCCACGCCGTGGCCAACGTGATCAGCGCCATCAGCACCGATTTCGGCGACATCGACATTCTGGTCAATAACGCCGGCACCCTGACGCTGGAACGCGGCGAAACCGGCGTCACCGATGAGGTGACCCGCGCGGTGGATGTCAACCTGTTCGCGCCTTGGCAACTGACTTCGGGGTTCCTGCCGGGGTTGCTGCGAAAGCGCGGCAAAGTGGTCAACGTGTCCTCACTGTTCGCGCTGGTGAATGCACCCTACGTGGCCGCCTATGCTGCGAGCAAACGTGCGCTGAGCGCTTATTCGGATGTGCTGCGCATGCAGTATCGCGGGGAACTTGACGTGGTCACGGTGTACCCGGGGTTCATCGACACGGCGATCCACTTGCCCGCGCAGCGTGTTGGCCTGTCGGTCAAACGCCTGGTGACCTTCAAGTGGGGTGACAAGACCCTGCTGTCCCTCGAAGAAAAGCTGGATGCCGCCGCGAACGGCCTGGTACGTGCCTGCCAGAAAAATGGCCTGCGCAACCGGGGGCTGACGTTCATGGGCACGCTGGCCATGTATACCGCACGCAGCGTGCCGAGCGTGGTGGATGGCTTTATCGCCATGCGCCTGCGCACGCTCACGCGCGGCGGCCACCTGGTGCTCAACCCTGAACTGATCGAGTAAGCCGTCGCCAATGGCCAGCCACCTGCACCCCAAGCCCCAGGTCCGTCTCGACCGCGCCTTGTTCAAGGCCCGGCCGAGGGAGTCCTTGCTGATCATCGCCTACGCCTTGAGCCTGTACCTGTTGCCACTGGCACTGTTTGTGTGGGTGACGACCACAGCTTCCACCCTGTGGACGCTGGTGTGTTTGCCGTTGGTGGTATTGGCGGGATACGGGTTATTTCTGCAAGCGATCCTTGGGCATGAAGGTTTCCACTTCAACCTGAGTGCGAACCCCATGCGCAGTTGCTACCTGGGCATTGCCACCAGTTCGCTGCTGCCGGGGTTCTATGTGACCGGTTACTTTGTAGACCATTGGCAACACCACCGTTACAGCAACAGCACGAAGGACCCGGACTACCGGCTCTTTTCGCGTTACCACACACTGGTAAGCCGCATCACCCTGTCGCGCTTGATCGCCACCTTGAGCTATCTGCAGACCACCTGGCGCCTGGCGTTCGGGCCATTGGGCAATCCCTCGGCGCTGCCGTTGAGTTCAGCCCAGGTGCAATGGCTGGCGCGCTGCAATATCGCCTGTCAGGTTGTATGGCTCAGCCTTTATGGGCTGGCCATGTGGCTCATCGACGGGTTGCTGCTGGGGTTTTCCTTGAGCCTGGCGGTGGCGTTCATGCTGTCGGCGGTCAATGCCTATCAAGAACATGCTTTCGACGCAGGCCCGCACTTGCCGCCAGCGCGTTCACGCACTTCGCGCCTCAACACCTGGCTGCACGCGGGTTCGAACTTTCACCTGGAACATCATTTTTACCCCGCGGTGCCTTGCTGGCGACTGCCCAAGGTACACCGTCAACTGCTGGACGCGGGGTGGTACGAAAACCGGCAATACCTGCTGGAAAAGCACTTCGTGCGGTCTTTCCGGTATGCCACCGGGCGCCACCCCTACCGTACAAACACGGTAAACGACACACACCCTTAATTTCCGCTGGATTTTCTGCCTGACCCTTCAGGCCGCAGGAGCACGCATGCCTTTTGATATCGATAGCCACATTGAAACCGAGCGCGAGCAGCTGTTCAGTCACCCCTTGTTCGCCAGTATCCGCACCGTAGAAGACGTGCGCACCCTGATGGAATTTCACGTGTTCGCCGTCTGGGACTTCATGACCTTGCTCAAGCGTATCCAGCGCGACCTCACCTGCGTGGAGTTGCCCTGGGTACCGCCGGTACACATCACCGCCGCCCGCCTGATCAACGAAATCGTGGTCGGTGAAGAGACCGACGAGCATCCCGAGGGCGGTTTTATCAGCCACCTGGACCTGTACCTCGCGGCCATGGATGAAATCGGCGCCGACAGCAGCGTATTCCGCCGCTTCCTGGCCGCTATCCAGGCCAAGGTTCCGCTGGCCAAGGCGCTCAACCACGGAGAGATTCCAACGGCGGCCAAAGTGTTCATGTGCCAGACCCTCGATATTGCGCAACACGGCAGCACCGAAGCGGTCCTGGCGTACTTCTTCTTCGGGCGTGAAGACATTATCCCCGACATGTTTGGTCGCCTGCTGTCGCAATGGTCGGTCAGTGAAAGCGAGGTACCGATGCTCACGTATTACTTGAAGCGCCACATCGAGATGGATGGTGACGATCACGGCCCGGCGGCCAAACGCATCATCGCCGAAATCGTCACCAGCCCCGCGCAACACCTGCACATGGTCGAGAGTGCGAAAACCGCAATCAACTCACGGATTGACCTGTGGAATGGCGTGCATCAGTTCCTGCTGGACAAGGCTCAGCCGACGGTGAGCCGTCCTGCGCGGGAGGTCCACACCGTTTCTGAGCCTGCTTGACCTCAACGTGCATCGACAGGGAGTACCACATGACCAAAGGCAAGTTGATAAAACTGACGCTGTGCGGCGTCGTGGTCGGCGGGTTGCTGATACTGGGCTGGCAGCGCTGGCAGTATTCCAGCACCTACGTGAGTACCGACAACGCCGAACTCGACGGGGTGATCATCCCGGTACGGGCCAAGCTCTCGGGCGTGGTGATCAGTGTGCCGGTGGTGGACAACGTCACGGTACAAAGCGGCGACCTGCTGTTTCAGATCCGCGACAGTGAATACCGCTACCAGCTGCAGCAGCGCGAAGCACAGTGGCAAGCGCTGCTCGCCGCCGCCGGGCGCGCAGGCGTGCCGGGGGCGCTGGACAGCCAGGTGCTCGGTGCAGTGGCCATGCGCGAGGCCGCGCAAGCGGCCCTGGCTCAAGCGAGCGCCAACCTTGAGCAAGCGCGTAACGACTACCAGCGTGCCCGTCGCCTCGGCGCTCAAGGCGTGCTGAGCACCCAGGACCAGGAAGTCGCCAAGGCGCGTTTCGATGCCCTCAGCCATGCCCAGGGGGTAGCGCGCAGCAACGCCCAGGCCGCGGCCCAAAGCACCTTGGCCAACAAGGCCGAACTCAAGGTGCAGGACTATCGGATCGCGGCCGCGCAAGCTGAGCTGGAACAATCCAGGATCCAGCTCAACGACACCCGCCAGACCGCGCCGTTGCGCAGCATTGTCTCGAAAAAAGAAGTGGAGCCTGGCCAGTTTGTAGTCGCCGGCCAAAAGCTCATGAGCCTGATCGCCACCGAACCGCTGTGGATTACCGCCAACTTCAAGGAGACCCAGGTGGGCCGCGTGCGCGTCGGCCAGAATGCCCGAGTTACCGTGGACGCCTTCCCCGGGCACGCCTTCGACGGCGTCGTCGAAAGCCTGGCACCGGCCACCGGGGCGAAATTCTCATTGCTGCCCCAGGAGAATGCCACGGGCAACTTCACCAAAGTGGTGCAGCGCGTGCAGGTGCGCATCGCGCTCAACGCTGTGCCGGATGACTACAAGTCGCTGTTGAGCCCGGGCATGAGCGCGTTCGTCGAAGTGGCCGCACCTGACGACGCCGGCCAGACGCTATGAGGTCGCCCTACCTGATTGCGTTTACCGTCACGCTGGTCTCGATGATGGAGCTGCTCGATGTCACCATCGTCAACGTCGCGATTCCCAGTCTGATGGGCACCTACGGGGCGTCGGTGGATGAAATCTCCTGGGTCTCCACCGGTTATGTGGTGGCCAACGTGGTGATTCTTCCGGTCAGTGGCTGGCTATCGGCGTGGTTCGGCCGGCGTACTTATTACCTGGTCTCTACTGCGCTGTTCGTACTGGCATCGTTGGGTTGCGCGATGTCTGCCGAACTCTGGCAACTGGTCGCGTTTCGGGTGCTGCAAGGCCTGGCGGGCGGCGGGTTGCTGGGCATTTCCCAGGCCATCATCTACGACGTGTTCCCCAAGGAAAAAGTCAGCAGCGGCATGGCGTTGTACGGCGTGGGGGTGATGATGGGGCCAACCCTCGGCCCGACCGTCGGCGGCTACCTGATCGACACCTTGTCGTGGCACTGGATCTTCTTGATCAACTTGCCGATCGGTGCCGTGGCCTTGTTGCTGTGCTGGCTGTGTATCAACGACTCGCCCAACGAACAAAAACCTTCCAGCGTCGACTACAGCGGCTTCTGCTTGCTGGCTCTGGGCGTCGGCAGCCTGCAGATCCTGCTGGAGCGCGGCGAACACTGGGACTGGATGGCGTCCAACTGGACCGTAGCCTGCCTGTTGCTCAGCAGCTTCAGCCTGGTGGGCTTCTTCTGGTGGGAGCGGCGTGTGGCCAACCCAATCGTTAACGTCGCACTGTTCCAGAATCGCGAGTTCCTGATGGGATGCATCTGTGCATTTTGTGTGGGCTTCGGGCTGTACAGCACGTTGTTCATGGTGCCGCTGTTCTTGCAGACCTTACTGGCGCAGAGCGCTTACCAGAGCGGGCTGGTGATTTTCCCCGGGGCAGTGGCCAGCGCCATCAGCACCTTGGTGATCGGCAAGCTGTCCCAGGAAAACAAGATCGACGAGCGCGTGTTCGTCACGCTGGGCATCGTCATGTACTGCTATGCCATGTTCCTGCACACCCAGTTCACCCTCGACAGTAACCCGGACACGCTGTACTGGCCCTTGGTGATCCGCGGCCTGGGCCTGGGCATGATCTTTGTGCCGCTGACCAACCTGGCGATGCGCCGCCTGCCGCTGACATTGATCTCCGGTGCTTCAGGCGTACTCAACCTGATGCGCCAGTTGGGGGGCAGCGTGGGTATCGCCATCGCAGCCACCCTGCTCACACGGTTCTCGTGGGAACGCTACCGCCTGCTTTCCGAACATGTCACCGAATCGAGTCTGGTTGCCAGCGGCTGGGGAGGTGTGGAAACCGACCCGCTGTTTCTTTCCCTGGGCCTGGCGAGCCATCAACAAGCCCTGGCCCTGATGCCTTACCTGCAAGCGCGCGAACAAGGGCAAATGCTGGCGTTCAGCATGCTGTTCGGCACCTTGGGAGCGGTGATGGCCATCGGGATTCCCATGGTGCTGATGATGCGCAGAAGCCACATCAGTCGATAAATCTTTCAGTGGAGCACACCCCTTGCGTATTCCAGGTTTGCATCTCAACACCACCTCGCTGCTCACGCCCCTGTATTGGCTGGCACTCGCCTGCGCGCCCACCCAGGTATCGGCAAATGACTTGTACCACCTGTACCAGAAGGCACTGACCCACGACATGCAGTTCGCCGCCGCACAGGCCCAGCAATTGGCCACGGCAGAAAAGGAACCGCAAAGCCGTGCCAACCTGCTGCCAGACCTGTCTGTCACCGGCGGCGCGGCCTGGGTCGATGCCGAGGACTCTTCCGATTATCATCGCAATCGCAATAACACCAACGCCTACGCGGTGGTCCTCACACAGCCGCTGCTGCGTTGGCAGAATGTGATCGCCCACGACCAAAGCAAACTGTTGATCAGCGCCAGTGAACTGCACACTGAACAGGCGCGCCAAGCGCTGATGCTGCGCGTTGCCCGCGCTTATTTCGACGTGCTGCTCAATCAGGAACTGTTGAGCACCCGCACACAACAGCTACAAACCCTGCGCCAGAGCCAGACGCGCAGCCAGCGACTGCTGGCCGACGGGGCTACCACCGCTAACGCGCTCGCGCAGGTTCAGGCCAAATACGACCAGGCATTCGCCGAACAGATTGCCGCCCGTGGTGCATTGGACATCGCCAACGAAACACTCACCCAATTGACTGCCGCACAGGCGGGGCCGTGGTCAGGCAAAGAGCCGCAGTTCAGTGCCCCGGTGCCCGCTGTCATCGATGATTGGGCCACGACCGCGCAACAGGGCAACCTCGCCGTACAGGCGGCGCAGATTGCCCAGCGCCTGGCCGAAATGGACATCGACAAGGAACGGGCCGGCCATTTGCCCACCCTTGATCTGATCGCCGCCCATGGCCGCTTCGCCTCTGTCGGCGGTGATGTATACGATGTGACGTTACCGGAAAATCGCTATAACCAGACCGTGGTCGGGGTCAAACTGAGCGTTCCGCTCTACAGCGGTGGCCGCACCAGCAGTCGCGTGCGCGAAGCCCATGCACTGCAAAGCAAGGCAGCGGACGAAGTCGAAGACGCACGCCGCAACGCCGGGATGAAGGCCCGTCAGGCCTACCTGCAAGTCACCAACGGCATGAGCCAATATCAGGCACTCAAGCAGGCCTTGAACTCCAGCCAGATCAACCTCGCCGCCGTGACCCACGGCTTCGAAGCCGGTTCCCGCATCAACACCGACGTACTGGATGCGCAACAGAAAGTCACCGATACCCAACAACGCCTGGCCCAACAACGCTATGCGATCCTGATGGCCCAGTTGCACCTGTTGGCGTCCACCGGCAACCTGAGCGACGCACGCCTGCGTGAGGTCAGCCGTACACTGAACTGACGCGCGGATGAAAGCGCTGACATTCGCTCAACGTAGGGCCTGAGTTGGATTAAGCTGGGGCATCTCAAAAATGGAACACTGCCCATGTTCGACCTGAACGAACTCTTCCTTTACGCCAAGGTGGTCGAGCACGGCGGCTTTGCGGCGGCGGGTCGAGCGTTGAACCTGCCCAAATCGACCCTGAGTCGCAGAGTCGGTCAGCTTGAGGCAAGGCTTGGGGCTCGGCTGATACAGCGTTCGACGCGCCAGTTCCAGGTTACCGATATCGGCCAGGCTTATTATCGACATTGTGTGGCGATGATTGCCGAGGCCGAGTCGGCAGAAGATGTGGTGGCCTTCAACAAATCAGAACCTCGCGGCTTGATTCGCCTGAGTTGCACCACCGCGCTGCTCAACTATTGGGTGGCGCCGATGCTGGCTCAATTCATGGCGCAATGCGGTAATGTCGAGCTGAATGTGAAGAGCTTCAACCGTAAGGTCGATGTGATTGCCGAGGGTTATGACCTTGCCTTGAGCCTGTGTTTCCCACCCCTGGAAAGCAGTGAACTGGTGATGAAACTGCTCGGTAAAAGTACTCAGGTGCTGGTGGCGAGCGCGGCTTTTTTGCAGGACTATGCCCTGCCCTCGCAACCCGCCGACCTTGCCGGGCTGCCCACCGTGCACTGGGGCAACCTGATGATTCAGTACGTGTGGGAGCTGACCGGCCAGGATGGCGCGACGACGCAGATCCAGCACACGCCGCGCCTGGTCAGCGATGATGTGCCGACTTTGAAAAACGCGACACTGGCGGGAGTAGGCATCGCCAACCTGCCATGGGTGGTGGTCAAGGAGGATGTCGCCGAGGGGCGTCTGGTTGTCTTGCTGCCTGAGTGGCAGCCCGTGCAAGGCGTTATCACGGCGGTATTTCCATCCCGGCGCGGGCTGATGCCGTCGGTGCGCGCCTTGATCGACTTTCTGGGTGAAGCATTCGATGCACCTTAGGCAACAGTCTTTTGTCATCAAGGCTATTGATAGCTCCCTAACGAAACCCCCATGCTAGAGGGCTGACTCCCCTCTTATATCATTCCGAATGATAGTTACCTTTGCTTCATTCGATTCGTGACATAGCACCCCGCCGCGCATGATCCGCCCATCTCAAATACATTGGCGGATGCACCTCATGGAACAGTCACTCAAACTTTTGCGCTTCCCCCTGGCGATTCTGGCCGTGGTGGTGATGAGCGCGTGCGGCAAGTCTCCCGAACAAGCGGCCGCCATGCCCCCAGCCAAGGTCAGCGTGGCCAAGGTACTGGAACAGCCGGTCAACGAGTGGGACGAATTTACCGGACGGCTGGAAGCCCCGGAAACCGTGCAGATTCGTCCTCGGGTGTCCGGCCAGATTGACCAGGTCGCTTTTACTGAAGGCGCTTTGGTCAAGAAAGGCGACCTGCTGTTCCAGATCGACCCGCGCCCGTTCCAGGCCGAAGTGCGCCGCCTGGAAGCCCAGTTGGCTCAGACCAAAGCCGCCGCCACCCGCAGCGAAAACGAAGCGCAACGCGGCGAACGCCTGCGCCAGAGCAATGCGATCTCCGCCGAACTGGCCGACTCGCGCACCACCGCCGCCCAGGAAGCCCGCGCCGCCATGGCCGGGATCCAGGCGCAGTTGGACCTGGCCCGCCTGAACTTGAGCTTTACCCGTGTCACTTCGCCGATCAGCGGCCGCGTCAGCCGTGCCGAAATCACCGCCGGCAACCTGGTGACCGCCGACACCACTCCGCTGACAAGTGTGGTATCCACCGACAAGGTCTACGCCTACTTCGACGCCGACGAGCGTGTGTTCCTCAAGTACACCGAACTGGCCCGTGAAGGCCGTCGCGGCGCAACCACCCCGGTGTATCTGGGCCTGTCCAACGAAACCGGCAACCCGCACCTGGGCCAGATGAACTTCGTCGACAACCAGGTCAACCCGTCCACCGGCACCATCCGTGGCCGTGCGGTGTTTGACAACAGCAAGGGCGAATACACCCCTGGCCTGTATGCGCGCTTGAAGCTGGTCGGCAGCGGCACCTACTCCGCCGTGCTGATCAACGATGAAGCCGTCGGTACCGACCTGGGCAAGAAGTTTGTGCTGGTGATGGACGGCGACAAGCCGGCTTACCGCGCGGTGGAATTGGGGCCCAAGATCGAAGGCTTGCGCATCGTACGCAGCGGCCTGACCAAGGACGACACCGTGATCGTCAAGGGCCTGCAGCGTGTGCGCCCCGGCTCACCGGTCGCGCCGGAAACCATTCCGATGGCCAGCAAGGAAACCCTCGCCGCCTTGGCCCAACAACGACAAGCGCTTGAAGCCAGCAACCTGGAGCAAGTGGCGCCGGAAACGACCGCGCCCAAGCTCGCCAGCACTGCGACTCCACGCGGTTAAGGGATAAGACTCAAGATGAATTTTTCCAAGTTCTTCATTTCGCGGCCGATCTTCGCAGCGGTGCTGTCGCTGTTGATCCTGATCGCGGGTGCAATCTCGCTGTTCCAACTGCCGATCAGCGAATACCCGGAAGTAGTGCCGCCGACTGTGGTGGTACGCGCCAACTTCCCGGGTGCCAACCCCAAAGTCATCGGCGAAACCGTGGCCGCACCGCTGGAGCAGGCCATCACGGGTGTCGAGAACATGCTGTACATGTCCTCGCAGTCCACCGCCGACGGTAAGCTGACCCTGACTATCACCTTCGCCCTGGGCACCGACCTGGACAACGCACAGGTGCAAGTGCAAAACCGTGTGACGCGGACTCAGCCAAAGCTGCCTGAGGAAGTGACACGCATCGGTATCACCGTGGACAAGGCTTCCCCCGACCTGACCATGGTGGTGCACTTGACCTCCCCGGATCAGCGTTACGACATGCTGTACCTGTCCAACTACGCGATCCTCAACATCAAGGACGAACTGGCCCGTTTGGGTGGCGTCGGCGATGTGCAGCTGTTCGGCATGGGTGACTACTCCCTGCGTGTTTGGCTGGATCCGAACAAGACCGCCTCGCGCAACCTGACCGCTACCGATGTGGTCACGGCGATCCGCGAGCAGAACCGCCAGGTGGCTGCCGGTGCCCTGGGCGCTCAGCCTGCGCCGAGTGACACCAGCTTCCAGTTGTCGGTCAATACCCAAGGCCGCCTGGTCACCGAGGAAGAGTTCGAGAACATCGTGATTCGTGCCGGCGCCAACGGTGAAATCACGCGCCTCAAAGACATCGCCCGGGTCGAGCTGGGCTCCAGCCAATACGCGCTGCGCTCGTTGATCGATAACCAGCCGGCCGTTGCGATTCCGATCTTCCAGCGCCCCGGCTCCAATGCCATCGACATCTCCAACGATGTGCGCAGCAAGATGGCCGAGCTGAAAAAGAGTTTCCCGGCGGGCATGGATTACCGCATCGCCTATGACCCGACCATTTTTGTACGCGGCTCTATCGAAGCGGTGGTGCACACACTGTTCGAAGCGCTGATCCTTGTGGTGCTGGTGGTGATTCTGTTCCTGCAGACCTGGCGCGCCTCGATCATTCCGTTGGTGGCGGTGCCGGTATCCTTGATCGGTACGTTTGCGGTGATGCACCTGTTCGGATTCTCGCTCAACGCCCTGTCATTGTTCGGCCTGGTACTGGCCATCGGTATCGTGGTGGATGACGCGATCGTGGTGGTGGAGAACGTCGAGCGCAATATCGAACTGGGCCTGGAGCCATTCCCGGCCACCGAAAAAGCCATGAGCGAAGTTACCGGCCCGATCATCGCTACAGCGCTGGTGCTGTGTGCGGTATTCATTCCAGCCGCTTTTATCAGTGGCTTGACCGGGCAGTTCTACAAGCAGTTCGCGTTGACCATCGCGATCTCGACCGTGATCTCGGCGTTTAACTCGCTGACGCTGTCCCCTGCCCTGGCCGCCGTGTTGTTGCGCGGTCACGATGCGCCGAAGGATCGCTTCTCGAAGTTCCTCGACAAGCTCTTCGGTGGCTGGCTATTCCGTCCCTTCAACCGCTTTTTCGAAAAGGCCAGCCATGGCTACGTGGGTACCGTACGCCGAGTGATTCGCGGCAGTGGTATTGCCCTGTTCGTATACGCCGGGCTGATGGTGCTGACGTTCTTCGGGTTTGCTCACACCCCGACCGGTTTCGTACCGGCCCAGGACAAGCAATACCTGGTGGCCTTCGCTCAACTGCCCGATGCTGCAAGCCTGGACCGCACCGAAAACGTGATGAAGCGCATGTCGGAGATCGCCCTTAAACAGCCCGGCGTGGAGGCCGCGATTGCCTTCCCGGGCCTGTCGATCAACGGCTTCACCAACAGCCCGAACAGCGGCATTGTGTTTGTGACCTTGAAGCCCTTCGATGAGCGTAAAGACGCGAGCATGTCGGCCGGGGCGATTGCCGGGGCGTTGAATGGCCAATACGCCAACATTGAAGAAGCGTACATGGCGATCTTCCCGCCGCCACCGGTACAGGGCCTGGGCACCATCGGCGGGTTCCGTCTGCAGATCGAAGACCGTGGCAACCTCGGCTACGACGAGCTGTACAAAGAAGTCCAGAACGTCATTGCCAAGAGTCACAGCGTGCCTGAACTGTTCGGCCTGTTCACCAGCTACACAGTGAACGTGCCGCAAGTCGACGCCGCCATCGACCGCGAAAAGGCCAAGACCCACGGCGTGGCGATCAGCGACATCTTCGACACGCTGCAGGTCTACCTGGGTTCGTTGTATGCCAACGACTTCAACCGCTTCGGGCGTACCTACCAGGTCAACGTGCAGGCCGAGCAGCAGTTCCGTCAGGACTCCGACCAGATCGGCCAGCTGAAAGTGCGCAACAACAAAGGCGAGATGATCCCCCTGGCGACCTTTATCAAGGTCAGCGACACCTCGGGCCCGGACCGCGTGATGCACTACAACGGCTTTATCACCGCTGAAATCAACGGCAACGCCGCACCGGGCTACAGCTCCGGCCAGGCCCAGGCTGCGATTGAAAAGCTGTTGAAGGATGAACTGCCCAACGGCATGACCTACGAGTGGACTGACCTGACCTATCAGCAAATCCTCTCGGGCAATACCGCGCTGTTCGTGTTCCCGCTCTGCGTGCTGCTGGCGTTCCTGGTACTGGCCGCCCAATACGAAAGCTGGAGCCTGCCGCTGGCGGTGATCCTGATCGTACCGATGACGCTGCTGTCGGCCATTACCGGGGTGATCATCTCGGGCGGCGACAACAACATCTTCACCCAGATCGGCCTGATCGTACTGGTGGGCCTGGCCTGCAAGAACGCGATCCTGATCGTCGAGTTTGCCAAGGATAAACAAGCGGAGGGCCTCGACCCGCTGGCCGCGGTACTGGAAGCCTGCCGCCTGCGTCTGCGGCCGATCCTGATGACCTCGTTCGCGTTCATCATGGGTGTGGTGCCGTTGGTATTGTCCAGCGGTGCGGGTGCCGAGATGCGCCATGCCATGGGTGTGGCGGTGTTCTCCGGGATGATTGGTGTGACCTTCTTCGGTCTGTTGCTGACGCCAGTGTTCTACGTACTGATCCGTCGCTATGTTGAGCGCCAGGAAGCGCGCAAAGCGGCCAAGGCCTTGAAGCTGGAGACACAGCAATGAGTGTGAAAGTATTCCTGCCGAGCTTGCTGGTACTGGCGCTCGCCGCCTGTGCCGTAGGCCCGGACTACAAGACCCAGCAACTGGAGGCGGCCAACATCACGGCCGCCGCCGACAGCAAAAGCTACGACCATGCCAAGTACGAAGGCATCTGGTGGCAGCAGTTCGAAGACCCGACGCTCAACCAGCTGGTAACCCAGTCGCTGAGCGGCAACCGTGATTTGCGCGTAGCCTTTGCCCGCCTGCGGGCAGCACGGGCTATCCGTGACGACGCGGCCAACGACATCATGCCAGTGGTCACCTCCCGCGCCAGCAGCGATGTGGGCAAGGGCCAGATTCCCGGCCAGACTACCAAGCGTGTCAACAGCGAGCGCTATGACCTGGGCCTGGACATGGCCTGGGAAGTGGATTTGTTCGGGCGCATCCGCCGCAACCTGGAAGCCAGCGACGCTGACCAACAGGTGGCCGAAGCCGACCTGTACCAACTGCAAGTCACCATGATCGCTGAACTGGTGGATGCCTATGGCCAACTGCGCGGGGCGCAACTGCGTGAACGCATCGCCCTGGACAACCTGAAGAACCAGCAAGAATCACGCACCATCACCGTCAGCCTGCGCGATGCCGGCGTGGGTGATCAACTCGACGTCGAGCGTGCCGACGCACGCCTGGCGGCGGTGGAAGCCAGCGTGCCGCAGCTGCAAGCCGAACAAGTGCGCGAGCGCAATCGCATCGCCACCCTCCTCGGCCAGCGTCCCGACAAGCTGAGCGTGGACCTGAGCCCCAAAGACCTGCCGGCAATCGCCAAGGCCCTGCCGATTGGCGACCCGGGGCAATTGCTGCAACGGCGCCCGGACATCCTCAGCGCCGAACGCAAGCTGGCCGCCGCCACCGCGCGTATCGGCGTGGCCAAGGCCGACCTGTTCCCACGGGTCAGCCTCAGCGGCTTCCTCGGCTTTACCGCCGGACGTGGTTCGCAGATCGGCTCGGCTGCAGCGAATGCCTGGTCCCTGGGCCCGAGCATTACCTGGGCCGCGTTTGACCTGGGCAGTGTGCGTGCGCGTTTGCGCGGTGCGAATGCCGAGGCCGACGGCGCCCTGGCAACCTACGAGCAGCAAGTGCTGCTGGCCCTGGAAGAGTCCGAGAACGCCTTCAGCGATTACGGCAAGCGTCAGCAACGCCTGGTGTCTCTGATCCGCCAAAGCGAATCCAGCCGCGCCGCCGCCGACCTCGCCGCGATCCGCTACCGCGAAGGCACCGTGGACTTCCTGGTACTGCTCGACGCCCAGCGCGAACGCCTGGCCGCAGAGGACTCCCAGGCCCAGGCCGAAGTGGATCTGTATCGCGGCATTGTGGCGATCTACAAGGCCTTAGGGGGTGGCTGGCAGCCGGATACGGTGGTGGCCAGCAGCAAGTGAGGTAAAGAGCTCCTTTGGTTGGTCGCATCCAGCCAATTTTTAGCCCTGCGATCCATTCGGTCGCGGGGCTTTTTTTTGCCGGGACGTCCTAAAATGTTGAAAGTAACTTCTGTAAGTCAAATAAGAAGGCCTTCGTAGGTAATGTCCTAGTCCCGCGCTGTACCTCGCCGTCAGGCTTTAATGCCTCACAACCAACTCACATTTCAGACGCCACGCGCCATTAAAGTAATACGCACATGCGTCGACAACGAAGTGTCACTTACTAATGGAGGAAGGGACATGGCTATCTTGTTGACTGCTGAACAGATGCGGTATACCAAGGCAACCAATGCGTTCGCGATCAAAAATCCAGAGCAGACAATGAATGCATTCACAATTACAGAGAAGAAGGTGGCAGCTGACACCCTACAGCTCAATGATAACAATCAAATCACCCAGCTGAAGGCTTATTTGAAAGATTATGACATGACGTCCATAAGTTCAGATGACCTAAGAAAAGTAGGGCGCACACTATTTGAGCACGAAATGATTGATATCTATGCATTCAGAATGTTCATAGGTGGTAATTTGCATACCGATGCGAAAGGTGTTCCAACAGAGACGCACGTAAAATTCAACGCAATTGCCTTATTTAATGAGCGACTGGTGGAGTACAGTGAATTCCTGGAAGACAACCCTGCAACCGCAAACGAGCATACGTTGAGATGGCGGCAGGGAATGGTTGCAGCTAATCACGCCATGGGGGCACTGGTCTATTTTGTAAACTCTTCCAATACGGCTTTATCCATAGATGAAAAAGCTTGATTCAGATGCTCGCAAATAGTGCGCCAATAACCTCGTGGCGCACTGTTTAGCTTAACGACTCAGCGACCGTATCGTGCGGTGCCAGAGTAAGATTGCACCTCCGAACCAGAATTAATCATGACGACTCGATAGGTTCCAAACACACCTGAGAAGGACGTACTACTTCCAAAGGTTCCAGCAACATCTCCCCAGGAAGCCCCGGTCTGCTTTTGAATTATCAACTGCGGCGCCCTCCCCCCACCGCTTGTGGAAGCAGAAACATCAATGGTCGCACCAGCACACCCATTAGCCGACGTTATTGTGAACGGACCATAAACTGCCGTTTCCACGCCTGGCTGCAAAAGCCCGCTATAGCTATCAGTTATATACAGACACAAGGCAGACACCTGAGCAGACAAAAGCATTAACGCAAGACACGGCAACGCAATAAGACCTTTCATAATCTCACCTCAAATCAATAAATAATTCATTTGAAAGCAGCTGATCACTTTATTTGCCCATAAGCGCACTCCACGATAAAACCTCGGATCCCAGTACGCGAAGTTCAATGTTCACCAAGCAGACATTAAGTGCCCGAAAACATGGATAGGAACACGTTGCTTACAGTGCACGAAATCAAGCGCCAAATATGCCGGCCGCGTCCTAAAATATCGAAGGAGCGTTCTGTCATACTGGGGTGAAGGAATGAGTAAGAAATGTCTTACTTGCGCATAACGAAGGTTAGAACCGACTCGAGTCGCTCAAAATCAAACTCCGATAATGCCCCGGATTCGACCCCGCCCACTTGCGAAACGCCTTGTAGAACGAACTCGCATCGGCAAACCCCAGCCGCGTGGCAATCTCGGCAAAGCTGATCTGCGGTTCAGCCAACCACACAATCGCCAGTTCTTTGCGCACACTGTCTTTGAGGCCCTGATAAGTCTGCCCCTCTTCCGCCAGGCGCCGACGCAGGGTGGACGCAGAAATACATAGCCTGGCTGCAAGGCCCTCCGTTTCCGGCCAGGTGTCGGGAGGCATCTGCCGAAGGTCGTGCTTGATGCGCGTGGCGAGGCTTTCAGGGTCGCGGTATTTGACCAGGATGTTAGCGGGTGCATGGGCCAGAAAACGTTGGAGCTCCTGCTGACTGCGTTTGATCGGCAGGTCCAGGCAGTCGGCAGAAAAGATCATGCGGGTACGAGGTCGATCAAAGCGCAGGTTGTCGGAAAACATTACCTGGTAATCGTCACAGAAGTCCGGCTGCGCGCAACGCAGCTCAATGGCCAGGATCGGGATGCGACGCCCCGCCAGCCAGCACGCAACGCCGTGGACGATCATCCAATAAGTGAAATACGTGAACGCACGCTTGGGCTCATCGGGTTCGAGCAGGACGATCTCCGCCAGGCTCTGTTGGCGAACCAACTGGCCTGGCATGTGCTCCAGCATCAACGAAAGAAACCCCAGGCCGGTTTCCAGGCCCGCCGCCAGGCTAGGTTGCGCCATGGCGGCGCGACACAGAAACGCCAGGCTACCGGATTTGAGTGCGCGCGGGTCCATGCCAAAAAACTCGTCATCCCTGCGCCGCGCCAGCAAACGCCAAAGGCGCGCATAGGCCGTGGCCGGGACACGGGCATTGGGCTGCTCAAGCAACGCAGGGTCAATCCCGACTTTGCTCAATGCCTCGACAGTGGCCGCACCAGGCGCACAGCTCTGCAACAGCGCTTCGCGCACAAGGTGGATGGAGATGGTGTCTTTTTCCGACATGGGATGTTGAGTTATCCGACTGCAAACCAGGTGGCCTGCATCATAAGGGCGGTCGCGCTTCGCCACCACTGTTCAGCCCTCGTTCAGCAAAGGTCAATATTTCTTGTTTAGCAATGAGTATCATTATGTTACAACTTAGCTTCCTAACTAGTTACGCCCTGGTGCCCGATGCTCGTTCCTTTTTTAATCATGCTGCGCGAAGGCATTGAAGCCGCCTTGATCGTTGGCATCATCGCCAGTTACCTGCAACAGACCGGGCGTGGCCAATGGATGCCCGCCGTGTGGATCGGCGTATTCCTTGCCGCTGCCCTGGCCTTGCTGGTCGGTGGCGGCCTTGAGTTGGTCAGCGCTGAATTCCCGCAAAAGCAGCAGGAATTGTTCGAAGGGATCGTAGGGCTTGTTGCAGTGGGCATCCTCAGTTCCATGGTGTTCTGGATGCGCAAGGTGGCGCGTTCGATCAAGCATACCCTGCACGAATCCCTTGACCTCGCCCTGACCGGCTCCAGGAACCAAGTGATCGCGTTGATCGCCATGGTGTTTTTCGCCGTGGCCCGCGAAGGCCTGGAGACTGTATTTTTCCTGTTGGCCGTGTTCCAGCAGAGCGAAGGCCCGGGCGCGCCGGTCGGTGCCCTGCTCGGCCTGATCCTGGCCATCGTCGTCGGTTTCCTCATCTATTCCGGCAGCATGCGCCTGAACCTCGGCGCGTTTTTCCGCTGGACCGGCCTGTTTATCCTGGTGGTGGCGGCCGGCATTCTCGCCAATTCGGTGCAAGCCCTGCATGAGGCCGGTGTGTGGAACCACTGGCAAACCGTGCTGTTCGATTTCAGCGCTGCGCTGCCCATGGATAGCCCGTTGGGCTCGGTACTGGCCGGCATGTTCGGTTATCAGGAGGCGCCGACCGTCAGCACCCTGGGTGCCTATGTGATTTACCTGGTGGTGGCCCTGGTGATGTTCTTCCTGCCCTCGGCCCCCGCCAAGCCTGTCGCCACGACTTCTTCCGTTTCCAGCCAGTAAGGACCGTCTCTTGTCCAACCCAACCCCTCAATCGGCCCCGCCATCCCGCGCCTTGCGCTGGGGTGTGGCCGGCTCGGTGGTGGTGATGATCGCCGCCGGTGGCCTGTTCTACTACGCCTCGCAATTGGCCGCGACCAAGCGCCAGACCAACCACAATGAAATCGCAGTCACGATTCACAGCCACGCCTGCGAGCCCAGCGCCCTCACCGTGCCGGCCGGGCGCGCAAGCTTTCGTATCATCAACCGCTCCGACCGTGCGGTGGAGTGGGAAATCCTCGACGGTGTGCTGGTGGTCGAGGAACGGGAAAATATTGCTCCGGGCCTGAGCCAGGTGATCAACGCCAATCTGTTGCCCGGTGACTACGCCATCACCTGTGGCCTGTTGAGCAACCCGCGTGGCACCTTGCATGTCACCCCCACCGCGGAGTCCGACGCCCAGGCCAAGGCCAAGCCGTCGATGGTGGCGTTTATCGGCCCGTTGTCGGAGTTCCGTGTGTACTTGAGCGGCCAGAGCGGTGCACTGATCAAGGCGGTGACGGCGCTGCAACAGGCTATCGACGCCGGTGATCTGGCCCAGGCGCAGGCCCTGTATGTGCCGGCCCGTGAGGCGTATCAGCGCCTGGCGCCTGCCTCTCAACGCCTGGCCGAATTGGATAACGCAATCAACGCCCGCGCCGACTACTTTGAAAAGCGCGAGCAGGACCCGGCCTTCAGCGGCTTCCATCGCCTCGAATACAGCCTGTTCCAGCAACACAGTCTCGACGGCCTGGCGCCGGTCGCGCAACGCCTGGTGGCCGACGTCACCAAGCTCAAGCAACAATTGCTGGCGCAATCGCTGCCCCCAGAGCAACTGGTGAGCATTGTGGTACGCAACCTCAACAGCCTGGCGGATGTACGTGCCCGCAGTGGTGAAGAGGAGCGCTACAGCCATATCGATCTGAACGGCTTTGCCGCCAACCTGGACGTCGCTCGTAAAGTGGTCGACTTGATGCGCCCGCTGCTGGGCAAGTCCGCAGCCGGCTTGCTGCCCGATATCGACAGCGCGCTGAATGCCTTCGACGCCGAACTCGCTGCATTCAAAGTCGGCAATACCTACAGCACGTACGACAGCATCGCCGCCGATCAGCGCCAGCAGATCGCCGACAAGGCCAAGGCACTGGCCGCCGCACTCGATGGAATCGACCCCGCCCTTGGCCTTTCCGGCCTGCAGTGAGACGAACGCATACATGAGTGATTCAAAACAGCTAAACCTTGCGCGTCGCCGCGTCCTGCTGGGCATGGCGGCCACCGGCGCGGCCATCGCCGGCAGCACCTTGACCTGCCCGGCCATGGCCGCAGCGGCCGAGCAAGTCACCAGCGCTCCGCGCAGCGACAAGACCCACGACCACCAGGCTTTTTTCGGTCAGCATCAGAGCGGCATTGTCACCCCGCGCCCGGCCTGCGGCATGGTGGTGGCCTTCGACGTACTGGCCAGCGACCGCGAGGACCTCGAACGTTTGTTCCGCACCCTGAACGAGCGTATCGCGTTCCTGATGAGCGGCGGCACCGTGCCGCAGGTCGACCCGAAACTGCCACCCACCGACTCCGGCATCCTTGGCCCGGTGGTTACCCCAGATAACCTGACCATCACCGTGTCGGTCGGCGAATCGTTGTTCGATGAGCGCTTCGGCCTCAGTGCCGTCAAGCCCAAGCGCCTGATCCGCATGGTGGGTTTCCCCAACGATGCACTGGAGCCGGCGCAGTGCCACGGCGACCTGAGCCTGCAGTTCAGTTCCAACACGCCCGATACCAACATCCACGCCCTGCGCGATATCGTGAAAAACCTGCCTGACTTGCTGCTGGTGCGCTGGAAACAAGAAGGCAGCGTGCCGCCCCAGGCCCCGGCCAAGCCCGGCGAACCGGCGCAGAGTGCGCGTAACTTCCTGGGTTTTCGCGACGGTTCGGCCAACCCCGACTCCAACGATGCCAAGGCCATGGACCAGATCGTCTGGGTGCAACCGAGCAGCGACGAACCCGCCTGGGCGGCCCATGGCAGTTACCAGGCCGTGCGTATCATCCGCAACTTTGTCGAGCGCTGGGATCGCACCCCACTGCAAGAACAGGAAAGCATCATCGGCCGCGTCAAACCCACCGGCGCCCCCATGGATGGCCAGCATGAAACCCAGGTGCCGGACTACAGCAAAGACCCGCATGGCAAGTTGACCAAGCTTGATGCGCACATCCGCCTGGCCAACCCGCGCACCCCGCAGACCCAGGCCAACCTGATCCTGCGGCGGCCGTTCAACTACTCCAACGGCGTCAACAAAAACGGTCAGCTGGACATGGGCCTATTGTTCATCTGCTATCAGGCTGACCTGGAGAAAGGCTTTATCAGCGTGCAAACGCGGCTCAACGGCGAACCGCTGGAGGAATACCTCAAGCCGGTCGGCGGCGGGTATTTCTTCACCTTGCCCGGCGTCACCGGCCCTGAGGATTTCATCGGGCGCACGCTGCTTGCTGCAACGCACTCCACCACCCCTGCCAAGACCTGAAACACACCAGAGCGGAATGCCCCCATGAAGAAGTCGTCTATCGCGTTGTCGTTGTTAATGAGCCTTGCGCCGCTGGCTGCCTTCGCCGCTACCGCGCCGCTCGACCTGGTAGGCCCGGTATCGGACTACAAGATCTACGTTACCGAGGAAATCGGCGAACTAGTCACCCAGACCCAGGCGTTTACCAACGCCATCAATAAAGGTGACCTGGCCACCGCCAAGAAGCTCTATGCGCCGACCCGCGTGCACTATGAGGCCATCGAGCCGATCGCCGAGCTGTTCAGCGACCTCGACGCGTCCATCGATTCGCGTGTCGATGACCATGAAAAAGGTGTAACGGCCGAAGACTTCACCGGTTTTCACCGGATTGAATACGCGCTGTTCGCGCAAAACTCGACCAAGGGCCTGGAAGCACTGACCGCCAAGCTCAATACCGATGTGAACGATCTCAAGACGCGGGTCGATGGCCTGACCTTCCCGCCGGAAAAAGTCGTCGGCGGCGCTGCGGCGCTGCTGGAGGAAGTCGCTGCCACCAAGATCTCCGGCGAAGAAGACCGCTACAGCCATACCGACCTGTATGACTTCCAGGGCAACATCGACGGTGCGAAGAAAATCGTCGATTTGTTCCGTGGCGAGATCGGGCAGCAGGACCAGGCGTTCCTGGCCAAGGTCGATAAAAACTTCGCCACCGTGGACAAGATCCTGGCCAAGTACAAGACCCAGGATGGCGGCTTTGAAACCTACGACAAGGTCAAGGACAACGACCGCAAGGCCCTGGTAGGCCCGGTCAACACCCTGGCTGAAGACTTGTCGATGCTGCGCGGCAAGCTGGGTTTGAATTAAAGGCTACCGGCAAAAAAAATACCCAGGCCCTGTTGAGGGCCTGGGTGTTTTTTGCCTGCGGGATAACGGCTACAAAATGCGGTACAGCAAACGCTCAATGCGCACTCGGCTGACCCGACGCAGGAATTTACCCACTGCCGGCGGGTAATCAACCAACGTCTGCAATTGCTGGTAGCCCCGGATACGCGTGGTGTGCTGGAAAATCTGCGCCAGCTCGGTACGCCGCGGCTCCAGCCATTGGCCCTTGGGGTCGTCGATCAGTAAGCCGTTTTCCAGGTCGAGGCGAAATGCCCTGGGGTTGAGGTTGTTGCCGGTCAGCAAGGTATAGCGCTGGTCAACCCACATGCCCTTAAGGTGGTAGGTGTTGTCGCCATCGCGCCACAGGTGCAGGTTCAACTGGCCGCTGTCGATCATCGGCTGGTGACGCTTGGCAAAGCGCCGCAGGCTGATCTCATATAGATAAGGCAAGGCCGCGATCACCTTGAACGGCTCGCTGGGCGGAATATAGAAGTCGTTGGCCGTCTTGTCGCCGACCACGATGTCGATCTTCACCCCACGTGCCAGTGCGCGGTTGATCTCGCGGGTCACCGGCAACGGCAGGTTGAAATACGGGGTGCAGATGGTCAACTGCTGCTGGGCGCTGGCGATCAGCTCCAGAATGACCCGGCTCAGGGGGTTGTTCTTGCCAACGCCGAGCAACGGGCTCACCGAGAGGTGACCATTGGGCAACTGCCCGGCCGTGGTGTCATAGGCCGCGTGCTTGAGACGGCTGCGCAGGTCGCCGATATCGTTGCGCAGGCTGCGGGTGGTCGGCGGGTTGGGCAGGTCCAGGCGGTGCACGGCCTTGGATGCCACCAGGCCGTGCTCGATCAGGTGTTGCATAGAATCGGCCAGCACCTGGCTATGGATCAGGTGGTAACGATCAAAGCGGTACTTGTCGAACTTGTGCAAATACACATTGTTGAGGCTGGCGCCGCTGTACAGCACGCTGTCATCGATCACAAAGCCCTTGAGGTGCAATACGCCAAACAGCTCGCGGGTTTGCACCGGCACGCCATACACCGGCACTTCGCTGGCGTGGCTTTGCGTCATGGCCTGGTACCAGGCGCTGTTGCCCGGCTGCTTGCCGGCGCCAATCAAGCCACGCTGGGCGCGCAACCAGTCGACCATCACCACGATGTCCAACTCCGGCCGTGCCGCCTTGGCAGCGTGAAGCGCGTCGTAGATCTCCTGCCCCGCTTCGTCGTGCTGCAAGTACAAGGCGACGATGTAGATGCGACGCGTCGCCTGGGAGATTTTTTCCAGCAGGCAGCGACGATAGGCATCGGCGCCGGACAGCACCTCGATGGCCTCCGGGGACAGCGGGAAACCGCGTAGTTTGGGCAACAGGGAGCGTTTGAAGAACGACGGCATAGGGCTCGCAATGGGTCGAATCCGAAGAGGTCCAGAGCTTACACCATGGGGCTGCTCAGGTCTCGCCGTACGGCATGGAAAAAAGCCGGTTGACCAAGAAGAACGATCGTTCTACTGTAGTAAGCATGAACGACATAACCCGCGACATTATCCTCGACGTCACCGAAAAGCTGATCTATCGCCATGGCATCGCCGCCACCGGCATGGACTTGCTGGTAAAAACCGCTGGCGTATCGAGAAAAAGCATTTATCGCTATTTCGCCAACAAGGACGAGTTGGTGATTGCCGCCCTGCAGCGCCGCGACGAACGCTGGATGCAGTGGCTGCGCAGCGAAGTGGAACGCAGCGACAACAGCGGCGAGCGCTTGCTGGCGCTGTTCAGCGCCCTGAAAAGCTGGTTCGGTTCCGCGGATTTTCGCGGCTGCGCCTTTATCAATACCAGTGGCGAAACCGGCAACGCTCAAGATCCGGTGCGCCTGCTGGCCAAGGCCCATAAACACAAACTGTTCGAGTACGCACTTGAACTGTGTCAAGCACATGGCACCCCCGACCCGCAACAGCAGGCCGCGCAACTGCTGATCCTGATCGATGGCGCCATTACCGTTGCCCTGATCATGGGTGATTCAACAGCTGCCGATAATGCGCAATGCATGGCGCGAACGTTATTGGGACTTTGAATTCTCGGAATTGGCAACTTCTATCATTCAACCCTATTGTTTTAAGGAGCCACCCCATGTCAGCCAATGCACAAGCCCGCCCGCCCCTACCGCCCTTTACTCGCGAGTCAGCCATCGAAAAAGTCCGGCTGGCCGAAGACGGCTGGAACTCCCGCGACCCAGAACGGGTTTCCCTGGCCTACACCCTGGACACCCAGTGGCGTAACCGCGCCGAATTCGCCCACAACCGCGAAGAAGCCAGGCAGTTCCTGAGCCGTAAATGGGCCAGGGAACTGGATTATCGATTGATCAAGGAGTTGTGGGCGTTCACCGGCAACCGCATCGCCGTGCGCTATGCCTATGAGTGGCATGACGACTCCGGCAACTGGTTTCGTTCCTACGGAAATGAAAACTGGGAGTTCGATGAGAACGGCCTGATGGCCAACCGCTTTGCCTGCATCAACGATAAGCCGATCCAGGAAAGCGAACGCAAGTTCCACTGGCCGCTGGGGCGTCGCCCGGATGATCATCCGGGCTTGTCAGACCTAGGGCTGTAGCTCTCTTACCCTCTGTAGGAGCGAGCTTGCTCGCTCCTACAAAAAGCGATTACCGAAGGGCATCAGTCCTGATTCAGCCCGACCCGATACAACACGCCATTATCCTCATCCGTCAGCACATACAGAAACCCATCCGGCCCCTGCCGCACGTCACGAATTCGCGCTTTCAACTCGCCCAGCAAACGTTCCTCGTGAACGACCCTGTCACCCTCGAACTGCAACCGAATCAACTCCTGAGTGCCCAGCGCACCGATAAACAGATTGTGCTGCCACACCTTGAACCGGTCGGCGTCATAGAACGCCATGCCGCTGATGGCCGGGGACTTCTCCCAGACATGATGGGGCTGCACCGTGCCTTCTGCCGTTTTGCCCTTGGCTTCGGGAATCGGTAGCAGAGAGTAGTTGATGCCGTGGGTCGCCAGCGGCCACCCGTAGTTCTTGCCGCGCTCGATGATGTTCACTTCATCGCCCCCACGCGGCCCATGCTCGTTTTCCCAGATCGTGCCGCTCCACGGGTTCAGCGCCAGGCCCTGTGGGTTACGCTGGCCGTAGGACCAGATCTCGGGACGTACACCGGGTTGACCGACGAAGGGGTTGTCATCCGGTACGCGGCCATCTGGATAGATGCGCACAACTTTGCCTTGCAGCTTGTCCAGGTCCTGGGCGGTCGGGCGGTCGTTGTTCTCGCCCAGGGTCACGAACAGATAGCCGTCACGATCGAACGCCAGGCGCGAGCCGAAGTGGTTGCCGGTAGACAGCTTGGGCTCCTGGCGCAGGATCACCTTGAAGTCCTCCAGGCCGCTCATGTCAGCAGACAGGCGCCCGCGCCCCACAGCGGTTCCGGCTTTGCCATCCTGCCCGCCGCCTTCGGCGTACGACAGGTAGACCATACGGTCCTGCTTGAAGTCTGGTGACAACACCACATCCAGTAAACCGCCCTGCCCCTTGGCCCAGACTTGCGGCACCCCCTTCAACGGAGCGGAAAGCTTACCGTCGGGGCTGACAAATCGCAGATGCCCGGGAAGCTCGGTCACCAGGAAGCCCTGCTGATCCGGTAGAAACGCCAGCGCCCATGGATGATCCAGGCCTTTGGCGATCGGCGTGACGGTGATGCTGCCTTGCTCGCTGGGGAACTGCTGGCTATCGGCGGCATAAACGGTGGTCAGCGGCAGCAGCGTGGCGGCACAGACAGCCGCTAGCAGAGTTTTGCGTAGAAACATAAGGCGAAGTCCTTACCGGCGATTGCCGTTGGCATCATAGGTGGGTGCTTTGGTTTCGGTGGCCGGGCGACTGGGAGCTACGTCGCGCTTGGGATACGTATTGCCGATTCCGCGGTTTTCCACGGTCGGCCGAGGGCCGGTGGGCGCAGTCTGGATACCGCCGGCCGCAGGTGCATTGGGCTGAGTGCCCTGCATGCTATTGGGGTTGGCCCGGTGAATCGGGCTGTTATTGGTGTCGTATTGGCCCGGCAGGTTTTGCGCCTGGGCCCAAGGCGCCAGGGCCAGGCCCAGCGCAAGTACTGCAAGATAACGTACATAAGCATTCATGACGGAGCCTCTCTATGCCGAGTACTACGTGCTTTCGATAACACGCTACGCCATGGGTTCGGGTTGCGACACTAAATAGTTTCTCATCAGGTGTAACACGATCTGTCCGAGCATCTGCCCGCCGAAACTTTTGCCGCGGCCTGCGAGTCACCAGAACAGGCTCACTTTTTAAGGAATCGGAGTTATGCCACGGGCAATCTGGAAAGGCGCTATCAGTTTCGGTCTGGTTCATATCCCGGTGTCGCTGGTCTCGGCGACATCTTCCCAAGGCGTTGATTTCGACTGGCTGGACAAACGCAGCATGGACCCGGTCGGCTACAAGCGCATCAACAAAACCACGGGCAAGGAAGTCACCAAGGAACATATCGTCAAGGGCGTCGCCTTTGAGAAGGGCCGTTATGTGGTGCTCAGCGAAGATGAAATTCGCTCGGCCCATCCGAAATCGACCCAGACCATTGAGATCATCGCGTTTGTCGCCGCTGACCAGATCCCCCTGCAAAACATCGACACGCCCTACTTCCTGGCGCCGGACAAACGTGGCGGCAAGGTCTATGCACTGCTGCGCGAAACCCTGAAGAAAACCGGCAAGGTCGCCCTGGCCAATGTGGTGCTGCATACCAAACAGCACTTGGCCGCGTTGATGCCGCTCGAATCGGCCCTGGTACTGGTGATGCTGCGCTGGCCCGCAGAAGTGCGCAGCCTGGACGAGCTGGAACTCGGTGCCGATGTAACCAAACCGACCCTGGCCAAGGGTGAATTGGACATGGCCAAGCGCCTGGTGGAAGACATGAGTGCAGACTGGCAACCCGACGAGTACCGCGACAGCTTCCAGGACAAGATCATGGCGCTGGTGGCGAAAAAGGCCAAGGCCGGCAAGATCGAAGACGTGGAGTCGAGCCAAGACAGCGAAGTGCGCAAATCCGCCGATGTTATCGACCTGACCGAACTGCTTAAACGCAGCCTGGCGGGCAAACCCGCGGCGAAAAAGCCCGCCGCGAAGAAATCCAACAAAAAGGCCTCTTGAGCCTGCCATTGACTGGAGCGCGACATGGCAAAGCCCCTGAGCGAATACAACCGCAAGCGCGATTTCAAGATCACCGCCGAACCCGCCGGCAGCTCACCCGCCAGCAAGCGGAAAGCCTCGGCGCTGAGCTTCGTGATTCAAAAGCATGATGCGCGCAACCTGCATTATGACTTTCGCCTGGAACTCGACGGCGTGCTGTTGAGCTGGGCGGTGCCCAAGGGCCCGAGCCTGGACCCAAGCCAGAAGCGCCTGGCGGTCCACGTTGAAGACCACCCCCTGAGCTATGGCGGTTTCGAGGGCAGCATCCCAGCCGGCCAATATGGCGCAGGCGATGTGATTGTGTGGGACCGAGGTATCTGGCAACCCCATGACGAGCCGCGCAAAGCCTATGCGGCCGGCAAGCTCAAGTTCACGCTGGTGGGCGAAAAACTCGCTGGGGATTGGACCCTGGTACGCACCCGACTCAAGGGTAGTGGCGACAAGGAGCAGTGGCTACTGATCAAGGAAAAAGACCAGCAGGCACGCCCCGCTTCTGAATACGATATTGTCGACGCCGAGCCTGCCAGCGTGCTCAGCGATGCGGTGGTCGGCACGCCCAAGGCCAAGGTCCAAGTCAAAAAAAAGCCAGCGCCAAAGGCCAAGGCCCGCACGCAAGTGAGCGCCATACCCGAAGAATTTGCCCCGCAATTGGCGACCTTGGTCGATCGCGCCCCCGAGGGCGATTGGAGCTACGAGATCAAGTTCGACGGTTATCGCATTCTCGCGCGCATCCATGACGGTGAAGTGCGCCTGTTCACTCGCAACGGCCACGACTGGACCGAACGCCTGCCGCGGCAGGCCAAAGCCTTGCAAGCCCTCAAGCTCAAGGACAGCTGGCTGGATGGCGAAGTGGTCAGCCTCAACGGCGACGGGTTGCCGGATTTCCAGGCGTTGCAGAATGCCTTCGATATCGGCCGCAGCCTGGACATCGTCTATTACCTGTTTGATGCCCCCTTCCTGAACGGCCGTGATCAACGCGAAGATCCGGTCGAGGAGCGTCGGGCTGCGCTTAAAGCTGCGCTCGCCGGCAGCAAAAGCAAACTGCTGCGTTTCTCCGAAGCCTTTGCCGCCAACCACCGCGATATTTTCGAAAGCGCCTGCGACCTGGCGCTCGAAGGCGTGATCGGCAAGCGTGCAGGCAGCCCCTATGTGTCCCGCCGCAGTGCTGACTGGATCAAGCTCAAATGCCGCCTGCGCCAGGAGTTTGTGATTGTTGGCTACACCCGCCCTCAGGGTTCGCGCAGCGGGTTTGGCGCGCTGCTGCTGGCCGTCAACGATGAAACCGGGCTGGTATATGCCGGGCGTGTGGGCACCGGATTTGATCAGGCCACGTTGAAATCCATCTACGCCAAGCTCACGCCATTGGAGCGCAAGGACTCGCCCTTGCAAAAGCCTTTGACCAGCACCCAGGCCCGTGGCGTGCATTGGGTCGAGCCGCGCCTGGTGGGTGAAGTGCAATTCGCCGAATGGACGCGTGAAGGCGTGGTGCGCCAGGCGGCCTTTGTGGGGCTGCGCACTGATAAGCCTGCGTCGCAGGTCATTCATGAACAGCCGCGTGCGGCAAAGTCGGTCAATGCCTCGAAGAAGCAGAAAACCGATAAAGCCGACAAAGCGGTGAAGAACGTGAAAATCACCCACCCCGATCGCATTATCGACAAGCACAGTGGCACGCAAAAACAGCAATTGGCGCAGTTCTACGCCGACATCAGCGAATGGATCCTGCCGTTCCTGCGTGGTCGCCCTGTGTCGCTGCTGCGCGCACCCGAAGGCATCGAAGGGGAGCAGTTTTTTCAGAAGCACTCTGAACGCCTGGCAATTCCCCACATCAAGCAACTGGATCAGGCCCTGGATCCCGGTCATGCACGCCTGATGGAGGTAGACAGCGCAGAGGCGCTGGCCGGCGCCGTGCAAATGGGCACTGTCGAGTTGCATACCTGGGGCGCCACTACGGACAAGATTGAAACCCCTGACCTGTTCGTCCTGGACCTCGACCCGGACCCGGCCCTGCCCTGGAAATCCATGTTGGAAGCGGCCGAACTGACCCTGTCGGTGCTGGATGAGCTGGGCTTGCAAGCCTTCGTCAAGACCAGCGGCGGTAAAGGTCTGCACCTGATCGTGCCGCTGGCCCGGCGTGATGGCTGGGACGCCGTCAAGGCATTCGCCAAGGCCATTGCCCAATTTATGAGCCAGCAACTGCCCGAACGCTTTACCGCCACCAGCGGCCCTAAAAACCGTGTGGGCAAGATCTTTATCGACTACCTGCGCAACGCCCGTGGCGCCAGCACTGTGGCGGCATACTCCGTGCGTGCACGGCCGGGTCTGCCGGTATCGGTGCCGGTCAGTCGGGAAGAATTGAAAGGATTGCGCGGGGCCCAGCAGTGGACGGTGGCGAACCTGCATGAGCGTCTGCAGGGGTTGAAGGGCGACCCATGGGCCGGCTATGCCAATCGGCAGAAAATCGGCAAGAAGATGTGGGACAAACTGGGCGCAAAACCACCGCAGTGATTCGCGCCCGGCACAGGGTTCAGATAAGAATGAAGATCAGCGCCAGACCGGCAAAGATCGCCCATTTTTCCAGGTAGTAGCGTGTGCGGTTGCGCTTTTTGAGCTCTTTGCCGCGCAGGCGGATCTTGTACAAGCGGGTAAAGGCGCGGTTGAGGCCGCCGGTCTTGTCGCCATCATCATTGGGCGAGCCTGCAGCGGCCATTACATTGCGGCTGAACCAACGGTTGAATGCCGCCGCCCAGCGGTACTTCATCGGGCGTTCGATATCGCAGAACAGAATGATGCGGTTCTGCTGGGTGGTGTTTTCTGCGTAGTGAATGTAGGTCTCGTCGAACATCACCGGCTCGCCGTCGCGCCAGTAATAGCTCTCGCCATCCACATTGATGTAGCACCCTGGGTCGTTGGGCGTATCGAGCCCCAGGTGATACCGATAGGAGCCCGCGTAGGGGTCACGGTGGCGCACCAGCTTGGAGCCCGGTGGCAGTTCGGCGAACATCGCGGCCTTGATCGAGCCGATCCCTTGCACCAACTCGGTGGTGCGCGGGCACAGCTTCATCGCCGAAGGGTGGCTGTCGCCATACCACTTGAGGTAAAAGCGCTTCCAGCCCGACTTGAAAAACGAGTTGAAACCCACGTCGTTGTACTGATCCGAACGTTTGATCTCCCCGGCCCGCATCAGGTTCTGGCCTTCCTCGCGGATCTCTTGCCAATGTTCCTGCAGGGGGCTCAGGTCTGGAAAATCGCTGGGCGACAGATAGGGACGGCTGGGCTGCTTGGAGAACAAGTACAGGAAACAGTTGATCGGCGCCAGGAACGTCGAGTGATCGCTAAGCTGGCGACCCAGCTTGTGTCGCACCCGACCACGCAGGTGTACATACGCAATGGAGGCAACGTAGAGAGCAACAATGATGAGTTTCAAGGGATTCGTCACAAGTCAGGGAGAGAACAGGCTGCTCCTGCGGGCCCACAACGGCCGAGGATGGATATGCAGCACCTGAAATCACAATTCACGTACAGGTAACACGGCAGGCTGGGCGACCTTGCGGCGTGTAACCATTGGCCGTTATTTAGCCATACTTTGTAACCAAAGGTTAACTAAGAATTGTGAAAAGCTGTCTACTGAGTGTGCTGGGGTGGGAACAGGCGGGCTTGTGCGCCCGCCTGTTTAAAGGCATTACTGCGATTATTGCGGCGCGTCTTTACCGTCACGGCGGGGCAAACTAGCGTCTGCCAACGCGGTATAGGGGACAACCTGGCTACGACTGCGGATAAAGTGGCGGATCAAGGCGATCATCAGCCCCAGCAACAGGCCGCCTACCAGACTCAACGCAATGACCAACGATTTTTTCGGCTTGATCGGCGCCAGAGGCTCCTGGGCGCGGCGGTCGACCGTTACCAGCTTGAGGTTGCTCATGTCGATGTTCAAGCCACGCAGCCTGGCAACTTCAGCACGAAGCGGCTCGACGTCCTGCAGGAATATGTCCTCATTGCCGCGCTTGCGCAGCACCTCGACTTCGCGGTTGCTTTCGAGCAGTTGCAAATCCTTGCCAATCTCGGCAATTCGCGGGTTGGTGAAGTCATCGCTGGTGCGCTGTTGCAGCGCAGCGCGTTCGGCTTCCAGAGCCTCGGTGCCCATGAAGTACAGCGGGATCTTCTGATTGTTCACCTCTGTGCGCATGACCTGGCTCGACCCACTGCGCGTGGAGTCCGCCATGGAAGATGGTGTCGTCGGGGTGCGAATGCCCATGGACTTGGCAATAGAGAT
Source organism: Pseudomonas sp. B329 (assembly GCF_023127835.1). NCBI lineage: Bacteria > Pseudomonadati > Pseudomonadota > Gammaproteobacteria > Pseudomonadales > Pseudomonadaceae > Pseudomonas > Pseudomonas sp. B329. The sequence continues at coordinate 2,343 of NZ_SPKP01000029.1, read as the reverse complement.
GGCTTCCGCCAGCTCGGCCAGGCGATTGGTACGCTCCATCTTCATCTGCAAGCGCAGCGCGCTGAGCTCATCCTGCAACTGGGCACGCTTGAGTCGGTCAGCCTCGAGCAACTTGGCGATCTTGGATTCCTTTTCCGTATCGTAGTTGTCACGGGCGGCGTCGATCTTGCCTTTGAGTTCGCTCAAGCGGTTATTGACGATCACCTTGAGGTCGGCGCCAACCTGCTGACGCTCGGCGGCGATGGCGTAGTCTACAAAGCCGTTGAGGATCGCGACACCATCAACGTCTGTCGGATATTGCAGTTCCAAGCGAATATAGCTGCTCAGCGAGTCTGATTTCTTCGGGTCCGGCAAGATCAGGTTGACAGAGTTTCGATTGAACGCCTCAAAGCTTTGCTCAAGGCTCTGCCCCGGCTTCTTGAACGCCTTGAACAATTCCTCGTGTTCCTTGAAAAATCCCAAGCGCGCCTCGTAAGAGTCTAACTGTGCTCCCACTTTCATCAGGGCGTCAGCGGGAGGCAACTTATAGACTTCCGAACGGTTCAACGCATCCAGTTCATTGATTGCCGCAGGCCGCAGCACACTGCTGACTTCATAAGTCTTGGGTGCCAGGAACGCGTACCCTGCCCCTAATACGCCCACCAGAAGCGTACATCCGACTACCAGCTTTTTTTGTCGCCAGATGGCGTGAAACAATTCAAACAAGTCAATTTCATCAGACGCTACGGAGGGCGGGAGCGGGGAAGTGCGATTCAAAATAAGAACACCTTAAAATAATACTAAAAGGCCATCATTCTCAGAAACCTAAATGGCTTCAAAATCAGGGACAACGCCCTGGATACGCCGGACCGGTGGCGATGTGACCACTTAGCGAGCCGAAATATCCCACATTTCCAAGGATTATTTCGGTTTTATATCGAGGAGTAGTACAAATGGCGCAGCATTGTCGGACTTGCGCGCTTGCAAGCATAGTCAATAGAACATCAAAATGCTGTCAAATAGCTGTCTTCTAAAGAAAAAACTTATCCGCCTACGTCGTGGTTGCGTACCTGATGCAACGGGGCGCTTCCCTGATCAGCAATAAGGAATTTGCATGCTGTCTGTTTCAACTCTCGATTTACGCGGCTTACAAGGCACCTGGGAGCAGACTGCCCTTGAAGACAGTGGCATCCTCAACCCCGCCGACGCCCACAGTGCGCCAGGGGCTATTACCACCATCACGGGCGATTGCTTCGAAGTGACCACCGTCAATGGTGATCAACTGCTGGCGGGCCGTTTTTTCCTGGATGCCAGTACCACGCCCAAAAGCATTACCTGGATTGACGCTATCGGCGATGACGCGGGCAAGCAGCTTCCCGCCAGTTACCGGCTCGACGGCGATGATTTCGTATTTATCGCAGCGGATGAAGGCATGCCCAGGCCCACCGTATTCAGCACCGGCCCTGGGCAAACCATGCGCACCTTTGTGCGGCGCTCATGAGTTACCTCTGTAATTAGATGGACTCGCCCAAGCCGAGGCGTCTATGCGCCACGGTGGCATTCTTATAGAAGCCAACGACAGCGAGGGCGAGCCCATGAAAAAGCATACGACGATCAATCAGTCTTTGTCAGCCGATGTATCTACTTGCGTAAACGTCGCGGTAGACCTTGCCAAAAAGGTCTTCCAGGTGGCCGGTGAGAATGCGCTCGGACAGGTGATATTCGAGGATCGGATTAAGTCACGAGAGGCCTTTCAAACCTTTCTTCTTAAGCTTCCAGCAAGCGTGACGGTGCTGGTGGAAACCGGGCCAGGTGCTCAGGCATGGGCGTGATTACTGCAGGCATAGGGCAATTTCGGCAAGATGAGCAAGAAGGGTGATGCGTATTTGCGCAGCCTGGCGGTCCAGGGGGCCCACGCCGTGTTAAGACAGGTGCGACCGGATTCAGAACAGCCCGACGACCAGTGGCTACAGCGTTGGGTATCTCGCCTAGGGCGCAAGGAGGCGGCGGTGCGTTTGGCCAACCGCAACCTGCGTATCCTCTGGCGGCTCTTGCAAAACGACCAGACTTATCGACGTCAGCCAGGCAATAGTCAGGAGGCTGCGATGAGCCACTGATTTACAGAGTTCTGCCACCGGGGCGTTTAGCCGCTCCAACCCGTGCTAACGAACATTGACCTCTGGTCAGACCGTCGCGAATTGATGCCTGTGCTCCTACCGGCCCTTGAGGCCTTTTTGTAATGGGCAGATCGCGAGCTGATCCAATGTTGGCCAGAAGCTGTTTGGAGCTTCCTCGGATAGGCCTGATACATAGCCGACTACCCGGCCCACTGACCGGTGCTGATGGGTTACCTGGGGCTGTTCG
>NZ_SPKP01000028.1:0-56893 GCF_023127835.1 Pseudomonas sp. B329 | reverse complement strand
AGATCAAAAGCAGATCAAGATCAAGAGCGGCTCGCTTCGCATCGTGGTTACGGTTGGTGACTACAAACCAGGCTCAACGGGGCGTGCCCCCTCTCATATTTAGTCCGCAGAGCAGCATCTGACATGACGTTCGACTCGCCCCTCATTGCCTACCAGCACGCTATCGCCCAGCAAGGCTTCGTCTCCGACGACGCCCAGCGTCGGGCGGTGCAGGCTTTGCAAACCTGTCACGAGGGGTTGCATCAAGGCCATTCGCCAGTTGCCGGGGTCTATCTGTGGGGGCCGGTGGGGCGTGGCAAGACCTGGCTGATGGACCAGTTCCACCAAAGCCTGCGTGTGCCCGCGCGGCGTCAGCATTTTCATCACTTCATGGGGTGGGTGCATCAGCGCTTGTTCCAGCTCACCGGAACCCAGGATCCTTTGCGGGCGCTGGCTCAGGAGCTGAGCCAGGAAGTGCGCGTGCTGTGCTTCGATGAACTGTTTGTCAATGATATCGGCGACGCGATCATCCTCGGGCGGCTGTTCCAGGTGATGTTCGAGCAAGGCGTGGTAATGGTGTGCACCTCCAACCAGCCGCCTGATCAGTTGTATGCCGATGGCTTCAATCGCGAGCGTTTTCTGCCGGGCATCGACGCGCTCCAGCAGCATATGCAAGTGGTGGCGGTGGACGGTGGCGAAGATCATCGCCTGCATCCGGGGGTGGGGCAGCAACGCTATTGGGTGAATCAACCGAATGCACTGGCTGCGGTGTTCAAGCAATTGAGCCAAGGCCAGGCCGTAAGCAGCGGGGCGGTGAGCGTGGGGTACCGCTCCATTGTGGCGGTGCAGGCCAGTGATACGGTGCTCTGGTGTCGTTACGCCGAACTGTGCGAGCAACCCCTGGCCGCGATGGACTTCATGCTGCTGTGCGATCGCTTCGAGGCCATCCTCCTGGGTGAGGTCCCGAACCTCAGCGCCCAACAGCGCCCGGGGCGGATTGCCCGTGGCACCGAGGACGGCGCCGAGCGTGTGATGGCCGGGGACCGCCAATTGCCGCAACTGTCGGTTCATGATGACAGCGTGCGGCGCTTTATCGCCTTGGTGGACGAATGCTACGACCGCAAGGTGCCACTCTTTATCGAGGCCCGGGTGCCCTTGGAGTGCCTGTACACCGAAGGCTACCTGGAGTTTCCATTTCGTCGCACCCTGAGCCGCTTGCAAGAGATGCAACTGCAGCGCTTTGCTGTTTAGGAAAAATCCCCACTCCAGGGGCTTTTGCGCGATTTGATGCGAGCAACCTTCGCAATTTCTGTCAGATATTTGTAGTTAATCTCCTTCATCTACTGCCGACTCCACGCTTACAATCGAGGCTCTCAAAGGGGAACGAATCCCTGGTTGTCGTTATCGAGGAAGGAAATGGACACCCCAGACATCCTGGTGCTGCAAGCCAGCTATACCAACGAGGTGCACGCCAACGCCATCGGCTTGCTGCTCAACCACTATGCGCAAGACCCGATGGGCGGCGGCCACGCCTTGTCAGCCGATCTGTTGCAGCAACTGCCGGCTGAACTGGCCAAGCGTCCTCATGCGTTCAGCGTGCTGGCATTTGTCGGTGGCGAACCGGCGGGGTTGGTCAATTGTTTTGAGGGCTTCTCGACGTTTGCTTGCCGCCCGCTGGTCAACGTTCACGATGTGATGGTGAGGGAACAGTTTCGTGGCTTGGGCTTGAGCCAGAAAATGCTGCAGAAGGTCGAAGAAATCGCCCGCCAGAGGGGCTGCTGCAAGATTACTCTGGAAGTGCTAGAGGGCAATGAACTGGCGCAATCGGCGTATCGCAAGTTCGGGTTCGATGATTCAGTATTTGATCCGAAGTATGGCCATATGTTGTTTTGGAGCAAGTCGCTGTCATAAATGACTGGCGAAAAAAAGGCGCCATTAGATGGCGCCCAATAAACCTTTGCCAACGGAGCGGGATGGCGCAGGGTATTACGGATTAACTAAGCATTAAATCAACTGTTCGGTTGTTCCTGGCTGACGGTATCGACTTTCAACGTCTTCCCGTCGGCAGAGGCCATTCGTTGCTCTGCTGTGCCGTGAGTTTGCTGTTGAATGAAACTGAAGTTGTCGTAGAACTCCTTCGAACGCTCTGAACCGCCCTCTGCGAAGGCAGCGGCGGAGGTCAGGGTCATCAGGCTGGCAAGCATCAACGTCGAGATTTTCATCGCGGTATTCCCATTAAGAGTGATAGGTGTCTGGCCGTTCCTTGATCAGAATCATGGAGCGACTATGGCGCTATCTTATTAAGTGGGAATTAACTGACAGGCACTGCGAAGTTAACGATTTTGTTAACTTCGCAGGGAGCGACTACAGCTTCCAGTCCAATGCAAGCGTGATAGATCGCGGGTCGCCCCAATACACACCATTATAAAAGCCGACACGTTCGTAATATTTTTTATCAAATAGATTGTTAACGTTAACCGAGGCGGAAACCTGTTCGTCGAACTGGTAGCGTGACATCAGGTTGACCAAGGTGTAACCCTGTTGCGTGATCTTCGCCCGCGTGGTTATCGGCCGACCTTCGCTATTGCGTGCCCCTGTGGGCCGGTTACCGAAATCGTAGATTTCGCTTTGCCAGTTCACCGCGCCACCGACGGTGAGGTTGCGCCATGCGCCCGGCAGGCGATAGGCGCTGGAGACCTTCAACAGGTTCAAGGGCTGGCCGGTATTGGTACGTTTGTCTGAGCCATTAAGCGAGTGGGTGTAGGTGTAGCCGGCGGTCAGGTTCCAGTCTGGCCGGATTTCGCCTGCGGCTTCCAATTCGAAGCCGTTGACCTTGTTACCCTTGCCGCCAGACTTGTAGTACTCCTCGCCAGTGACGGGGTTGGGAGGGACCGAGTCATCGCGCTCTGCAACGTTGTCCTGGGTGCTCCAGAAATAGGCGGCCGCCAGGTTCAGACGTTCATTGAGCAGGCTGCCCTTGAGCCCCACCTCATAATTGCTGCCCACCACCGGTTCCAGGTACTTCTTGTTGACGTCACGCCTGTCTTGCGGCTTGAAGATATCGGTGTAGCTTGCGTAAACGGTGTACTGCGGGGTGATGTCATAGAGCAGCCCGGCGTAGGGCGTCCACATGTCGTTGTGGGTCTGGCGTGTTTTGCCGGCAGCCGTCAGTTGATCATTGTCGTTGTATTCAGGCGTGGCGCTTTCCAGCTCCCAGCTGCCGTAGCGGCTACCCAGCACGGCGTGCAAGCGGTCTGTAAGGCTCAGTCGAGTGGCGAGGTAGCCGGCTTTCTGCTGTTTTTTGCTGTGTTCGCCCTTGAGGTCGGTGACCGTGTCGGCGAACTTGCCGATATCGCCCATGTGCTTCCAATCCTCGATGGGGTAGTAGCTGGCAGGCAGGTCGTTACGCATAAAGGGCGAGACGTCCCGTTGGGCGGCCTCGCCATAGCCCATCATCAACCCGTGTTCGCGGCCCAGCAGGGTGTAGCTGCCGGCCAGGTTGAAGTCGATGGCTTCCATCCGCGACGTACCGCGCATATGACTGGCCCAGGCCGTCATGCCGCTGCGGTCCGCATTGGGAAAACCGGTGCCGCCGTAGTAGACCTTGCCGTCGGTGTCACTTTGGCGATGGGTATAGGCAGCCTTCAAATGCCAGTCGCCGCCGAGCCGATGGTCGAGGGTGGCGAAGGTGGTCTTGTCAGTCAGCGGCCAGGAGCTCCAGTGCGCCGCCATATTGGTGGAGCGAGGCAACCTTGCCTTGCCGCCCTGGCTGTTCCAGTAGGGCACAGTGCCCCAGGAGGTGCCTTGTACCTGTTTGTCCTGGTAATCAAAACCTACAGCCAGCACCGTGTCGTCTGAAAGGTCACCTTCGAGAATGCCGTAGCCAACTGCGCGCTGCAGCCCATAGTTATCGCGAAAGGATTTGCTGTCACGGTAGGCCAGGACGCTACGCCCGCGCAGCTTACCGTCGAACGCCAAAGGCCCACCTACGTCGATGTAGCTGTAGTAGTTGTCATGGCTGGCGCCACTCACACCGGTCTGTGCCTGCCATTGGGCAGTAGGGCGCTTGCGCACCATGTTGACGGTGGCCGATGGGTCGCCCGCGCCTGTGGTCAGGCCCGTGGCGCCGCGTACCACTTCGATACGGTCGTAGATGATGGTGTCGGCGTCGGACTTCATGTAGCCGAATGTGTTGAGCATCCCATCAACCTGGAAGTTGTTGATGCCGTAACCGCGGGAGGAGTAGTAGACACGGTCCGAATCGTTATGTTGAACGTTGATGCCGGTGGTCTGGCGCAGCACTTCGGTCAAGGTGTTGAGGTTGAAGTCATCCATCTGCTGGCGTGTGATCACCGAGATCGATTGCGGGGTTTCCTTGATGGAAAGGTTCAGGCGGGTGGCGGTATTCATCGAACCGGTGGTGTAGGCACCAGTGTGCTCGGTGGTGGACCCAAGGCCGTCGGCGCTGATAGTGGTCGCGCCCAGCTCCAGGGCTTTGCTGGAGGCTTGTCCGGGGTCGATTTCAGCCAGCAGATCCGGGCTCAGCGCAAGACTGAACAGCCCGAAGGTAATGGTCATGGAACGGGTAAAAGGCGCGAACATTGCGGCAGACTCCTTGTCGTCTTTTAACCCTCCCGGGGTGGGAGGGCATGGTTCAAAGACGAAAGGAGGTGTGGAACTTTAGGCTTAAACGAGAATGATTGTTATCTTTGTGTTGCAGGGCCCCTGATTACTTCGCCACCACTTCGGCGCCATTGGCCTTCTTCGGCTTGATCAGGCTGAAGTCGATCAGGGCCTTCTGCTTGGTTTCGTAAGGGTTGCCGATCAACAAGGGCCGAGGCTTGAAGCTGTCGCTGACCAGGCTCTTGCTGTGGTCCAGTTCGTCAAAACTCAAGCCTGCCATGTCGGCCCAGGTGTGGATCAACTGCGAACTGCTGTAAGGCCGTTGCAGGTCGCCGGCGAAACTCCAGTCGTGGCTTTCGCGCCACTTCGGTGAGGCGTAGGCCATGAACGGGATGGTGTACATCGGTGCAGTCGGCTTGCCTTCGTTGCGGCCCAGGGTGTCGTGGCCGGCGGAGTCGAACACATCTTCGCCGTGGTCCGAGAGGTACAGCAAAAAGCCGTTGGGGTCGGTCTTGGCGTAGTCCTTGATCAGGCTGGAGACCACGAAGTCGTTGTACAGCACTGCGTTGTCATAGCTGTTGTAAGTCGGCAACTGCGCGTCGCTGACACCGGTCGGCACGCCCTGGCGGTCGGTGAACTTGTCGAACGTCGGCGGGTAACGGTACTGGTAGCTCATGTGAGTACCCAGCAGGTGCACCACGATGAACTTGCGCTCGGCGGTATCGGCCAGGGCCTTGGAAAACGGTGCCAGCACATCGCCGTCGTACTGGCGGGCGTTCTGGTTACGGTTGTTGTTCAGGTACACCTGCTCGTCGGCCTGTTCGGAAAAGGTCGTGAGCATGGTGTTGCGCTTGGTCATGGTCTGCTGGTTGGTGATCCAGAAGGTCTTGTAGCCGGCCTGTTTCATCACGCTGACAATCGACGGCGTCTTGAGGTACAGGTCCGGGTTTTCTTCATCGGCAAAGGTCAGCACCTGTTGCAGCGCTTCAATGGTATAGGGGCGAGGGGTGATGACGTTATCGAAAACGGCCAGTTGGTCGCGCAGCTTGTCCAGTTCCGGCGTGGTGTTGCGCGGATAACCGTACAGGCTCATGCGCTGGCGGTTGGTGGACTCGCCGATTACCAGTACCAGTGTGGACGGCTGGCCGGCAGTGCTGTCCTTGAGGTTCTTCAACGGCGGGATCTGGCTGGCGCTGTTGAGCATGCCTTGCATATTGTCCAGCTGTTCGGTGTAGCGACGGTAGGCGACGATCATCTGCCAAGGCACGGCAGGCTCGATACGGGTTTCGAAACGATCAATGGCCAATTCCATGGTTTCGCTGGTGGCGATTTGCTTGACCAGCGGGTAGCCCACAACCGCCAGGACAATGGCGATGGCCGCCACGATCGACTGGCCGCGAGGCAGGTATACCGGGCGCAGGCGCGTCCAGAGGAAGATAGCGAAGGCGGTGTGGGCTATGAACGCCAACACGATCCACCAGGCAAAATATTGGGTCGCGTATTCGCCCGCTTCGGAGATGTTCGACTCGAACATGATGAAGATGACGCTCTGGGAGAACTCCTGCTGGTAAATGAAGAAGTAACCCAGGCTGGCCATGGAGCAGGCCCACAACACCACACCGATCAAGGCGGCAAGCAGGCGTGTCTTGCGCGGGAACAGCAACATCGGCGCCAGCCACAGTGCACTCATGAAGAATGCCTGGCGGAAACCACTGAAGCCGGACGTGCCGGTCAGTTGGATAAGAAGCTGGGTAATACCCGAGAAATACCAGAAAAACAGGAATAGCCAACCAAGGCCGGCCCAATCAAAGCCTTTCGCAGTCGTCGTGCTGCGTTTGAACATCGCCATCCAGCGCCCCATCAGTCAATGATCGTCGCGCAGAGTCGCGCGACATCGGGCCGCTCAGAACGTGAGCGGCATCGCGGGCGGGAGTATCAGGATAAGTGTGTGAAAACTTTGTGAGTTTTCCGTAGGTATTGCCTTACAAACTGACCAGGTGCGTTCAGCAGAGCGCCGGCTTGGCCTGGGATGGCAGCTCGAGCTGGGCTTGAAGGTGTGAACGCAGACGCAGGACTTCCTGTTGCAACTGATCGCGCTCGTCCTTCAACTGGCGCAATTCATCGCGACGGATGCTGACGTAGAGGGTCTGTGGCGGGCGGGTCATCTGTGCTGTGCTCATTGCTTACCTCGCAAATAGCCGGTAGATCGCGCTGCTCAAACAGGGTTTGGGCAACAGTCGGAAGCAAGTTTGAATTCTTTTTTGCAGCAAGGGAACTTTTTTATTTTTGGCGGTCGTGTGACTTTTCAGGCGGTGATGGTGAAACGATGGCAACTTTTTTGTCATGAAACTACACGGATCCGCTCTGGACTAACCCTCATTAGCCTCATTGCGCTATAAACTATGTCACACATTTTTTAGAAGTTAGGAGCATCAGCACATGCAACTGGGGATTATCGGACTAGGCCGCATGGGCGGTAACATTGCGCGGCGCCTGATGCTCAATGGGCATACCACCGTTGTATACGACCGTAACGAAGCCTTCGTCAAAGCCTTGAGCGAGGAGGGCGCCACTGGCGTCGCCGACTTGAATGCCCTGGTGGCTGGCCTGCAAAAGCCCCGTGCGGTCTGGGTAATGTTGCCGGCGGGCGCGCCCACCGAAGACACCATCAATGCCTTGAGCGAGCTGCTCGAAGACGGCGATGTGATCATCGACGGCGGCAATACCAACTACAAGGATGATGTACGTCGCGGCAAGGCCCTGGCTGAAAAGGGCCTGCACTACGTTGACGTCGGCACTTCCGGCGGCGTCTGGGGCCTGGAGCGTGGCTATTGCATGATGATCGGCGGCGACGTCGAGACCGTGCAGCGCCTGGACCCGATCTTCAAGAGCCTGGCCCCTGGCCTTGGCAATATCCCGCGCACCAAGGACCGTTCGGCCGCAGCCGACCCACGCGCCGAGCACGGTTATATCCATGCAGGCCCGGCGGGTTCCGGTCACTTCGTCAAGATGATCCACAACGGCATTGAATACGGAATGATGCAGGCGTTCGCCGAAGGTTTTGACATCCTCAAGACCAAGAACTCGGAAAACCTGCCGGAGGATCAGCGCTTTGACCTCAACGTTGCCGATATCGCCGAAGTCTGGCGCCGTGGCAGCGTGGTGTCGTCGTGGCTGCTGGACTTGACCGCCGACGCCCTGGCCACCGACCCGAAACTCGATGGTTACTCCGGTTCGGTAGCGGACAGCGGCGAAGGCCGTTGGACCATCGAAGCGGCCATGGAACAAGCGGTGCCGGTACCGGTGCTGTCGACGTCGCTGTTTGCGCGTTTCCGCTCCCGCCAGCAGAGCACCTACGGCGACAAAATGCTGTCTGCCATGCGCTTTGGCTTTGGCGGCCATGTGGAGACCTCCAAAAAATGACCGCCAACGGCAAGAAACCCAAGGCCGAACCTGCTCCACCTACCACGTTGTTTCTGTTTGGCGCCCATGGCGACCTGGTCAAGCGCCTGCTCATGCCGGCGCTGTACAACCTGAGCCGCGACGGGTTGCTGGGCGATGGCCTGCGTATTGTCGGCGTTGATCACAACGCCATCAGCGACGCAGACTTCGCCAAGAAGCTTGAGGATTTCATTCGCACCGAAGCCGCCAGCAAGGTCCGGGGTAATGCTGAACATGCCCTGGACCCTGCGCTGTGGGCGCAACTGGCCAAGGGCATCAGCTATGTCGAGGGCGACTTCCTCGACGACGGCACCTACGCGGATATTGCGCAGAAGATCGCCGACAGCGGCACCGGCAACGCCGTGTTCTACCTCGCCACTGCGCCGCGCTTCTTCAGTGAAGTGGTGCAGCGCCTGGGCAGTGCCGGTTTGTTGAATGAAACGGACGATGGCTTTCGGCGCGTGGTTATCGAGAAGCCGTTCGGCTCCGACCTGGCCACCGCCGAGGCGCTGAACGCGTGCCTGCTCAAGGTGATGAGCGAGAAGCAGATCTACCGCATCGACCATTACCTGGGCAAGGAGACGGTGCAGAATATTCTGGTCAGCCGTTTCTCCAACGTGCTGTTCGAAGCGTTCTGGAACAACCATTACATCGATCACGTGCAAATCACCGCGGCTGAAACCGTCGGCGTTGAAACCCGAGGTAACTTTTTCGAAAAAACCGGCACACTGCGCGACATGGTGCCCAACCATCTGTTCCAGCTACTGGCGATGGTCGCCATGGAGCCGCCGGCAGCCTTTGGTGCCGATGCGGTGCGCGGTGAGAAAGCCAAGGTGGTGGGTGCGATCCGTCCCTGGTCGCTGGAAGATGCGCGGGCCAACTCCGTGCGTGGTCAGTACACCGCTGGCGAAATCGCTGGCAAGCCATTGCCCGGTTATCGCGAAGAAGCCAACGTCGCACCCGACAGCAGCACCGAGACCTTCGTTGCGCTCAAAGTGATGATTGATAACTGGCGTTGGGTCGGTGTGCCGTTTTACTTGCGAACCGGCAAGCGCATGAGCATCCGCGACACCGAGATCGTGATCTGCTTCAAGCAGGCGCCTTATGCGCAATTTCGCGATACCGAAGTCGATGAGCTCAAGCCCACTTACTTGAAAATCCAGATCCAGCCGAACGAAGGCATGTGGTTCGACCTGCTGGCCAAGAAGCCTGGGCCGACTCTGGAGATGGCCAATATCGAGTTGGGTTTTGACTACAAGGACTTCTTCGAGATGCAGCCCTCGACAGGTTACGAAACCCTGATCTACGACTGTTTGACCGGCGATCAGACGTTGTTCCAGCGTGCCGACAACATCGAGAACGGTTGGCGCGCCGTGCAGCCGTTCCTGGATGCATGGAAGGAAGACGACGGTATCCAGGCCTACAAGGCTGGTGAAGATGGCCCGGTGGCAGCGGATGCGTTACTCGCTCGTGACGGTCGCACCTGGCACAGCCTCGGATGAGTGACGTAACGATTCATCCCATCCGCTTTGTCCTCAGTGATGTAGACGGGACGCTGTTGCACCCCGACCACAGCCTCAGCCAGCGTACCGCCGATGCAATTGGTGCGATGCGTGAAGCCGGGGTGCTGTTCAGCCTCGCCAGCGGGCGTCCGCCCAACGCCATGCTGCATTTGATCGAGACGTTTGGCATCGATGTGCCGGTGGCCGGTTTCAACGGCGGCACGCTGGTCAACCCGGATGGCAGCATCCTGGTGGCTCACCATTTGCCGGCAGACGCGGCACTGGTCACCCTGGCGCTGTTTTCTGCCGAGCCGGACGTGGAGGTGTGGGTGTTTGCCGACGGCGATTGGCTGCGCCGCGACCCGCCAGGGCCAATGATGCAGCGCGAAGCTGATGGCTTGGGCTATGGCCCGGTGGTCGTGGAGAGTTTCGAGCCCTACCTGGACCGGGTCGACAAGATTGTCGCGGCCAGTAACAACACGCAGTTGCTGGTGGAGTTGGAAGCGCAGTTGCAGCCCAAGGTACAAGGTTTGGCTCAGGTATCGCGTTCGCAGCCGGTGTATCTGGACGTGACCGCAATGCTGGCTAACAAAGGCGAAGCCTTGAAAACCCTGGCCGAGCACCTTGGCGTGCCGCTGAACCAGACCGCCGCCATCGGCGACGGCGGCAACGATCCGGCGATGTTTCACGTGGCTGGGTTGTCGATTGCCATGGGCCAGGCCGAAGAAACCGTCAAACGCCAGGCCAATGTGGTGACCGGCAGCAACGTCGAGGACGGGGCTGCCGAGGCATTCGAGCGGTTTATTCTCGCGGCATGCTAAGTACTTGAAGTGTTATTGCACAACTTCCAGCCGATGTTTGACGTTGGCTGGAAGTTGCCGCATTGAATTACTTCGGCATTGCCCAGGACTGTAACTGGTAGCCATCTTTGTCGAGCTCGGCGCGAGCCTGCAACAACAGGTCTTCAAGTTGAGCCGGGTCGGTATAGGCAGTCGACGACAGCTGTTTTCTGCCGATACGGGTGTTGGTACGGTCGATGACGCTCAGGCTGAGGGCGCCATTGCCATCGTGCCAGGCCACGCACTGAAAGGGTTGGAAGGCACGGTCTGCAATCAAAAGAGCTTCGTTGATGCGCAGCGGAGCGTTCATTTGGGTCTTCTCTCTGTATGCCCATTCAAGTGAGTACCGGCGGTTGGGCTGACCGTGCGGTGGGTTACTTGTACTGATGCACGATGGTGGGGTGCGGGTCACATGCTAGAGCAAGAAATTTTAACTTTCCCTGACTAACGTCATGTAAGCGGCTGTTTTGAAAGCTGATTGAAAGTTTCGGCAGCAGCAAACTTTTTGCCCCCGATTAAACACACATGGCTTTTTGCCCGCACTTATAGCGAAATAGTACAAGGTGAGCGTCAAGATCTTGCTAGGGTTAGCGCCAGGCGCCCCAAATCCTTGTTTCTAAATAACTTTAATAATCTTGGCGCCAAGGAATCGTCATGATTGTGACACCTGTTCAACGCCGCTTGCTGGTAGTCGAGCCCTGTGATGACTGTCACAGGCTACTACCCGGCTTGCGCACTGCCGGCTGGGAAGTTGACAGCTGTGCATTGCAGGCGGTGGGGGATCGTTCTTGCGATGTGGGCCTGCTCCGCTTGCAGCCCTGCCATCTGGAACGCCCCGAGGCGGTCAAGGAGTTGATTGGCCGCAGCGGTACCGAGTGGATCGCCGTGCTCAGTCCTGAAGTCCTGCGTTTGCAGAATGTCGCAGACTTTGTCTGCGAATGGTTCTTCGATTTTCATACCTTGCCGTTCGATGTGGCTCGGGTCCAGGTGACCATTGGGCGTGCGTTTGGCATGGCGCGACTGCGGGGCAAGGGTGTCGTGCCGGTAGATGAAGCCCACGAGTTGTTAGGCGACAGCCGCCCGATTCGTGAACTGCGCAAACTGTTGTCGAAGTTGGCGCCCACCGAATCGCCGGTACTGATTCGTGGCGACAGCGGCACCGGCAAAGAGCTGGTCGCCAAGACCCTTCATCGACAATCCCAGCGCCACGCCAAGCCGTTTGTGGCGATTAACTGTGGGGCGATCCCTGAACATCTGATCCAGTCGGAACTGTTCGGCCATGAAAAGGGCGCCTTTACCGGCGCACATCAGCGCAAGGTCGGACGGATTGAGGCGGCCCACGGTGGCACGTTGTTTCTGGATGAAATCGGCGATTTGCCGATGGAGCTGCAAGCCAACCTGTTGCGCTTTCTTCAGGAAAAACATATCGAGCGCGTCGGCGGCAGCCAACCCATTTCGGTGGATGTGCGGGTGCTGGCAGCCACCCATGTGGATCTTGAAGCCGCGGTGGAGAAGGGCGCCTTTCGCGAAGACCTGTATTACCGCCTCAATGTCTTGCAAGTAGTCACGGCCCCATTGCGCGAGCGCCATGGTGACGTGGCGATGCTGGCCAATCATTTTTCGCGTTTCTACAGCCAGGAAACCGGCCGACGCCCGCGCAGCTTCAGCGAAGAGGCATTGGTGGCGATGGGGCAACACCCGTGGCCGGGCAATGTGCGTGAGCTGGCCAACCGTGTGCGCCGCGGTCTGGTGCTGGCCGAAGGGCGCCAGATCGAAGCCGTGGACCTGGGGCTGCAAGGCCAGCAGGTACTGTCGCCGCCGATGGCGACACTGGAAGACTACAAGCACCGCGCCGAACGCCAGGCGTTGTGCGATGTGCTCAATCGGCACAGCGATAATTTCAGTGTTGCAGCCCGTGTGCTGGGGATTTCCCGGCCGACGTTCTACCGGCTGCTGCACAAGCACCAGATCCGCTAAGGCGGGTTGTGGAGGGTAATGCCGGTCACTTAAGCGCAGATCCCCTGTGGGAGGGAGCTTGCTCCCGATGGCGGCCTCAGGACCGGCGGGGATGTTGGATTAGACCGAGTACATATCCGTTATTTGGGTAACGGCTGCTACTGGTTCCGCTCTTACAGCGGGTCACTTTTGAAAAGAAGAGCCCAAAAGTAACCAAAAGGCTCTTGCCCCACCACTCGGCACCTCGCCTGGGCTCGGTGTGCCCGTAATCCGCCAGGTATTCGGGGGGGTCGCCGCCACGCGCCATCCATGGCGCGGGGCGGCTAAACCGGCATCCCTGCCGGTTTACCC
This sequence comes from Pseudomonas sp. B329, assembly GCF_023127835.1. Classification (NCBI taxonomy): domain Bacteria; kingdom Pseudomonadati; phylum Pseudomonadota; class Gammaproteobacteria; order Pseudomonadales; family Pseudomonadaceae; genus Pseudomonas; species Pseudomonas sp. B329. The sequence goes on along the minus strand of NZ_SPKP01000028.1, from coordinate 44,202 downwards.
CCCAAATCCCTGTCGAATTCCGGCCAGCGTGGTTTGACGGGGCGCCTAAGATCAAAAGCAGATCAAGATCAAGAACGGCTCGCTTCGCATCGTGGTTGCCATTGGCGACTGCAAAGTTGTGTAGATACCTATGCCCCGATAGCGGTGGATCAACCAACATCAATGTTTGCTGGGCCGACGTCTTCGCGGGCTTGCCCCTCCCACTTTTTCGCGGTCAGAAGTAGTACGGGAATTTCAGGCTGAACGTAAAGTCCGGCGCATCATCGGTCATCCCGATCGCCAGGTTCGGCACAATGGTCAGGTTATCCGAGGCGGCAATCGTCATGCCTACGTTGAAATAACCCGCGTTGGCATCGCTGGACACCACCGATTGCCAGTCGCCGCCGTCCGGCTTGAGCTTGCTCTTGCGCTGCACCAGATCGGAAACCGAGAACGACATGCTCATCTTCTCGTTCAAGGCGAACGCCACACCGACACCGAACTGGAAGCTGTCGCCCAGGCGTACTTTGCCCCCCACCTTCTGGTTGACTTCACTGCTGATGTCATCGAACGAGTCTTCGAAGTTGTGGGTATACGACAGCGAACCGAACAGCACCGCCGGGTCGAAGGTCTTGACCAGGGAAATGCCCGGTGTAACCGACCAGACCCCGTTGCCCGTAGGCAGGCTTTCCGGCAAGTAGAGGTTGTCGTTATTGGGTTGCCTGACCAGCTTGATGCCGAACGGCTCTTTACCCGTGGGCGCCTTGACGCGCACAGACACTACCGCATCCGGCAAGGTCGGCGTTTCGTCGAGGAACTTGTAGGCCACGCCAAAGTTGACGTCACCGATCGTAGGGTCGCGGGTCACCGAGGCTTCCGAGGTGGCGGTGGCATCGTTGCCGGCGCCGCCGGACTGGTAGGTCGAATCGCGGTACACCACGGGGACGTTCAGATCGAACTGCCAGCGGTTGTCGACGTTGTAGCGCCCGGTAAGGTCCAGGGTCCAACTGTCGGACTTGATCCGATCCAGGTTGATATTGCCCAGAAAGATCGAGTCCAGCGCCAGGAAGCCATTGAGGGTCAATTGGCGTGCATCGTAACGGGCATAGGTGATGCCGGTTTCCACGCTGAACTTGCCATTGCCGAAAAAGCCGCTGGCCTCGTTGTACAGGTTGCTCACACTTTGCGCAGGGGCCGAGTCGTCCTTGAGGGATTGGCCGTAGGAGCTGCCGCCACCGCCTGCACCACCTGACGCTGCGGCTGCACCGGTACCCGTGGCGGCGACAGCGTTAGCGCCTTGCTTGAAGTCGGCAGGTGATTTGGCCAAGCGCTTGGGGGCGGGCGCTGCGGGTTGATCCTCTACCTGACGCACGCGTTGCTCCAGCACGGCCAAGGCTTTTTGCTGCACGTCATAGCGTTGCTTGAGTTCCAGCAGTTCCTTTTTCAGGGTTTCGATATCGGCGTCTGGCGCGGCATACAGCACGGATGCGGGCAAGAGCGTACTTAAACAAATCACCGCGCGTAGCGATAACGATCGATGCATGAAATAAGCCGTCCTGTTCTAATGCGAAAGTGTCGAGGGTCAGCGTAGTTCAATAACCGAGCGTGCGTAGGCCTTTGAGTTGATCCAAATTGCAGTTCAACGCGCCATTGTTCAAACCGTTATTGTTCATCACGACGTTGAGTTGGGTGATGTTTCTGACAAGGTTGCTGTTGCCGGTCAGCACCGTACCCTGCAGCACATTGCCGCCGCCGATCTGCTGCAGGCTGTTGCCCTGGTTGTGGTTGGCCTGGATCGCCATCTGTACGCCGCCGTTGTTGGCCGAAACGCTGACGCGGCCCGCCGCGCTGTCGCCGGTCACGGTGCCGCCGGCCATCAGCACTTGCCCCGTTTGCAGGTTACTGGCGGGGGCGACGCCATTCTCGATGCTGATGCCCACATCGTTGTAGGCGGTGTTGCCATCGCCTGCGGTGCGCACGCTTTGGGTTACGCCCTGGCCGCTGCCGAGGCCGGCGCCACCGACCACATTCCCGGTTCCGGTGTTTGGCAGGCTGCCGTTACCCGTGGAGCCGGTGGTTTGCACATAGAATTGCGGAGTAACGGTGGTCTTGTCGATCTGCATGTTGGCCGTGCCGGTAATGCGGTCACCGACGGCGTTGGTCCAGGTGCTGCTCATGACAATGCCGAAGCTGATGATGCGCCCCGGCATTACGTAACGGCCACGCAAGTCGGCCATCTGCGCATCATTGAGTTCGATCGGTTTGAAAGCCGATGAAGCATAGGCGGGTATAGAGGCTGCCAGACACAAGACCGTCAGCCAACGGAAAGTGCTCATCTGCTGCTCCTGGGGCGTCCTGCCCCTTATTGCGCTTCTAGAAGAAGTCGCTCTGGATAAAACCGAAATCCATCAACTCGGCATCGCCCACGGGCCGGAACTCGTTCAACTGGTTCTTGGCCGTCAGCGGAGTGGGCGGGTCAAGCAAGACGTTGGCCTTGTCGTAACCTTCACCCAGCACGGCAAACACAATGCCATTCCAGCCTTTGACGAAGTCGTCACGGGAATAGCGCTTGTGCCCCAGCACGGGATCGCCGATATACACCCAGTCCTTGTCGGCCCGCTGCATCACCACGAAGTGCTTGTAGCCACGAATCTCCAGCAGCACCACCACGGGAATCTTCACCGTCACCAGGGTATCGGGTGCGATTTTGTAGCCGCGGGCACGCATACCGATGCTTTCGAGGTAGCGCTTCATATCCAGCATGGAAAAGCCTTGGGTGCGCACCAGGTCCTGGTCGGCGGTTACCAGCATCCCTTTGATGATGTGGTCTTCGTCGACGTCCAGCCAATAGGCCTGGCGCAGGATGGTCGCGAGTGCCGCGGCACCGCAGCTGAAATCGGTTTTCTGTTCCACCAGGTTGGCGAACCGGCGCTCACGGATGCTCTCGACCTTCTTGAAGATCACCGCACCGCCGGGCATGGCGGAAATCGCCATGGTGCCTGCCCAGGTCGTGCCGGTGAGCAACATCAAGAGGGTGAGGGTCGCGATACGCATGATCGAATGACCTGTTGGACACTGAAATAAAAAGGGCCTTGTTGCCAAGGCCCCGTTGGATCAGAAGCGCACGCCGCTGCTGCACACAGTGCAACCCTGGCCGATCGACAGGCTGTTGCTGCCCTGGTTGCCCGCACCGGATTGCAGGTTGACGCCTACGTTGCCGGAGTTGCGGTTGACCGAGTTGTCGAGGCTGGAATTGTTCGACACGTATTGAGCTTTGCCACCATAGCCGTGGCTGCTGGCGGCGGTGTTGAGGAAGTTGTTGGCAAGCGAGTTTTGTTCGGTATTGGCTGCCGCCGCGATATTTTTCCCGTCAGCGGTCACGATAGCCAGGTTGTTTTTACCTTGGTTGCCTTGACCGGACTGGCCGTTGTAACCGACGTTGCCGGAGTTACCGTTAACAGCATTATCCAGGGAGGAGTTGTTTTGCGTGCCTTTGTTGATGAAGCTGTTCAGCCCGCTGTTTTGATTCACGTCGACCACGCCGAACACGGTCGCTGCATCGCCTTTGGCGCTGGAGATGGCGGCAGAGTTGTCGGCCTGGTTGCCACTGCCAGACTGCACGTTGACGCCGACGTTACCGCTGTTGCCATTGACGGAGTCATCGGCAGACGCGTTGTTTTCGGTTTTGGTGTCGTTGAATTTATTGCCTGCGCTGTTTTGTACATCCGTGACGACAGCAGCAATTACGCCCGTTGGCTGAGGCGCTGGGTGCCAGCCACCCGCTTGAGCAGCTGCTGCCATGAGTGCGGCGAGAGCGAAAACCAGAGGTTTCAGAGCCATTTGAGGTTTCATGGTGTTTCTCCTTGCTTCTAATTAGTTGGGTTAAGTGTTGGTACGGTCTAACTAACGTCTACCAAGCGGTTACTTGATAGTGATGCCCAGGGTGTTAGCCACTCGGTTCCCCACCCCGGCACTCTGGTTCACCTGAATCACTCCTCGGCTGCCGGTGAAGGCCTGGTCGCTGGTCGCGACCTGGCGGCTGCCAGTGGTGGGGGTGAGCCCTGAGTCGGTCAACTGCGTCGTGTTCTGTTGCAACAGGACGCTGTCATCGATGCTTTGCGGGCCAGGGTTGAGGCTGATCCGCACCGCGTTGATTGATTGGTTATTGGCCCCGGCCGACTGGTTAACGCCCAGCACGCCGTTGCCATTGATAAATGAAGCGCCCTGAATCGCCACCTTGGCACTCAAGGACGGGTCGACGTTGCCGTCGAGCCGCTGGATATTCACATTGGTGGCCTGGCCATCGAGCGCGATTGCGCGGCTGTTGGACATCTGTTGCTGGTTGCCGGCGGCCTGGTTGATCGACAGCACACCTTCGTACTGTTGGCCGCTGTTGTTGATAACGGCGGTGTTGTCGGCCATTGCCGAGGCGCTGCCCAGCAGGGCGATGGTCAACAGGATGCGCTTCATCATTTGCCCCCCAGCATATTGCCCAGGTTGTTCAAGGGCGCCATGCCGCGCTGGATCGAACCATTGATCTGCCCAGCCATGCTGCTGCCCGCGCCATGGCCGGCGGCTGCACCGGCGCCCTGGGTCGACAGGCTGTTTTGCGTGGCGCTCAGGCCAGACAGGTTGCCGTTGGGCTGGATGGAGCGCGCAAGGCCAGAACCGCTGCGGATGCCGCCAATGTCCCGATCACTGAGTTCGCCGGAGGTGGCACTGATGATTTCTTTGCTGGGGTTGGCGTTGGCAGTGGTGGGGTATGGATCGGGGAGGGAGGTGCGTCCGTACATGTGACCCTGCACGGTTCGCCCTGTCACGATAACGCCATCGCCCGCATGGCTGATGCCGGCGCTGAGCACGCAGCTGATCAGCAGTACGGTTATCGAGGCGTGTGTGAGTGTGATCACGGCGGCAGTCCTTTTTCTGAACGCTGACCCTAAACAGCGTTATCAGGGAAAGAGCAGAACCCGTGCCGCTTTTCGTTTACGTTTGAAACTCAATAGGTTGCGATTTTTCTGCGCGCATCGCCGATAGCAGTGTTTCAAGCATGAAACAGTCGCTGGGCGGCGCGATATGCCCGGCCACACTCTTCAACTGTGTCAGCGATGAAACAGTCTCGATGACAGATGCATGAATCCGCAGCCGCTGGGCGATTCAGCGTACCGAGGTGTTTCAAAAGTGGACACTGAAGTAAAAAAAACGCGCCTCAACCCTTGGGCGTTTTACCCGGGATGGAGTTGAGTACGGGATTGCCATCCTGGTTGCGGGTCAGGTAGACCGGCAGGACCTTGGGCAGGGAAGGGATGAGGTTGTTGACCTCGCTGAGGTTATAGATGCCACCAATGCGAATGCTCCCGGTACCGGCATCCGCCAGCATCACTGGCTTGTTCAGGTATCGGTTGATCAGCGGCAACGCATCGGCCAATGCAAGGTTATCAAGCACCAGCTTGCCCGTACGCCAGGCAAGCGCAGGGTCATTGGGTTTGATCGCGGCGACTTGCGGCGTGGCGTCGCCGCGGTGGTAGCTGGCCTGCATCCCCGGAGTCAACGGCACGCTGCCATGCACCGCGTCGCTGGTGATCTGCACCGAGCCTTCCAGCAACATTACCCGCACCTGGTCTTCATACTTCCACACATTGAACTGGGTGCCCGTCACCCGAACCTGGCCTTCGCCAGCCTGCACGATAAACGGGTGCTCGCTGTCGTGGGTGACGTTGAAAAACGCTTCGCCCTTGGCCAACTTCACCTGGCGACGATCCTTGTAGTGGCTGTAGACCAGCTCGGTGCCCAGGTTCAACTCCACCTCACTGCCGTCACCGAGGGTAACTTTGCGCAGCCCGTTGGTGGCGTCAAACCGCTCGTATGAGCTTGGCAACCAACCGGCTTCCCAGCCCGTGAAGGCGGCCAGCGGCAGAGCAGCAAGGCAGATAGCGGCTGCCACCGCATAAGAGCGCCAGCGTTTACGAGGCTTGAGCGGCACCACAAGCGGTGCAGGCGCATTGCGGGGCAAATGATCGGCCACGTCCCAGATTTCCAACATCGCGGCATACTCGAAGGCGTGCAGCGGGTGGGCATCGTGCCAATGTTCGAAGGCCTGACGTTCAGCCGCCGTGCAGTCGCTGGCATGCACACGCATACACCAATGCGCAGCGGCGTCGGTGATGGCGTCGTATTCGGCTTCTGAAAGGGACTTTTCGCTCATTTATTCATCCTGATTTCCCACATTCTACCCCCCCGAGCCTTACGGCGAGAACAGCATCATGGCGATTGCATATCAATTGGAACTTATTCTTGTTTAAACGCGCCTAAAAAATCAGGAAACACACTGTCATCCACCAAGGAGTACGAAAATGTTGAAGAAAACCTTAGCCGCCCTGTGTGCAACCACCGCGCTGTTGAGCGCCGGCGCTGCGCTGGCAGACAAGCCGGGTGCGGGCTGGATTCCGATTGAAAAAGCTATTGAAGTGGCGAAGACCAAGGCTGGGTATGTCGAGGTCTACGCCGCCGAAGCCGATAACGACGGCTACTGGGAAGTCAAAGGCCGTAAATCCGACGGCGTGGTGTATGAAGCACGAATCGACGGCGCCTCGGGCAATGTCCTGCGCGACCAGAAAGATTGATTCACGTGTTGGGGGCCTGCTCAGGCCCCCTCATCCAGCATTCTCCCCAGATGTGTAATCAGGTAACTGACTGAGTCGGCGTTGGATAGAATGACGTCAATACGCTTGTCGACATTGCTCATGAAAACTTCTCGGGCCTCATTCAGGGTCTTGGCACCCGTGATATTCAGGACTCTGCGTTTGAGGAAGCTGGTGGCGGTGGAAAAGCCGTAATCCTCCCAGGTATTGGATATGTCATCCCATGCCTTGAATAGCATAGTTGCCGGCGTCAACGTCGACAGCCCGCTCGTTTGCAAATCATCTTGGCGCGTCTTCACCGCCTGAGCACCCGGCTTTGCCGTATCGATCAGGTCTCGGAATGGCTCCAGGCTCCGCAGGTAGGCAATGTCCTCTGTCTTGAACCGCAGATGCGTCAGCTCATGGATCAGGGTAGAGGCTCTGGCATGGGCGAACATGTCGAAAGGTTCACTCAGTATGGTGGCGTATTCAGCCAGGTTTGGATGGAAGAACCTTTCGAACAGGTACACTTTGCGCTCGCTGTCACCGAGAAGCACCATCGCGTAATCAGTGGTGGGGGCTTTCACGCTTTCCCCGCTGACAAAGCGCATTGAGTCAGGCCCGATCAAGGTGGGGTCGCTTAGCTCATCCAGTATTCCATCGATGATGTCCTCGATTTTCTTCACTTGGGCCGGGTTCAGATTGAGAGTGCCGAACAGGTCGCACAAAAACAGGCCTACCCGGCTATCAGGCTTGAGCAGCTCTGCAAAGTGATGGATGTTGCGCTTGCAGTTGACGGCGTAGTAAGTCGATACGTTCAAGGCTTCGTCGATGACTTGGGCTTTCCAGCTTGACACTGCAGCGATCGCCCTTATGCCCTGCGCTTCAATATTGATGTCGCGCCTTTCGGCTCGTCGCACTTTTTGCCGCGTCCAGGCCTGGCCGAAGCGGGGCTTGTGTATGCTCAGGTCCATTACCCATTTGCCATCAGCATTGCGACCGACGTAGGGGCCCTGCTGATCGTCGTTGTCCAGGCGCCAGTGCTCCTTGGTTTTCTTCACCGGATACACCTTGCCTGCCAGCGGCACGTAACTCTTGGCGCTCGCCTTATCCTTGTAGACATGGGTGGAGGTGTCCAGCTCAAGGTCCTCCAGGGCGATGTCGTAGCCCTCCAAGCGCTGCAACCGCGTTCGCGAAGTGGCGGTGACGTCCCGCAGGCCCGGGGCAGTGGCGGTGGGCAGGCCGCCTTCCGGCAGGTCGACCAGGTCAGTGTCATCAGGCGGTGGGGTTTCGCTGCCATCAAGCTCGCTGTACAGGGCGGCCATTTGCACCACGGCCAGGCTGAAGTCCTTCATCGCGGCTTTCCACTGGTGCAGTTGCAGCGCTTCAGCCGAGCGCTTGACTAACTGGTAGCTGCGCCAGACCACAAGTGGATAGGCGAGTTTGCCCGCCATGAAGTGCACTGCCGTGGGTATGCCCTTGCCGAACACGCCCACCACTTTATCCCAAAGCAGCTTGGAGCCTTTTTCGAACTGGCAGGCGAGCATTTTTAGCAGGATCAGCGTGTTCTCACTGAATAAATAGTGCAGCAGGTTGCCGGTCACGGCAGATGAGGCCAGGCTCATATCCGAAGAGCGATGAAGGTTGTTTTGCAGCAAGCTGCGGTAAACGGCCTGGTGCGGATCTTCCAAGTGCTGGATGACCCAGTCCTGCAGTTCCCCTGGTCGCTCCACTTCATCCAGCAGCGCTTGCTCGTTGTCATATTGCTTGAGCACGTGGTTTTCACTGTAGGGCGCATAGAGCACTACCGGACCGGCCTCTTTGCTTCCAGGGCTGATCAGGTACATGCCCAATACCTTGGCGGCAGTAGCGCCTGCAGTCGCCACCAGCTCAACGGGCCGGATCAGCGTCGATACGTCCTTCAACGCCGCACGTGCCAGGCCGTCAGGCATGTCGAACACCTGCTGGACCAAGCCCAAGGCCTTGTTTGACAGGCGTTCTTGCAGATGTTGCTCGTGGGCGTATTGCAACACCTGCCATGGCAGTTGCCGACAGAACAGGCGCCGCCGTTTGCGTGCAGCTTCCGTGCGGGTGTCCATCTCGGTTTGCAATCGCTTTTGGTACACCGATTTCAAGTCCAGTTGCCGCACCAGTTGAACCAGCGCATTGGCATCCAGGGTGTCCGGCAGCGGTGTGGCGGTGCGCGATCGCGGGCCGATAGTCTGGTTGTTCAGGTCCGGCAAATGGCGCAAGGCAAAATCGGTCAGGCTGTAGTCATGGATGTCGAGGGCCTGGTGCACGGGAATCAGCACGTCATCGGGGCTGATTGTGTGTTCGGGGAAGCGTGCCTGGAGCAGCTTGCTCAGGGCGCCAAAGGTGTGCTCGCGCAGGGACAGGACGCCCTGCAGGTAGTCTTCCTCTTCCGGGGCGCTGTTGTGGTATTGCTCAAGCAGTTCTGCATGGTAGATCTGCTCCTTGGCGGGCGCCATTGCCAGCCACACGGGCAGGGCCTGCTGGGTGACCATGGCATCGGCCAGCGCCTTGGCTCGTGCAAGGTTGGTGGGCGCCGGGATCTGCAGGATCTCATCCAGGCGGTCCTGCACGGCGCGCGCCGGCAAGTCCATGGCCAGCAGTCGGTCTACCGAGTCCATGACGTAATCGCCGTAGGTTTTCAGGCGATTGTCCAGCAGGTTATCGTCAATACGTTGCAGCGCAGCCAGGCGATACGCCTGATGAGGCACGCGCTGGGACAATGACAGATTCTCCAGTAGCGACAGTCGTTTGATCGGATGCGCCAGGCGCTGGGTGAGCGCCTCGCGCAGGGCCGAGACCGACGCAAAAACCTCATGACCACGCCGAGGCGTCCATAGGATCGCCTGGCCCGAATTCTTGGGGTCAAGGCCGCCACGTTCGGTCAGTACAAACAGATTGGCCAGCGGCAGCAGCGCGTCGGACGTACCCTTGTGCAATGCCAGCGCATAAGCATCCGGCAGAAACCCGTTGATCCCATGTCGGGTCAGGCGCGCCAGGCTGTCAGTTCGCAGGACCGCATCAAGAATGGCGTTGCTGCGGTGCGTCAGCGTTTTACCCAGCAGTCGCAGTTCAGCCTCGCTGCGCAAGCCCAACAGCATCGAGTGCGCGTGTTTATCGCGGATATTGTTCAGGAACAGGCGCGGGAGTTCACGCATCTCGTGGCCGGCAAACACCTTCAAGACCCGTTCGATCATGTTGTTGAAGGTTTTGAGGGGCATGTTATTGAGCTTCAGGGCGACACCCTGGTTGCGTTCTGCGTAAAACCCAGTTCTGGAAGACACTGGGAGCGGCTTGCTCTTCTGGCCGAGGCGCTCGATGAAATGTTCAACCATGCTCAGCGAAGACACAGGCGCGCGCTCCTCACGCTGCTCGGCGCGGGACGCGTAAGTGTTGACATAAATCTCGTCGGCCTTGAGGTCCAGTCGTTGGGTTTGCAGTTCTGTGTTCAGGGCCAGGGTGGCCATGCTGCGCAGTGTCGGGTGCTTAAGGCGCTCGATCTGCAATCCTTCTTGGGCAGCGCGCAGGCGTTGCAGGTGCAGCTTGGCGCGCTCGGCTTGCACCGTGGAGGGGCGGCCATTGCCGCTGCTGACGGGATGTATCGTCCAGCGCCCATCGGTGTCCAGGTCGGCCAGGCGACTGTCGAGCATGGTGCGGATGTCCAGGGCGTAATCGAGCAATGCTTCCAGGTCCACCTGGCCGGCGCTGCTGCGATAGAGGCTCAGGGCATGGTTCATATTACTGGTCTGCTTGGCGGCGATGTCTTCGATCATGTCGGTGAACACGTGCCCGGTGACGGGGTGTGCGGCAACGTTGATCTGGTCCAGGCCGATAAAGGTGTTGCGCTCGTCCAGAGACAGGAAATTGAGCAGTTCATCTTCGTGCCCGGCGGCGGTGAGCATGGTCAATAGCGTGTCTTTGAGATCATCCAGATCCTTAAGTACCTGCAAGCCACGGGATTGGGTGTAAAGGTAGGCATGGCTGTCATGCAGCATCAGGGTACTGGCCAGTTCCACGTAGTGCTGGTAGGGCGCGTAGATGCGCACTTTTTCCACGCTCAGTTTGGCGGCGTAGGTGCTGCGAGCGCCCTGGTCGCTGAGGAACAGGGCCTGGAGCATATGGCTTTCGTCAGTACTGAGGATGCCGTTCTGGCGCTTGAGCAGCACATCGAGGCGGAACTTGTCAGCCAGGATTTGCGCGAACAGGTCAAGGCGTGAGGTTCCGCTGTCGATGTCTTCGTTCCAGTAGGTCTGTAGCAGGCTCTCGAGCAATTTGGACAGCGTACCGGAGGTTTGTTCGATGAGCGTGTCCCAATACTCGCGGTCTTGTTGCAACTGGGGCTGGGTGAAGTGGCTGGTGATGTGCTTGGGGTTGATGAATTCGCGAGTTTGCCCCAAGGGCCAGGCATGTTTGACATAGAACTGCAATAACGCATCACGTAACGACAGGGAGTCGATCCAGCGTCGATCGGCATCCGTCGGGCTTTGGAGAAAGCAGTTCACTTGCGTTTGCCGCTGATCCAGGCCGGGGAAATGAGGGTGCGCCATGATGCCGAGCAATGTGTCGAGCATGGCGGACAAGGTCGGGGTCTTCTGCAAGTGCTCAAGCATTGCTTGCACGTTGGCCTGTTGGCAGGCCTGCAGGGTTTGTTCCTGGTCTTGCATGACCGCACCCAGGACCGGCGAAGTGGTCAGTGTCAGAGCGCTATCCGCCGGCAGACTGTTGCGCTGTGCAATCGACAGAAAACTCAGCAACTCCACGCGCTGTACCGAATCAGCCAACGCCTGACTGACCTCGGCAAGCAGCGAGGCATGGCTGTCAAACACCTGGATACCGCCATAAGGCGTGTACAGCAGAGCCTTGGCACCGTCGGGCGTGGAACTCATCACAAACGCGCCGGCCAGTGGGATCGCAACCTGCCCCGACACATTGATCATTAGCCTTTCTACACGCATGGGCGGGCTTTGCAGGCGGGTATCCTGACGGCTGGCGTCGCTGGCGTAATACACGCCGTGCAGCCATTCCAGATCCTTGACGGTGAACCCCAGGGCGCGTTCGCGCTCGCTCAATGTCGAGCGATTGACGGGTAGCAGGAACTCGTCGAAAAAATAGGGCGGGGTGACACGGGTCATCGCCTGTCTCCAGCGTGAATAGGAAGACACAGGGTAGGCAGGCACCGATGACTGGCGGGGGTAACTATTGAGTCTCGTTGTAAGTTGACAGTAAGCGCTGCAGGTGGTGTTTAATCGACGGCCTGGATGTCCATTCGTTGCCCCTTCCAATCATAAAAATGGAGCTTCAAATGTCTGCGCAGTCTCCGACAGTTGTCACGGCCTTCATCAGCTTCACTGAGTTGGTGGGGGTGCTCCAACAGATTTTCGTCAGGCACGGCACCTCGCCAGAAGTGGCGGCGATCCTTGCGCACAATTGCGCCAGCGCTGAACGTGATGGCGCTCATAGCCACGGTATTTTTCGTATCCCGGGTTACCTCTCGACCCTGGCCAGCGGTTGGGTCAATGGCGCCGCCGTGCCGATCGTGACCGACGTTGCGTCAGGCTTCGTACGGGTCGACGCCGCCAATGGGTTCGCCCAACCCGCTCTGGCGGCCGCGCGTGCGTTACTGGTGAGCAAGGCCCGCAGCGCCGGCATTGCGTTACTGGCTATCCACAATTCCCATCACTTTGCGGCCTTGTGGCCGGACGTCGAACCTTTCGCCGAAGAAGGGCTGGTTGCACTCAGTGTGGTCAACAGCATGACCTGCGTGGTGCCCCATGGCGCTGATCGCCCGTTGTTCGGCACCAACCCCATCGCGTTTGCTGCGCCGCGGGCCGATGGCGCGCCGATTGTGTTCGACCTGGCCACCAGCGCCATCGCCCATGGCGACGTGCAGATCGCCGCGCGCAAAGGCGAACGGCTCCCACCAGGCATGGGCGTCGATAGCCTGGGCCAGCCGACCCAGGACCCGAAAGCCATTCTGGAGGGGGGCGCGCTGTTGCCATTTGGTGGGCATAAGGGGTCGGCGTTGTCGATGATGGTCGAGTTGCTGGCGGCGGCACTGACAGGCGGCAATTTTTCGTTCGAATTCAATTGGGCCGATCATCCGGGAGCGCGTACGCCCTGGACCGGCCAATTACTGATAGTGATCGATCCGCGCAAAACCGCCGGGCAAAGCTTTGCCGAGCGCAGCCAGGAACTGGTGCGGCAGATGCATGCGGCGGGGTTACGGCGATTACCGGGGGATCGGCGCCATCGCACACGGGCGGAGTCGCAGGAAGCAGGCATAGAGCTTGACGCGCAGGACCTTCGGCAACTGCGAGAACTGGCGGCGGGGTGAAACAGGCTGCGCCGTGGGCGCAGCCCGTGCTGATCAGTTACGGCGACCCAGCAGCAGACCCACCACCAGGCCAAAGCCTGCGGAAATGGCCACGGTCTGCCATGGATGACCGCCGATGTAGGTCTCGGTGGCGTCCACGACTGGCTTGCTGCGCTCACGGACGCTGGACACCGAATCCAGGGCTTGCTTGAGTTTGATGGCAACCTGCTCGCGCAGGGTTTCACCTTCCTCGCCTACCAGGGATGCGCTGCTTTTGAGCAGTTTGTCCGATTCTTCGATCAGCGCGGTCAGTTCGCTGAAGGCTTGATCCTTGATTTGTTCTTCGACGGCTTGGGCGGCGGTTTTGCGGGCCATGTGTGACTCCTTGCAAGTGAATGTGACAGTGAACAATGGAGTATCGGGCAGCGGCAAAAGTTGCAGTTATTTTGCGAGCCGTCCATTTGCGGCACAATGGTGATCAGGCCCTTTGGGCCTACAGTGTAAGATGTCAGTCATTTGTGCAGCAGGTAATTCAACATGAGCTTCAATCTCGCCAACAAGACCCTCGCCGAACGCGCCGAGCTGGAAGACGAAAAGTCGCGCCTCTACGACCTTTGGCAAACCAACCTGGGCAAAGCCAAGGGCGAAGCGGCCCGTTTGTTCGGCGAGCGCGCCAAGCGCAAGGGAAAATGGGCCGAGTGGGTGCGCGCCGAACTTGACGGCATGTCGCCGCCGGAGTTTTCCAACATGGTGCGCAGTGAAGTCAACAAGCTGATGGCAGCGGCGAAATAAAGCACGCCACGATCGCCTCGCGAACCTTGAGCAACAGCGGATCAAGCTGGGCCTGGGTACGCCAGCCCAACTCCACCGGGTAGTGCGGCAGCGCCAGCGGGCAGGGCAGCACACGCAAGCCGGTCATCTGCGCAATCGCTTGGGCCGCATGACCGGGGATCGTCGCCACCGCCGCGCTGCCTTTGAGCAGGTACGGCAGCGCCGCAAAGTGGCTGGTGGACGCACATACCTGGCGGCTCAAGCCCTGCGCCGCCAACCCTTCATCGGTAATACCGATAAACCCGCCTGACGACACCAGCACATGGTCGCGTGCGATGAATTCTGCAAGCTCGATACCTTGCTGATCGGGCGCCAGGCTACCTGGGTCAACCAGGCAACGGTAGTCACCTTCGCCCAGCACTTGCCGACTCAGCCTGCGCTCGGCAAACCCGCCGGCGGTAATGGCCAGGTCCAGGTTGCGGTCGAGCAGGGCAGCCGCAACGATCTGGCTGTGGGTCTGGCGAAAGATCACCCGCAGTTTCGGCAGGCGCTCTGCAATGGCGTCCATCAGCTGCCGGCCGTAGGCGATTTCGAAATCGTCTGACAGACCTAACACCACCGATCGCCCCTGATAATGCGGGTTATCCGGGTGGATCATCGCCAGGCTTTGTCGGCAGCGGTCCAATGCCTCGCTGATCACCGGTTTCAACTGATTGGCCCGCAGGGTGGGCGCCAGGCCGCGACCGGTGCGTACGAAAAGTGGGTCGCCATATAGTTCGCGTAAACGCCGCAAACCGGCGCTGATTGCCGATTGCGTAACGCCCAGGCGCAATGCAGCACGGCTGGCGCTGGACTCGTCGTGCAGGGCTTCGAAGGTTTTCAGCAGGTTCAGGTCAACCTGGGCGATATTCATTTGGCTCATATCATTTAGCACTGAGGTGGGCTTTATTCATGATCGAGTCTGGCCGGAGAATGGGCAACCCTTATTACCGGAGTGAGCACATGCCCGTATCGATCGTCGCAGCCCTGCAAATCGGCTCCTTGCCTGGCGGCAAAGCGCAAACCCTGGCGCAGATCCTGGCCTATGAAGATGAAATACAGCGCAGTGGCGCGCAGTTGGTGGTGATGCCTGAGGCGTTGCTGGGGGGATATCCCAAGGGCGAAAGCTTCGGCACGCAATTGGGCTATCGCCTGCCCGAAGGCCGTGAAGCCTTTGCGCGGTACTTTGCCAATGCCATCGACGTGCCGGGCGTGGAGACCAAGGCGCTGGCCAGGTTATCGGCGCGTACCGGTGCGAGCCTGGTGCTCGGCGTGATCGAGCGCAGTGGCAGCACGCTGTATTGCACCGTGCTGTATTTCGAACCGTCGAGCGGTTTGGTCGCCAAGCACCGCAAACTCATGCCGACCGGCACTGAGCGGCTGATCTGGGGCAAGGGCGACGGCTCAACCTTGCCGGTGATTGACGCGGCTGTCGGGCGTATCGGCGGGGCGGTGTGCTGGGAGAACATGATGCCGCTGTTGCGCACGGCGATGTATGCCAAGGGCGTGCAGGTGTGGTGTGCGCCCACAGTGGACGAGCGCGAGATGTGGCAGGTGAGCATGCGCCATATTGCCCATGAAGGCCGTTGCTTTGTGGTCAGCGCCTGCCAGGTGCAGGCATCACCGCAGGCCTTGGGTGTGGAGGTTGCCAACTGGCCGGCGGAGCGCCCGTTGATTGCCGGTGGCAGCGTGATCGTCGGTCCCATGGGCGATATTTTGGCGGGGCCGTTGCTGGGGGAGGCGGGTTTGTTGACGGCGCAGATCGATACAGATGATCTGGTGCGGGCACGCTACGACTACGACGTAGTGGGGCATTACGCTCGGCCGGATATTTTTGAATTGGTGGTGGACGAGCGCGCCAAGTCAGGCGTGCGCTACATCACTGATTGAACCGGGTCAACCCAAGGCTTTTGTAGGCGCGAGCTTGCATTTCGCAGATTTGGATCAGATCACTCGCGCATCACCAGGTGGCGGTATTGGGCAAATCCAGAGTGCCACGCTCTACAAAGCGCATGGTGCCGAACAATCCGCCCGCCAGTTTGCCGCGCAGCACATAGGGCAGGTTATTCAGGCTTTGGGTCTGGCTCAGGCCCAGGGTCTGGCGCAACACCGAGAACGCCGAAACACTCACGGGGACCATCAGCACCGTCTCGGAAAAACGTGGGATGCTGCCGGCCTGGTCACTTACCCCGGACGCCAACGGCCGGCCATTGACTTCCAGATCCAGCGCCACGCCGTTGTAGTCGATTGCCGTTTCATTGGGGTTCTGCACCCGCAGCTTCACGGCAAAGCGCACTTCCAGATCCTGGCTTTGCAGGGGCTCGATGCCCACCACGTTGATATTCACCGGGTCGCGATTGGGGAACAGCGCGCAGGCGCTCAAGCTCAGCAACAACAACGAAAGAACCATGAGCTTGCGCATATAAAAGTGCTCCTACTGTTTCGTGACGTCCGGGTCCTGCATGACCTTGAGGGTAGAGGACTCCGGATCGAATTCATCTTCTTCCAGCTCTATGAACTCTTCGGGCAGGAAAATGTTCAGCAGGATTGCACAGAACGCGCCCACAGTGATCGGCGATTCGAAGATGTTGTGCAGCGCCTTGGGCAAATCGCGCAGCACTTCCGGCACTGCGGCGACGCCCAGGCCCATCCCCAGGGAAATCGCCACGATCAGCACATTGCGCCGGTGCAGGCCGGCTTCGGCGAGGATCTTGATCCCGGCCACGGCCACGGTGCCGAACATGATCAGGGTCGCGCCGCCAAGTACTGGTTTGGGCATCAGTTGCAGCACCGCGCCGATCATCGGGAACAACCCCAGCAGCACCAGCAGCCCGGCGATAAAGTACGCCACGTAGCGGCTGGCCACGCCGGTCAGCTGGATCACCCCGTTGTTCTGGGCGAAGGTCACCATCGGCAGGCTGTTGAAGGTGGCGGCCATCGCCGAGTTGAGGCCGTCGGCCAGCAGGCCGGACTTGATGCGCTTGATATAGAGCGGGCCCTTGACCGGTTGTTGGGAAATCATCGAGTTGGCAGTCAGGTCACCAGCGGCTTCCAGAGGCGAAATCAGGAAGATCACCGCCACCGGGATAAACGCCACCCAGTCGAACGAGAAACCGTACTTGAACGGTACCGGCACGCTGATCAACGGCACCTGGGGCAGGGCGGCCATATCCACACGGCCCAGCAACCACGCCACCACGAAGCCCAGCGTCAGGCCGATCACGATCGAACCCAGACGCAGGAACGGGTTGTTGAAGCGGTTGAGCACCACGATGGTCAGCAGCACCAGCGCCGCCAGGCCCATATTGCTGGCGGCGCCCAGGTCGCCCGCGCCATAGCCGCCGGCCATATCGGTGACTGCCACCTTGATCAGTGACAGGCCCATCAAGGTAATGATGGTGCCAGTCACAACCGGGGTGATCAGCTTGCGCAGTTTGCCGATGAACTGGCTCAGCACTACCTCGATAAACGCGGCGAAAAAGCAGATGCCAAAGATCGTTGAGAGGATCTCATCGGTGCCGCCGCCCCGGGCCTTGACCATAAAGCCCGCACTGAGAATCACGCTGATAAACGAAAAGCTGGTGCCTTGCAGGCACAACAGGCCCGAACCCACTGGCCCGAAGGTGCGTGCCTGCACAAAGGTGCCGAGCCCCGAGACGAATAGCGCCATGCTCACCAGGTACGGCACTTCGCTTTCCAGGCCAAGTACGCCGCCGACGATCAGGGTCGGGGTAATGATGCCGACAAAGCTCGCCAGCACATGCTGCAAGGCGGCAAAAATCGCAGCGGTGAAGTGCGGGCGGTCTTCCAGGCCGTAGATCAGGTCGGATTTATAGCGCGGGCGGGGGGCTTGAGCGTCAGACAAAATGAAGGCTCGGGTCGGAAAATGGAGGCGCAGGATGCCAGAAAGTGTCGGTCGTCAGAAGTGTAAAAAAATATTAATAAAGACCCTGCGCAAAAACCCTGTCCCGGCCGATAGTGAATATAGGCCCACATTACAACGACAACAGTGGTGACCAAGGTCTGGCCGGCGCGTTGACGCTGACAGATCGTTTCGCGGCAGGGACGCTCGCAAACACTACTTCTGAGAGCAGCCCTATGTCCCTTCGTCACCTGAATATTGCGCCTCGAGCGTTTCTCGGTTTCGCCTTCATTGCAGTGTTAGTGGTCATCCTGGGGGTGTTTGCGGTCAACCGCATGACGCAGATCCGGCAGTCTTCCGTGGACATGAGCGCAACCCAGCTGCCCAGCGTGACGTCCCTGGGCAACATCACTGAAAACGTACTGCGCATGCGCATCCTGTCGTTCCGGGTGTTGGTCAACCGCGAACCGGCTGCCCTGCAGGAAGCCGAAACCCGCATCGGCGTGCTGACCGATAAGGTCAAGGCCGCCCAGGCCCATTACGCCCAGCTACCGATGGGCGAGCAAGAGGCGGTGATGTACAAGACCTTCAGCGTGACGCTGGATAATTACTTGAAGGCCCAGGCCGACATGCTGGTGTTGTCCAAGCAAGGCAAGGTCGATGAAATGCGCGCGCTGATCAACAGCCGCATCAAGGACGGCACCGACCAGATGGGCGAGCAGTTGAACAAGCTGATCGCCCTCAATGCCGCCGATGCGAAAACCGCCGACGCGGCGGCTGGGCAAAGTTATGAGGGCGCAATCACCGGTGTGGTGGCAGTGTCGGTGGTGGCCGCATTGCTCACGGTGCTGTTGGCTTGGCTGCTGACCCGCAGCATCGTTACGCCATTGCGCAAAGCCGTGGAAGTTGCCGAGACCATCGCCGCCGGCAACCTCAGCAAAACCTTCGCGGACGATGGCAAGGATGAACCTGCGCGCTTGCTCAGTGCCTTGTCGAGCATGCAGGCCAACCTGCGCCAGACCATCCAGCATATCGCCGGCTCGGCCACGCAGCTGGCTTCGGCGGCAGAAGAGCTGAGTGCGGTGACCGAGGAAGCCTCTCGTGGCCTGCAGCAACAGAACAATGAAATCGACCAAGCCGCCACGGCGGTCAACGAGATGACCGCAGCGGTAGAGGAAGTGGCGCGTAATGCTGTCTCCACCTCCGAGGCCTCCGGGCAGTCCAACCACGTGGCGCGCGAAGGCCGCGACCGGGTGATGGATACTGTCGGCGCGATCCAGACCATGACCCAGGATGTGCAAAACACCGCCGTGATGATCGAAGGCCTGGCGACTCAAGGACGGGATATCGGCAAGGTCCTCGACGTGATCCGTGCGATTGCCGAGCAGACCAACCTGTTGGCGCTTAACGCCGCGATTGAAGCCGCCCGTGCCGGCGAAGCCGGGCGCGGCTTTGCGGTGGTCGCCGACGAAGTGCGGGCCCTGGCCCATCGCACCGCGCAATCGACCCAGGAAATCGAGAAGATGGTCGCTGGCATCCAAAATGGCACCGGTGAAGCGGTGCAGTCCATGCAGCAAAGCAACCAACGCAGCCAGGCCACCCTGGAAATGGCCCGTGCTGCCGGCGTGGCCCTGGAGCAGATCACCCAGTCCATCAGCCTGATCAACGAACGCAACCTGGTGATTGCCAGCGCCTCGGAAGAACAGGCCCAGGTCTCCCGCGAAGTAGACCGCAACCTCGTCAACATCCGCGACCTGGCCACCCAGTCAGCGGCGGGCGCCAACCAGACCAGCGCGGCCAGCCATGAGCTGTCGAGGTTGGCGGTGGATTTGAATGGGATGGTGGCCAGGTTCGTTATCTAACCGCTCAGCGTGTTCTCATGTGGTTGTCTTCAAGGCCAGGCGCAGGAATGCGCCTTTGGAGTTAGGGCTTACTTGGCCGGAGGTGTTGGTGATGGTGTAATAGATCAGGTGAACACCGTCTGGAAAGGTACGTAGCACATCGCCAGTGATCGGGACAATTGCTGCGGTGGTTGTGCTGGTAATAACGTAAGGAACGATGAGTTCTTCGTCAGGCCCCCCGATCCGCATTCCTATCTTGCTTCCTACGACTTGCGTGGGATAAACGGGAACTGTCACCAGTAGTGTGTCGCCGTTGGCTTGCAGGTAGGCGGGGGTAACGCCATTGGCGACCTCCGCCGGTAACTCAGGTTTGACGGGAACCGGACCTGTGCTGTTTTCAGGCGTCATGACATTACTCTCCTTGAGTTAGTGCCCCTGCCTCAGTTGGGGCGCAAAGTCATTCCAGCGCTTTTCTGAGCACAGGGATACTGTCAAGGTTCACAGCTAGGCACCGCAGTTTTGGCGTGTTAAGAACGCTTCCACACATGTGGATTGACCAGATTCTGTGGCCGCTCGCCTGATAACGCCTGCAGCAGATTATCCACCGCACACTTGGCCATCGCCTCGCGCGTCTCATGAGTCGCCGAGCCGATATGCGGCGTGGCTACCACGTTGTTCAAGCGCAGCAACGGCGAGTCGTGGCTGAGCGGTTCCTTCTCGAACACATCCAACCCAGCCGCCCGGATGGTGCGTTGCTGCAACGCTTCGACCAGCGCAGCCTCGTCCACCACCTTGCCGCGGGAGATATTGATAAAGATCGTCTCCGGCCCCATCAGTGCGAACTCTTCGGCGCCGATCAGCTTCTCGGTTTCGGCGGTCAACGGCAGGGTCAGGCAGACAAAATCCGCCTCTTTGAGCAAGTCCTGGAGGCTTCGGTACTGCGCGCCAAAGCGCGCCTCCACCGCAGGCTTTGGCGAATGGCTGTGGTAGATCACCGGCATGCCGAAGCCAAAATGCCCACGCTGGGCCAAGGCTTCGCCGATGCGGCCCATGCCGATGATACCCAACGTCTTGCCATGCACATCGCTGCCAAAATGCGCTGGGCCGATGTTCTTGTTCCACTGGCCGGCACGCACCATGTCGGCCAACTCGACCACACGCCGGGCGGTCGCCAGGATCAGCGCAAAGCCGGTGTCGGCGGTGGTTTCGGTGAGCACATCCGGGGTGTTGCTGAGCAGAATGCCGCGTTGGGTCAGGTAGTCGATGTCGTAGTTGTCGACCCCGACCGAGACGCTGGCTACGGCTTCCAGCTTGGGTGCCAGGTCGAGCAACCGGGCATCCAGGCGCAGGCTTGCACCCAACAGACCATGGGCGCTGGGCAGCGCATCGCGCAGTTTGGCCAGGCCGGCCTCATCCAGTGCATCGATCAGCGTGACCTCGGCCTGCTCATGCAGGCGGGCCATCAGCGGCGCGGACAGTTTCTTGTACAACACAACAGACTTTTTCATGAGGTTTTTACCTTCAACTCCAGGGTTGGCACCGGCGAGCGGTCACTCGCGCCGGGCTTGAGGAAAATCGTCAGCACCACCGACAGCAGCAACGCGCCGCTCATTAACAGGTACGAAGCGCCAGGCGAGCCGGTGCTGCTGTTGAGGTAGCCCACCAGGTAAGAGCCGCCGAACGAGCCCAGCGCGCCCATGCTGTTGATCAGCGCCATGGCGCCACCGGCGACGTTGGCTGGGAGGATTTCCGGGACAATGGCAAAGAACGGGCCGTAGGGTGCATACATGCATGCACCGGCGATCACCAGCAGGGTGTAGGACCACCAGAAATGTTCGGCACCCAACACGTAGGACGCGTAGAAGGCGATGGACGCAATCAGCAATGGTGGCCACACAAAGCGCTTACGCTTTTGCAGTTTGTCCGAGCCCCAGGACACCACCAGCATCCCGATCACCGCTGCCAGGTAGGGCAGGGCCGAGAGCCAGCCGGCTTCGACCATGTCCATCTGCAAGCCGGCCTTGAGGATCGATGGCAACCACAGCACGAAGCCGTACACGCCAATGCTCCAGCAAAAAAACTGCAGGGCGAGGATGATCACCTTGGGCGAACGGAACGCCTCGGCGTAGGTCTTCACGGCCTTGATTCCCACCTGCTCGGCGGCGAGGGCGGTTTCCAGGCTGTGCTTTTCGGCGTCGCTCAGCCACTTGGCATCCTTGGGACGCTCATCGGCCAGCTTCCACCAGATAAACGCCCACAACACCGCCGGCAGGCCCTCGATGATGAACATCCAGCGCCAACTGAAATGCTGCACCAGGTAGCCCGACACCACCGACATCCACAGCATGGTCACCGGGTTGCCGAGGATCAGGAAGGTGTTGGCCCGCGAGCGTTCGGCACGGGTGAACCAGTGGCACAGGTACACCAGCATGGCCGGCATCACGGCGGCCTCGACCACCCCGAGCATGAAGCGGATGACGATCAGCATGTAGGCATTGGACACCACGCCGGTCAGCGTCGCCAAGCCGCCCCAGAGGATCAGGCTGACGAAGATCAGTTTCTTGACGCTGCGCTTTTGCGCGTAGATCGCCCCCGGCACCTGGAAGAAAAAGTAGCCAAGGAAAAACAGTGCGCCGAGCAGCGAAGACATGCCGGGCGTGATCATCAGGTCTTCGGCCATCCCGGAGGCGGCGGCAAAGCCGTAGTTGGCGCGGTCCAGGTAGGCCAGGCTGTAGGTGATAAACACGATAGGCATGATGTACCACCAACGACGGGTGGCGAGTTTTACGGTTTCCATGGGGTTGCTCCTGAGCTTGTTGTAGTTGTGGCAACAGGTAATGGGTTACGCAACGGATCGAGTGGGTAATTCGGCGCGGGTCGGCAAACCCTCCATATCGCCACGGCTCTGCACGGCGCGGCTGCCGATCCAGTTAGCGCGCTGCACCGCCTCGGGGAAGCTTGAGTTTTCCAGCAGGGCACTGATCATGCCCACGGCAAAGCCGTCGCCGGCGCCGACGGTGTCCACGACTTTTTCCACCTTGACGGCGGCGACAAAGCCCTGATCCATGTGGGTGCGGTAATAGGCGCCTTCGGGGCCGAGCTTGATCGCCACGGCTTCGGCGCCCTGGTCGAGGTAGAACGCAGCGATATCCGCAGGATCCTCGAAACCGGTGAGCAGGCGGCCTTCACCCAGGCCCGGCAACACCCAGTCCGCCAGAGTGGCCAGGGCATTGATTTCGCGGATCATCTGCGCCTGGCTGGCCCAGAGCGAGGGGCGCAGGTTCGGGTCGAACGACACGCTGCGCCCGGCGTTGCGCATCTGCGTCATCAGTTCGAAGGAGAGTTCACGGGTGGCATCGGACAATGCCGGTGGAATCCCGGTAGCGTGCAGATGGCGGGCTTGCAACAACGCAGGGCTGATATCGGCGATGGACAAATGGCTGGCCGCCGAGCCTTTGCGAAAGTACTCGACCTGGGGATCAGCGCCGGCCTCTTCGCGCGACTTGAGCTGAAACCCGGTGGGATGCAACGGGTCGACGGCCACATGGCGGCAATCAATGCCTTCCTTGCCCAGCGTGTCGACCACAAAGCGCCCGAGGGAGTCGTCACCTACTCGGCTCAGCCATGCCACGTTGAACCCCAGGCGCGACAAGCCGATGGCGACATTGCTGTCGGCGCCGGCAATGCGTTTGTGAAACTGCGCGACCTGGCCCAGATCGCCGGTCTGCTCGGCGACAAACATCGCCATGGTTTCACCAAACGACAGGATATCGATCTCAGACATGGGCGTTCTCCACGCGGGGTTGGCCAAGGCAGGCGAGGGTGGCGACCTGTTGCGCAGTGACCTCGACCAGGTCATCGCCCTGCAACGGAAATTCCACCGCCCGCGTAATACCTTGAGTCATGTGTTTGAGCAGTTGTTCCCACAGATGCAGGTCGGTGGCGCCCGGCGGCAAGGCCACGAGCTTGCCGTCGGCGCGACGGGCCACGGCCTTGCAGTGCAGGTAATCCACATGCCGGCCCAGCAACCGCGCAGCAGTGAGCGCGGACTGGTCTTGCCACTGCCAGTTACCGATATCGAAGGTCATTTTCACCGGAAGGCCCAGGCGTTCGACTTCGGTGAAAAACCTTTGCATCGGTTCAATGCGTCCACCGTGCAGGGTCTGGTCGTTTTCCACCAGCAGCTTGACCGGGTGGCGATTGAGCAGGGCGTGCAGGCTTTCCAGATCGTTGGTATCGGTGAAGTAACCGAGCGAGACCTTCAGCCATCCCGAGCCAAAGGCCTGGGCACGGTCCAGGGTGGCGGCCAGCTCGGCATTGGGCTGGGCACGGCCGGCGACCCACAGCTCCAAGGGCGAAGAAAATACTGATTCCAGGCCTTGTTCTGCAGCGGCCAGGGCCAGCTCGGCCGGTTGCTCGGTGGTGAGCAGTTCTTCACGCCATTCAATGCGCTGGGCACCGGTGGCGCTGAGCAGCGCGACAAAACTCAATTGACCCTGCTGGCGAACCAGGTCGGCGCCGTAGCTGGAAAGGCTGATGGAGACGGGGTATTTATGCATTGTTGTTTACCTCTGAAACCGGTTTCATTTTCATGCGCAGAACAAAAAATGTGGGAGCGGGCTTGCCCGCGAAAGCGGTGTGTCAGTCAGCTTGGAAGTGGCTGACCTATCGCTTTCGCGGGCAAGCCCGCTCCCACAGGGGATTGGGTAGAGCCGCGGATAATCAGCTCCGGTAAAAAATCCAGGGTGCGCGTGGGGGCGGTATCGCCGCGCAGGCGCTTGAGCAAACAGTCAAAAGCGCTGGCGCCAATCGCTTGCGTCGGTTGGGCGAGGGCGGTAATCCCATTACCCACCAGCGGGTACCAGTCCAGGTCATCCAGGGCGATCAAGCCCACCTCGCCGAACAGGTCGCAGCCCAGGGCCTTGAGTACACGGGTGCAGGCCAGTGCTGCCACGCCGTTGGCGCAGAACAGTGCCTTGGGGCCGGATTTGGCGAGAAAGGCTTGCAGACGCTTTTCCAGTTCGCCATCCAGTTCAACCACGGCACCTGTCAAAGCCGGGCGTTTGGCAATCTCGGTGTTGAAACTCTCCAAACGCTCCAAACGTGAACTGGTGCCATCGGTGGCCTCGCTCACCAGCAGCACGTCGCGATAACCCTGTTGCTCAAGATGCTCTACCGCAATACGCACCGCCGCCGGGTTGTCCAGGCCCACCAAGTCACTGTGCAACGGCTCGACCTTGCGGTCCACTAACACCAGGGGCATTTCCCGTTGCAGTTCCAGCAATTGGTCGAGGTGATGGCCCAGGGTGTTCACGATCAGCCCTTCGATGTTGTACGAGCGCAGCGCCGCCAAGTGCTGGCGCTCCTGCTCGTCATCGCGGTCGGTGTTGCACACCACCAGGCTGTAGCCGTGCTGGCGGCAGGCGGTTTCGACGCCGTGCATCACCGCGATGGAGTAGGGGTTGCGGATATCAGCCACCAGCATGCCGATCAGGCGCGTGCGCCCACGCTTGAGGCCACGGGCCATCTGGTTGGGGCGGTAGCCGAGTTCTGCGATGGCGTGTTCGATACGCAGGGCGATGGCATCGGAGAGCAGGGCGCGGTCATCGCCGATAAAGCGCGACACGCTGGCCTTGGACACGCGTGCTCGCTCGGCGACGTCGAGCATGGTCACGCGGCTGCGCTGGGCGGCGGAAAATGGAGTCACGGCAAAGCCTTTCTTATTGGAATGAGTAACGGGATGAAACCGGTTTCAGAAAACACTAGCCCATCGTCTTCGTCAAGAGAATCTTGGTCGTGTGAAGCCACTGGTCAGCGGGGAGATCCGACGAGCGGTGGTCCTACCTGTGAGTTTTGACAGTATCGGCTGGGCCAGAGGAGGTGTTCAATGGCGCCAACAGAACCTCTGGTATTGGCATGCTGAGAGCAGGGGGCGGTTTAGAAAATGCTTGAATGACGGGAGGTTTAAATGACTACTTCCACTACTGGCCAGAGTGCCAATGGGCCTACGGGCTCAGGAGGCATCCTTGTGCTTGAGGCGCCAACAGTCTTCGACGTATTGCCAGATGGATTATTACCCGCTCGATTCAATTTCACTGATCTACGCATCTTGCTTGAGATACCTTGGGCGGTTTTGCCCGGCCCCGGAAGGTTTCAGTACGTGATTTTCGAATGGCATGTCCGAGGTGCCAGGTCCGTTGATACCCCGCCCGTTGAGCTGCGTGGCCCACTGACGGATGCCGACTTCCCTCTGCCCATGACGATTCCTCAGGCGTTCCTGCTGAGCAGTGCCATCGTTGACCTGCGCTACCGGATTCATAACACCCGGCCAGATAGCCCGAGTGTCGATACCTCGTCGCCCGTGACGATCAGAATCGACCGCGACGCTCCAGGCGTCGGCTCGTTACTGGCGCCTGCCATTTTCCCGATCGATCCGATCACCCAACCCTATCTGGATGCAAATCCCATGGTGCGCATGGAGATCCCCGAGGGCTATCTCGGACGTGAA
Source organism: Pseudomonas sp. B329 (assembly GCF_023127835.1). Lineage (NCBI taxonomy): Bacteria > Pseudomonadati > Pseudomonadota > Gammaproteobacteria > Pseudomonadales > Pseudomonadaceae > Pseudomonas > Pseudomonas sp. B329. Next base: position 18,239 of record NZ_SPKP01000028.1, on the reverse strand, counting down.
GTCGGGGACAAGGTGCTGATGTACTTTTCGGATATGAATATGCTGCCAACCGGCCTACCCACTTGGGTTTCGCCACCGCTGACCAGTGATAGCGGCCGCATTTTTGTGGACGTGCCCAATGACGTGTTCCGCGCCTACCCTGGCGCGCTATGGCTTTTCTGTTTTTATCGTTTGGAGGATCGCGCCGGTAATGTGAACCCGACCTTTTCATTGTTGGCGCGGGTCGGGTTGGCAACCGATCTTCCACCCATCCAGTTCACTCGGCCTGAATTTCCTCAGGCTTTGCTTCACCCAAACCGGTATTTGACCTGCAGCACCCAACCGCCAATCTGGTACGGAGTCGAGGTGGCAATCCCGGCAGACCCGAACATCCAGCACGGGGATTTGATCACGCTGAGGTTCCAGGGGTATGGCCAATATCCGGACGACGACCCAGATCCGAATGTTGTGGAAACCCTTGAGCATTACTGGGATGCAGTGGCGGATGCATCCGGCTACAACTTCTGGATTCGTGACGTCGAGCGCGTAATCCGGCCATTGAAAATAAATGCCGGTGGAGAGGCTCTTTACCTTGTGTCCAGGAATCGAACGCCCATTGGCCGTTCAGCTTCCAGGTTTGTGCAGTTCGATCGTTTGGTGCCTACATCGCCACCACCGCCCAACCCGGTTTACTGCTGGGAAGGCGGCAATGGTCCCGAGCCCTGAGCCAGGGTGCGGGTTTAGTAGAACATTTTGAACTGAATGTAGTTGGTCGAAGAATCATTCGGCTGAAGAGAGTGTGTCCCGGTTTCAGTCTCCTGGCCGTAACTCAAGTGACTGAACGAGCGTTTGCGGCCCGCCAGTGCGCGCGGTGCCTATTCTAAAGCAGCAAGGAGAGACTGAAATGAGTAGAAAACGTGGTTCGACTACGACGCCAGCGCCTTTGGTTCTCAATGCACCCACGATTGACGAGGCGTTGGATGATGCGACTGGCCTTATCCCGGCGGTCGTCGCCCGTGTTGGCATTAACGTTCAGTTACGGACCGGGACAGCATCAAGGGGCACGGACTGGATGGGCGTTGAAATCCGGGATATCACTGTGAGCCCGCCTACCTGGACCACCTTGGTGGCGCCTTATCAAATCAACCAGACGCCCGTTCCTCCGATAATCAGCAGGTTTATTCCCGCGCGGGTACCTGAATTTCCACATGGCTACTACGAGCTCAGGAATACTCAATACCGTAATCAGGCCGGCATACCAGGCCCCTCCCTTGACTCCTCCAACCCGGGTGCTTTTCGGGTTGATACCATTGCACCCTATGCCGTAGCGACTTCACGCGAGCAGCCGCTTGTTCCAGTCTTCGCAAATGTGCCGCCGGGCACGGTCATTAACGATGCCTTCCTGATCGATCAAGGCGGCGTGGAGATTCAGATCCCCCCGAATGACTTTGGTCCACAGACTGGGCGATTCGAAGCGGGGGATATGATTAACGTGTACTTCAGCCCGGTGATGGACCCGCGCCCCGAGTATCTGGTGAGTGGCTCAGGTGTGCCTATGTTGCCATCCCCTGATGTAAGCACTTTTTTCCTGGCCAGGAACCTGATTATCCTGAGCGGGCTATATTATATTTTCTACACCATCACTGACCGGGCAGGTAACGTCAGCCGTCCCTCGTTCAATGATTTTCGAACAGTCTCGTTGTTGGACGATCCGCAGCCTTTGGAGCCGTTCCTGCCCTTGGCGCCGGCACCACGTGCCGGCAGCACGGATGATCTTCTCGATATTCAGGATTATCGTCAGGGGATTGAAGCCCACGTTGAAGATTATCCTGACCACGCCACTGGCCTGGACAAGTTCGAGATGCAATGGGAAGCACAGCCCTTTGGGCCGCAAACCGCTGAGCTGGTTGATTTTCCGGTGGTCTTCAGCAATATGAATGATGCGATTAAAGACGCATATACCGCAACGCTGGGGCCGCAGACGGTGACCCTGCGCTACCGTATCGAACGAAATGGCGTGTTTTTCCCTTCTCCTGATAAAACGGTGCGGCTTGACCTGTCGGTGGAGGGGCCTGTTCTTCCAGGCACTCTTGAACCCGGCGATGTAAACCCAGCGCTGAACCTGGCGCAGGTGTTCGGCGGGGGGCCCACTCCGGAGCTGAACACCCTGCGCATTGGCGATGCGAATCAACCCGTCACCATTGTGATCCCGCTCTGGACCATTGCAGCGCTGCCCCATGCGAATAACGAGTTTGTCCTGTTGTGGGGGGCTACGAAAGAGCGAGTAGGGCCTTTCCCCCTCAGCACGACAGTGCCCGGAGATGACGCGACGTTCACCATTCCTTGGGAGGTCGTTGCCCGCCACGGCAATGAGCTGCAGCCCGTCAGCTATGTGGTCATTGGCCCCGGCACCACGAATGAAAACCCGTCGGGCGTTACCATGGTCGACGTGATCGATGCAGTGAGGGTCGTACTGCCGCCTGCTGAGTTCTTACACCTTGACGCCAACGACGAGTGGAGTTGCCAATCGCTGCGAACCCGCGCGCCCGGAGCACCACCGACGCTTTACGCCGAGCTCTTCATTCCAGGCGATCCGAGGTTGGAGGTAGGTAATAGCGTGACGGTAACCGTTACGATCTTCAGTGAAGCCTTTGGCTTTCCACCGGGTCCATTCACGCAGACCTTTACCCACCCATCGTTGAGCCAAGGGGATAAGGACAATGGATTTGTCGTTGAAATCCCTTATCGTCCATTCCTGACCCAGTCCGTGCTTGGGCCTTGCGAGGTGACCTACTCAACGATCGTCAACACTGGGGCTACCGGTAACAGTGAATTGGCTGAGGTGTACACGGTATTTTCCAACCCTGAGACATACTGTGATGGGGTAACTATCGTAAGACCTTGAACTCAATGAAAAACGTTAAATACAAAAGGGAAGCACGGCTTCCCTTTTGTGTGTCTGACAGTTATGTATTGCTCCTTGTCGGAAAGACCTTCAGCTTCTTTGTTAAGTATGTTTTTCCAACACTCTAAAATATCAATCGCTACATCCATCTAAGATAAATCCTACAGCCATGGGTATGTTCGCTGCGTAACCTCTGCGCCGCACCGGTAAGGCTTCATTCCCAGGGAACGAGCCAAACCGTTTCGAAGGCTCCCCCCAGAGGATGAACTCACATGCGACTGTTAACTGAATTCGAGCTCAAACCTTTGAGCAAGATGATGAAGGTTCCAACTATTACTTTTTTGATGTTTGCGGCTGTGCATTCCACCGCTCAGGCAGACCACCTGATTGGTGAGTCAAAAACCATTGAAAGCAACGAACTCAATAATGACTGGCAGCTGGATTTCAGATCTGAACTGACCGTCAATGGTGCTCGGGCCCAACATATCCTGGTCAACGATTCGGCACTGATTGTCAATGCGGGCAGCCGCATCAATGACATCCGAGCCACCCAAGGCTCTTTAGTGAGCCTCGACGGCGCCACCGTTGATTCAAGCCACGCAGTGTTTGGTGCGGTGCGTCTGGATGACAGCGATGCGCTTATTAACGGCAGCAACATCACCAGCCATACCACCATGGGTCTGCAAGCGTTCCAGAGTCACGACTCTGACAAGGGCGGGGTAGCCGAAGTATTCAATAGCACCATCCGTGGTCACATCGGTGGCGCAGTGGCGACTGGCAACAGCGAGCTGCACTTTAACGACCACACGTTGGTCGAAGGTACCGGCGTCGATAGTTTTGGCGTGTCGCTCGATGGTGCAACGGCAACTGCCAGCCAAAAAAGCAGGATTATCGGTGGCAAGAACGGCGTGGTGTTCACCAATGACCTCAACAGCGCGAATACGGGCAAGTTGGTATTGGATAACTCCAGCGTCGAAGGCCGCAGCGGTGCCGCCATTGCCGTCAATGGTTTTCCCGGCGAGGCGATGGCCGTTGAGATCGATATACGCAACGGCTCGACCTTGATCGGCGGTAACGGCTCATTGCTGGAGGTCAACGGCGGCGCCGTGGCGAGCATGAATGTCGATAACAGCGACCTACGTGGCAACGTTATCGTCGAGGACGGCAGCACGGCGCATTTGAGCTTGCAAAACCGTGCCGGGCTGACGGGCCAACTGCAGAATGTCACCAGTCTAGCTGTCGGTGATCAGTCTTATTGGGCGTTGACAGGCGACAGCCAAGTGGGCGCCTTGAGCCTCGCCGGCGGTACGGTGAAGTTCGGTGATACCGATGCGTTCTACCAGTTGGACGTAGACAGCCTTGAGGGTAATGGCACCTTCGTCATGGGGACCGATTTCGCCCGTGGCATTACGGACTTCTTGAACGTCGAGGGCGAGGCCAAAGGCGACCACAAGCTGTTGCTCGCAGCCAGCGGTGCGGAACCGACCAACCCGCAAGATATCCGCGTCGTTCACACCGGCGGCGGTGATGCACAGTTTTCCCTGGTGGGCGATGTAGTCGATGTCGGCGCTTATTCCTATGGCCTGAAAAAGGAAGGTACCGACTGGTTCCTCGACCCGAACAACCGTGTGATCAGCCCCGGTACCCGCTCGGTATTGGCGCTGTTCAACACCGCACCGACCGTGTGGTACGGCGAGGCGACATCCCTGCGTTCGCGTATGGGCGAGCTGCGTTTCGAGCCTGGACAGGCGGGCGTGTGGATACGCGGTTATGGCAACAAGTACGAAGTGTCCGACAGCACCGGGATTGGCTACAGCCAGAACCAGCGGGGCTTTACCCTCGGTGCAGACACACCCTTGGCCGACAGCCAGTGGCTGGTGGGCGTAATGGCCGGTCACAGCACCTCTGACCTGAACCTCAAGCGCGGTACCTCGGGGAACGTGAAGAGTTACTACCTGGGTGCGTATGCGACCTGGCTGGACGAGGAGAGCGGCCTGTATTTCGATGCGGTGGCCAAGGTTAACCGCTTCCAGAATGAGTCCAAGGTGGGCCTGAGTGACGGCACCTCATCCAAGGGCAAGTACAACAATACCGGTGGCGGCCTGTCGGCTGAGTTCGGTCGTAACATCAAGCTGGACGACGGGTTCTTTATCGAACCTTACGCGCAAATGTCTACGGTGGTGATCCAGGGTGCCAATTACAGCCTGGATAATGGCTTGGAAGCCAAGGGTGAGCGTACGCGGTCGATCATGGCCAAGGCCGGCGCGACCGTCGGGCGGGATATACAGCTCGACTCCGGCAGTGTCGTGCAGCCTTATCTGCGCGCAGCGATGGTGCATGAGTTTGCCAACAACAATAAGGTCTCGGTGAACAACAATGTGTTCAACAACGACCTCTCTGGTTCTCGCGCCGAATTCGGGGCGGGTATGGCGGTGAAGCTCTCGCAGAACCTGCAGCTGCATGCCGACCTTGAGCACAGCAGCGGCGGCCGGGTTGAACAGCCTTGGGGCGCTAACGTAGGGGTGCGTTACACCTGGTAAAGACGTAACACACAACAACGCCCGTATCGAAAGATGCGGGCGCTTTTTTTTGCGAATAACATCAACTGGTCAGGTCGAAGTCGACGTCCAGGACGTGCGCATGCCCGTTAACATCATGATCGGTTGTAGCATGCAGCGTACCTCTGATTTTAATGACGCCGGCCGCGAGTCCCCGAATGATCAAAGTACCCTCAATGGCGCTCACTGTATAATGATCCTGGGGTAACTTTACTGAATACCAGACCTTAACATTCGTGAACTCTTGTTTTGCGAGGTCGATCTCCTGGCCTACCCGAACGTTATCGGGTATCTGAATGAATATTTCTTTTATGGTCACTGAGTTATCGGCGTGTCGGCCATTGATTCTATAGACAGCTTGTTCGAAGTCGTGCACCACGGTGGTGGTTTGAAATTCGATGGGGGATAAATCGACCTTCGCCTCGAAGAGGCCAGTCGCAGTAATTCGTTTGGGACGTAATGCCTTTTGTTGCGCCAAGGTTAACGGTTGCGCTAGTACGGTCATGATCGCTTCTCCATCGCTGATGATTGTGCGAGTAACAGAGGTCGGTGGGGCTCTGCCTTGTTCATGTAACAGCAGTGCATCGACGCCGTAAACTGTCAAAACTAACAGTATACAAATCTTGCTGCGTGTGGCTCTCTGGCGCCCGGCTTGCTTGGGCGTACGATGTATTAGATGCTTCTTGACGGGCGTGTCTACTGTTAGGAATGACAGTCTGGAAATTTAACTCTGTTTAGATCCCCTACCGAAGAATCTCACATGATCGTACTTATCCAGGTTGAACTCATGAGCAACAACGCCATGCATTGATTGAAACGTCGCTGCGCATGGGGGGACGCCAGCCATCGATTAGAGCCTGCCCCCAAGACTGCCCAGGCGCTGAGGCAAGGCAGCGATATCAAAAAAAATATCAGTGACAAAGACAGTATCCGTTTTTGCTGCTCTGCACCGTTGCCGGCAAATACGCTGACCACAGCGAGTGCCATCATCCAGGTCTTGGGGTTTATCAGCTGCAAGCACGCTGAGCCGAACAGGCCGAGTCGCCTGTGCGCAGATTGCTCCCCTATGACATGCGGCGGTGCGCTGAAGATCTGCCAGGCCAGGTAACTTAGCCAGGCCATGCCGACCCACTGCATCGCCGTTTGCACTCTGGGCATCTGCGCCAGCGACTGGCCCACACCGGAACCCACCAGCAGCACAATCCCCGACGCCCCCACACCAGCCCCCAGAATAATGGGCAATGCAGCCTTGAAGCCGTAACGGGCGCTGTTGCTCAGCACCAGGATATTGGTCGGGCCGGGGGTGATGGAGGCGACAAAGGCGAACAGCATGAAAGGCACGAACGTGGACAGCATGACGGGGGACTCCGGCGAGCTCATTTAGAGCGCCCATCTTCACAAGCCCGGGCGTTACCGGTCTGGAAGATTTGTGCAGCGTTTGCGGTACGCGGCCGGTGTCAGCCCATAAGCCCGCATGAACCAGCGGCCCAAATGACTTTGATCGGCGAAACCCAGGGCCATCGCCACGTCTGCCGGTTGATCGCCCTTGGCCAATAGATACCGGGCACGGGCCAGGCGCAGTTGCACCAGATACGCGTGGGGCGGCAGGCCGAAGGCGCTCTTGAACGCGCGGCTCAGGCGAAAGCGGTCGACGCCGCAGGCCAGCCCGAGTTCATCCATGCCGACGTCCTGATGCAGATGGGCGTGCAGGTATTCCCGGGCCTTGTGCGCCACCTGCGGCAAACGTGGGTCATCGCGGTAGCGCATGCGCCAATAGAGCTGGCCGGTGAGGCGTTCCAGCAAGTAGTCCAGCGCGCTCTGCCGCACGATCCGCAGTTCGCCGTGGTGCAAACTCTCAAACGCCTGACTGGTGGCCAGGGCCAGGCGTGGATCGCTGGCCAAGGTGCGGGCGAAACTCAACTGATGATGGGCGGGTGCTTCCTCGAAGACACTGGCGATTTCCCGTTCCAGCCACTGCGGGTCAAGGTAGAGCATGCGGTAAGTGAAGCCGTCGACCGTCGGGGCATTGCCGTCGTGGAGTTCTCCAGGCTCCAGCAGGAATACCTGCCCCGGCACGCTGTCATGGCGCATGCGCCGGCAGTTGAATTGCTGCACGCCTTGTTCGGTGACGCCCACCAGGTAGCTGTCGTGCCAATGGGGGTCATACGCATGGCCTTCGAAATGCGCGCGCAGGGTCTCGATACCGGTGTCGGCGTCCTGGGACAAGTCGATCCAATTGTGCGCAGGCATACAACACCGAGGCGGAAAGTGAAGGGCTATTAGCGGCAACACCGGGGTGGGCGTCTAGAAGGTTTGTGCAGTCTAGCCAAACAACCCGGCGGCGATGTTGATCGAAAAGCCCAGAATAGCAGTGTTGAACAAAAAACCGATCAACGACTGCCCCAGCACCACCTTGCGCAGGCCACGGGTGGCGACGCCCACATCCGAGGTTTGTACCGCTACGCCGATGGTGAAGGAAAAGTACAGGAAGTCCCAATAGTTGGGCGTGAGCAAGCCTTCGGCAAAACGTAGGGCGGGCTCCTTGCCTGGCCAAGTGTAATAGAGCCTGGCGTAGTGCACGCTGAAAATCACCCCGATCAATAGCCACGAGCCGATCACCGTCAGCCCGGTAAAACCGTAGTGCAGCAGGCGCTCGGAAGCAGCCAGGTCCTTGCTGCCCACCAGTTCGAAGGTGATGGTCGCCAGGCTGGCGATGGCGGCAATGCACACCATGAACAGCACCAGGCCGGCGTTCTCGTCTTCGATTTCGGCGATGCGCTTGACGTCTTCGGCCTTGGCGCAAATGGTCAACCACAGCATCAGTATCAGGTAGGTCCAGACCCCGGCGTTCCAGCCGATCAGGATTTTGCTGGCAAGGGTGTCAGCCGGTACCAGAATGCCCACGGCAAGGCCCAGTACGGCGGCAGACGAGAGGCGAGGGTGGGTGCGGGCGAGGAAGGACATGGTTGGTCACAGCTGGCGATAGTTGAGCAGACTGTACCTGATCCTGTGGGAGGGGGCTTGCTCCCGATTGCGGTGTATCAGTGCCAAATAGGCTGGCTGACACATTGCAATCGGGAGCAAGCCCCCTCCCACATTTTTTATCGCGTGCGGCGGGATTATTGCGCTTTGTGGCGCTTGCGCACCAGCTTCATCACCACCACAAAGAACACCGGCACAAACACCACCGCCAAGGTCGCCGTGATCATCCCGCCAATCACACCGGTACCAATTGCCTGCTGGCTGGCCGAACTGGCCCCGGTGGCAATTGCCAGCGGCACCACGCCGAGGATAAACGCCAGCGAGGTCATGATGATCGGTCGCAGTCGCAACCGCGCCGCCTTCAAGGTGGCGTCGATCAAGTCCTCGCCCTGGTCATACAGGTCCTTGGCGAACTCGATGATCAGGATCGCGTTTTTCGCCGACAGGCCGATGATGGTGATCAGGCCGACCTTGAAGAACACGTCGTTGGGCATCCCGCGCAAGGACACCGCCAGCACCGCTCCCAGTACGCCCAGCGGCACCACCAGCAACACCGAGGTCGGGATCGACCAGCTTTCATACAGCGCGGCCAGGCACAGGAACACGATCAGCAAGGACAGGCCCAACAGCAACGGTGCCTGGGAGCCGGACAAGCGCTCCTGCAAGGACAACCCGGTCCATTCCTGGCCCAGCCCGGCGGGCAACTGGCTGACCAGGCGCTGGATTTCTTCCATGGCCTCGCCGGTGCTGTGCCCCGGCGCCGCTTCACCGCTGATGGCGATGGCTGGGTAGCCGTTGTAGCGGGTCAACTGCGTCGGGCCCTGGGTCCACTTGGCTTCGACAAAGGCCGACAGCGGCACCATCTTGCCGGCGTTGTTGCGCACGTTGATCTTCATCAGGTCGGCCACCTGGCTGCGCTGGTCGCCTTCGGCCTGCACCACCACCCGCTGCATACGGCCCTGGTTGGGGAAGTCATTGATATACGCCGAACCAATCGCCGAGGAGAGCACATTGCCGACGTCGGCAAACGACACGCCCAAGGCATTGGCTTGCTTGCGGTCGACTTCCAGTTGCACTTGCGGGGCTTCGGCCAGGGCGCTTTCGCGCACGTTGGCCAGGATCGGGCTTTTTGCCGCAGCGTCCAGCAGTTCGGTACGCGCAGCCATCAACCCGGCGTGGCCAACGCCGCCACGGTCCTGCAGGCGGAACTCGAAACCACTGGAGGTGCCGAGGCCGTCTACCGGCGGTGGCAGGACGGCATAGGCAATCGCATCCTTGAGTTCGCTGAAGGCCATGTTGGCGCGGTCGGCAATCGACGCTGCCGAATCATCACTGCCGCGTTCCGACCAGTCCTTGAGCGTGGTAAATGCCAGCGCCGCGTTCTGTCCGGAACCGGAGAAACTGAAGCCCATGATCATGGTGGTGTCGCCCACCCCAGGCTCGCCTGCGTTGTGCGCTTCGATCTGTTCGGCCACCTGCACCGTGCGGTTCTTGCTGGCACCCGGCGGCAGCTGGATATCGGTGATGGTGTAGCCCTGATCTTCCACCGGCAGGAACGAGGAGGGCAGGCGGCTGAACAACAGCCCCATGCCCACCAGCAATACCAGGTAGATCAGCAGGTAGCGGCCGCTGCGCTTGAGGGCATAGGCCACCCAGCCTTCATAACGGTCGGTGAGTTGCTCGAAGCGTCGGTTGAACCAGCCGAAGAAGCCACCCTTGGCATGGTGCTCGCCCTTGGCAATCGGCTTGAGCAAGGTGGCGCACAGGGCCGGCGTCAAGGTCAGGGCCAGGAACGCCGAGAACAGGATCGAGGTGGCCATCGACAGCGAGAACTGCTGGTAGATCACCCCCACAGAACCGGGCATGAACGCCATCGGCAGGAACACCGCCACCAGCACTAGGGTGATACCGACGATGGCACCGGTGATCTGGCCCATGGCTTTTTTCGTCGCGTCCTTGGGTGACAAGCCCTCGGTGGCCATGATGCGTTCGACGTTTTCCACTACCACGATGGCATCGTCCACCAGTATGCCGATGGCCAGCACCATGCCGAACATGGTCAGTACGTTGATCGAGAAGCCCAGCAGCAACATGGTGGCAAAGGTGCCCATCAGTGCAATCGGCACCACCAGCGTGGGGATCAGGGTGTAGCGCACGTTCTGCAGGAACAGGAACATCACCGCAAACACCAGCGCCATGGCCTCAAGCAAGGTGTAGACCACCTTGGTGATCGAGACCTTGACGAACGGCGAGGTGTCGTAGGGGATCTTGTATTCCACATTGGCCGGGAAGTAGCGCGACAGTTCGTCCATCTTCGCCCGCACCAGGGTCGCGGTGCTCAGCGCGTTGGCGCCCGGCGACAGCTGCACGCTGACGGCGGTGGAGGGCTTGCCGTTCAGACGGGTTGAGAACTGGTATTCCTGGCTGCCGACTTCCACGCGCGCCACATCGCCGATGCGCACGGTGGAGCCGTCGGGGTTGGCCTTGAGGACAATGTCGGCGAACTCCGCCGGGGTCGACAATTGCCCCTTGACCAGGATCGCCGCAGTGATTTCCTGGGTGTTGGTGCCCGGCAAGTCACCAATGCTGCCTGCCGAGACCTGGGCGTTCTGCGCACTGATTGCAGCATTGACGTCTGCCGGCGTGAGGTTGAAACCGATCAGCTTCTGCGGGTCGATCCAGATACGCATCGCCCGCTCGGCGCCATACAGCTGGGCCTTGCCGACGCCGTCCAGGCGCTTGAGTTCGTTCATCACGTTGCGCGCCAGGTAATCGCTGAGCGCAACGTCATCGAGCTTGCCGTCGCTGGAGGTCAAGGTCACCAGCAACAGGAAGCCGGCGGAGACTTTTTCCACCTGCAAGCCTTGCTGGGTTACCGCTTGCGGCAGGCGCGGCTCGACCACCTTGAGGCGGTTCTGCACATCCACCTGGGCCATTTCCGGGTTGGTACCCGGCTGGAAGGTCGCGGTAATGGTGGCCGAACCCAGGCTGCTCTGGGATTCGAAATACAGCAGGTGATCAGCACCGTTGAGCTCTTGCTCGATCAGGCTGACCACGCTTTCATCCAGGGTCTGGGCCGAGGCACCCGGGTACACCGCATAGATTTCCACCTGCGGTGGCGCGACGTTGGGGTACTGGGCTACCGGCAACTGCGGGATCGCCAGGAAGCCAGCCAGCAGGATAAACAGGGCCACCACCCAGGCAAAAATCGGGCGGTCAATAAAGAACTGCGGCATGACGGGTTATTCCTTTACGAGCGGGCTGTCGTCCACTTCAACTTTTTCACCGGGGCGCGCGTGTTGCAGGCCCTCGACGATGATGCGGTCGCCGGGCTTGAGGCCGCTGCTGACAATCCAGCGATCTTCGATCACCGCGCCCAATTCCACCGGCTGCTGGCTGACGGTCTGCTCGGCGTCCAGCAGCAACACCATCGGGATGCCGGCGCTGTCACGGGTGATGGCACGTTGCGGCACGCTGATGCCTTGCTTGTCCACGGCCTGCTCCAGGCGCACCCGTACGAAACTGCCGGGTAACAGGTCGAGGTCCGGGTTGGGGAACTCGCTGCGCAGCGTGATTTGCCCGGTGCCCGGGTCAACGCTGATCTCGGCGAACAGCAGTTTGCCCGGCAACGGGTACAGGCTGCCGTCGTCCTGGATCAGGGTGGCCTTGGCCTGGTCCTGGCCGACCTGTTTCAGGCTGCCGGCACGAAAGGCGCGGCGCAGGTCGTTCAACTCGCGGGTGGACTGGGTGAGGTCGGCGTGGATCGGGTCCAGTTGCTGGATGATCGCCAGCGGCGTGGCTTCGTTCTGGCCGACCAGCGCGCCTTCGGTCACCAGGGCACGGCCGATGCGCCCGGAAATCGGCGCGGTCACGGTGGCATAGCCCAGGTTCAACTTGGCACGCTCGACGGCGGCCTTGTTGGCGGCGATTTCGGCGTTGGCCTGGCGTAGCGCGGCACGGGCGTTGTCGTATTCCTGGCCGCTGATGGCGTTGCCTTCGACCAACTGGCTGTAGCGCTGCTCTTGCAGGCGGGCCTGGAACGCATTGGCTTCGGCCTTGCTCAGGTTGGCCTGGGCGCTGTCCAGGTCAGCCTTGAAGGGCGCCGGGTCGATGCGGAACAGCACGTCGCCCTGTTTCACATCGTGACCTTCCTTGAACACACGCTGCATGACCACACCGGCCACTCGGGCACGCACTTCGGCAATGCGCGGCGCGGCGATACGCCCGCTCAGTTCGCTGGTAATGGACAGGGGCTTGGCCTGCAGGGTTTCGATGCGCACTTTGGCCAGGGGCATTTCCGGCGCCTCGTCTGCAGACTGACCACACGCGCTCAGCGCCAGTGTGAGGGCCAACAGGCAAAACGGCGCAAATAGATTCTTCGACATGCTCTTATCCCAATATTGACTGGCGCATCCTAAAGTCACCTGCGCCGTGGTGCTGTGAAGCTGTGTAGGTCGTGTGTGAAGAAGTGTAAGGTACGGCGCGCGTGGCGTCGGGGGCGTATATCCTTGCACAACCTTGCTTACAATGAAGATCAAATGTGGGAGGGAGCAAGCCCCTTCCCACATGGGATTTGTGTACGACTTATCAGTGTATTTTCTGGAAACACCCTATGCCCAACATCCTTCTGGTCGAAGACGACGCCGCACTCTCCGAGCTGATCGCCAGCTACCTGGAACGCAATGGCTATCACGTCAGTGTGCTCAGCCGCGGCGACCACGTACGCGAACGTGCGCGTCTCAACCCGCCGGACCTGGTGATCCTCGACCTGATGTTGCCGGGCCTCGACGGCCTGCAAGTCTGCCGCCTGCTGCGCGCCGACTCGGCGGGCCTGCCGATCCTGATGCTGACCGCCCGCGACGACAGCCACGACCAGGTGCTGGGCCTGGAAATGGGGGCCGACGATTATGTGACCAAACCCTGCGAGCCGCGCGTGCTGCTGGCCCGGGTGCGCACGCTGCTGCGCCGTAGCAGCCTGTCCGAGCCCCAGGTGGCCAACGACCGGATCATCATGGGCAACCTGTGTATCGACCTGTCGGAACGCACCGTTACCTGGCGCGAGCAGGCGGTGGAGCTGTCCAGCGGCGAATACAACCTGCTGGTGGTACTGGCGCGCCACGCCGGTGAAGTGCTCAGCCGCGACCAGATCCTGCAACGCCTTCGCGGCATCGAGTTCAACGGTACCGATCGCTCGGTGGACGTGGCCATTTCCAAGTTGCGGCGCAAGTTCGACGACCACGCCGGCGAGGCGCGCAAGATCAAGACCGTGTGGGGCAAGGGTTATCTGTTCAGCCGCTCCGAGTGGGAATGCTGAACCATGTTCCGTGTACTGCTACGCCTCTACCTGATCACTATCGTCACCTACAGTGCAGCCATCTTTCTGATTCCCAAGCTGGTGATCCAACTGTTCGAACACCGCTACATGGACTACAACATCGAACAGTCCCGTGGCCTGCAAAAGCTGATGGTCAAGCAATACCAGCGCGCACCGGTGGAGCACTGGTCCCAGGTGACCGACCAGTTGAGTCGCGATTTTGCGCCATTGAAGGTTGAACTGTTGCTGCGTCAGGACGCTCGCTATACGCCGCAGGAAGAACAACTGCTGGAGCAAGGCAAGTCGGTGATCCGCCTGGGCGAGTGGGGCTGGATGGAAGAAATCAGCTCGCCGATCAACCAGCAGTTCGCGGTCAAGCTGACCATTCCGCCGGACCCGCTGGACATGAACCTGCTGTACTGGTCGATGAACGTGCTGATCGGCGCGGCGCTGCTGGCGTGCCTGCTGGTGTGGCTGCGCCCGCACTGGCGTGACCTGGAGCGCCTCAAAAGCACCGCCGCGCTGTTGGGCAAGGGCCACCTTGGAGAGCGCACGCGCCTTCCGCCCAGCTCCAGCATCGGCAGCCTGGCGACGGTGTTCGACACCATGGCCGACGATATCGAGCACCTGCTGAACCAGCAGCGCGACTTGCTCAATGCGGTCTCCCATGAACTGCGCACACCGCTCACCCGCCTGGATTTCGGCCTGGCGCTGGCGCTCTCCGAAGACTTGCCCCAGGCCAGTCGCGAGCGTCTGCAAAGCCTGGTGGCGCATATTCGCGAGCTGGATGAACTGGTGCTGGAATTGCTGTCCTACAGCCGCCTGCAAAATCCTGCGCAATTGCCCGAACGGGTCGAGGTGGCGCTCGATGAGTTTATCGACAGCGTGCTGGGCAGCGTCGACGACGAGCTGGAAAACCCCGAGATTGTCATCGACGTGGCGCTCGACTGCACCGTGGAGCGCTTCAGCCTCGACCCGCGCCTTACCGCCCGCGCCTTGCAGAACCTGCTGCGCAACGCGACGCGCTATTGCGACAAACGCATTCAGGTGGGGGTCAAGGTGTGTCCCAACGGCTGCGAAATCTGGGTGGACGACGACGGCATCGGCATACCGATGGACCAGCGCGAGCGCATCTTCGAACCGTTCTACCGCCTGGACCGCAGCCGCGACCGTGCCACCGGCGGCTTCGGCCTGGGCCTGGCGATCAGCCGACGTGCCCTGGAGGCCCAGGGCGGCACCTTGACAGCCCTGGCCTCGCCTCTGGGCGGAGCGCGGTTTCGGGTGTGGTTGCCCAGCGCAAGCTGATCAGAGCACTTTGACCGCGCGGCCGATGGCCTGGATCGGCCCGGTCGGTTTACCGGTCGGCGAGCCACGCGGGTCTTCCAGGGTCAGCTCGAACAGCTGGTTGGGCGCAAGCGGCGGCAGCTTGTCCAGCGGTACCGAGAGCGTTTGCCCTGGCTTGACCAGCCCCAACGACACCGGAGCCTGCCAGCCATCGCCTTTGGTCCAGAACTGCAGGGCTTTGTCGTTCGGTACTTCCATTACGCCTAGCGGAATCAGTTGGATCTGTTGGTCATGGCTGGCCTGGATCACCCAACCGGGTGTCTGGCTCTGTGGCGCAACCAACACCACCACAAACGTCGAGTCGGCTACGGGCGGGCGGGTCAGCAACAGTGCGGCCAACACCAGTGTGGTCACCAAACCTGCGCCAGCCAATCCACGCCAGAGCGACAGCAGGTTCCACCAAGGCACGCCGGCATCCTGGTTTGCCGTGCTGTGTTCAATGCGCCGCCACAGCTGTGCGGACGGCGGCACGGGCTCGGCCAAGGCGGTCAGTGGGAGCAGACGCTGTTCCCAGGCATCCACCGCCGCACGCAGCTCGCTGTCATGTTTCAAGCGTTGCTCGACCTCGGCGCGTTGGTTGGCGGGCAGGGTGCCCAGCACGTATTCGCTGGCGAGTTCATCCAGTGGGTTGCTCATGCCATGCACTCGCGCAGCGCGACGAGGCTCCGTTTGATCCAGGCTTTGACGGTGCCCAGGGGCGTGTCCAGTTTCCGGGCGATTTCGTTGTGGGAATAACCGTCGACATAGGCGTGAAGAATGCACGTGCGACGGGTCGGGTCGAGTTGTTCCAGGCAGTTGTACACCTGGCCTTCTCGGGCGCTGAATTCGAAGCTGTCATTGGCGGCGGCGAGCTGCTCGTGTTCATCGCTCAATGCCACTTCCCGGTAGTGATTGCGCACGGCATTGAGCGCCAGGTGCCGGGTGATGCTGAACACCCAGCCCCGTGCCGAACCGCGGCTTGGGTCGAAACTGCCAGCGCCGCGCCAGACCTTGATAAACGCGTCATGCACGACATCTTCGGCCAGGGCTTTGTCACGCACAATGCGCAACGCCACGCCAAGCAAGCGGCTGCTGTCCTCGGCATAGAGTTGGCGCAAGGCGCGTTGGTCGCCACGGGCACATGCCGCCAGGCAGGCTTGATAATCAAACAAACACGGCATCCTTAAAATGGCTGAGTCCTGTGGCGAGCGCACTCGCCACAGACAGCGTAGCCGAGTTTGCTCAGTTGGCCGCCCAGAAGATGTAGTCGGCCTGATACTTCACCACAGCCTGCTGGCCTTTGTTCGCCACCGTGCATTCGCTGCTAGGCGCCACACCGCCTTTGAGGGCGACCCGCTGGATGTAACTCACCCCGCTCATGGCACCTTTACCTTCAGCCGGGTTGGCCTTGACCAGTTGATAGGGCAGGTTGCCTGCACTTGAAGGTGCTACCGCCAGTTGGGTACCGGTGATTTTCGAGCCGTCCTGGGCTTGCCAGGTGGCGGGCGGGCCGAAGTAGCTGCCCACCGGCTTGCCGCTGCGGTCATTCAACACGGCTTTGGGGCCGACAAAGAACCACTCGGTCTGGCCGACGGCGTTGGCTTTGTCACGGCATTCGTAGGTGATTTCGCCGACCCCGGTGGTTTCCATCGTAATCTTGTGCCCGTCGGGCACCTTGATACTTTCAGGCAAGCCGGTCTGGGCGAAAATCGCAGGCGCGGCGGTGAGTGCAGCCGCGAAGCAGAACAGTGTTTTAGCGTTCATGGGTAGTGCTCCATTTGAGTAAAACAGCGGGGTGACTGCAAGGACTACACGCGACACGCCCGATTGGATGCACCGGTTAGAAAATAAACTTCAGAGGGCGCACACTGTGCGCCCGCACCCGCCCTATGAGGCGACACGCCGCGTTTTCATACAGGGCGTTGGCGCGAAGCCTTCACGGGTGAGTACTTTTCCGCACCTGAAATGAGCTGTTTTGCGTATCAGCATGTGGCAACCCCAGGAAGTGATCATGGATCGCTTCCTGTCGGTAAGCTTCATCGCGGCGCTACCAGCCGCGCAAAAGGCCACGGCGACCGAGCCATTGTGCGAGTTGATCGACACACACCCAGCGCTGCGTGGGCGTGACACTGTAGCGTTCCGGTATCAGATTCAGCCCTATGTCTGCCATCGTCTGGCAGAAAAGGCATAAAGTCAGATCATATTGATATAAGTGGTTATAAGAAAAATCGCTATCCTGCGCCCAGAAATTTATAAGGCCGCAGGTAGCTGTAATGGATGTGGGTAATATTGGTTTCGTGGTTGCCGGCCTGATCGTTGGTTTTATCGTCGGCATGACCGGTGTCGGTGGAGGCTCCCTGATGACGCCGATTCTGTTGTGGTTCGGTATCAATCCGGCCACGGCGGTGGGCACTGACTTGCTGTATGCCGCCATCACCAAGTCCGGTGGTGTGCTGGTGCACAGCAAGAACCGCAACATCGACTGGACCATCACTGGCTGGCTGACCTTGGGCAGTGTGCCGGCGGTGCTTTTGACGTTGTGGTTCCTGGCCAGCCTGCACACCGACCCCAGCGCGATGAATGCGGTGATCAAGCAGGCGCTGGGCTTTGTGCTGTTGCTGACCGCATTGGCGATCCTGTTCAAGAAAAGCCTGTTGGCCTTTGCTCAGCGACATGCCGGTGATGACTACCACATGCGCCCGCGCAACCTGAAC
Organism: Pseudomonas sp. B329; assembly: GCF_023127835.1. Taxonomy (NCBI): domain Bacteria; kingdom Pseudomonadati; phylum Pseudomonadota; class Gammaproteobacteria; order Pseudomonadales; family Pseudomonadaceae; genus Pseudomonas; species Pseudomonas sp. B329. The sequence goes on along the minus strand of NZ_SPKP01000028.1, from coordinate 464 downwards.
GCCCTGACCGTGGTGACCGGCGCGGTCCTTGGCACCATGGTAGCCCTGACGTCCATTGGCGCCGGGGCCCTCGGCACGGTGGCGCTGTTTATCCTGTATCCGTTCCTGGCCACGCGCCGTCTGGTGGGCACCGAAATTGCCCATGCCGTGCCCCTGACCCTGGTGGCGGGCCTGGGCCACGCGAGCATGGGCAATATGGACTGGCATCTGCTGGGCTTCTTGCTGATGGGCTCGTTGCCGGGGATCTACTTCGGCAGCCATATGACCGGCAAGATCTCCGACAGCGTCTTACGCCCGTGCCTGGCGGTCATGTTGATGGCGGTGGGGTACAAGCTGGCGTTCTGAGCCGCATGTGCTCCACATGTGGGAGGGGGCTTGCTCCCGATGGCTGCCTCAGGGCCGACCAGGATGTTGGATCAGACCGAGTACATATCCGTTATTTGGGTAACGGCTGATATTGGTTC